>VFZP01000117.1 GCA_016871115.1 Acidobacteriota bacterium
GATGCCGGAGATCTGGCGAGCCGCGTTGGCAGCGTGATCGGAGTCGGGTTCGATCGAGACCCGCGGACCGAAACGGTATCAAGCCAGTGTCAACCCAGATTTTGCACCAGAGCCGCCGCGCCGTGGTACGGCACTCCCGGTCTCCGCTACGCCAGTGGGCAGGATACTTCCTCGGAGCAACCGTATCATCCGAGAGGCATCCTCAAGCCGGCGGGTCTGATCGGCGACGTCAATCGCCGCGGTCAGTGCTTGCAGATGGTGCGCAAACAACCACAGGTACAACGATGAGCCTTCTTTCTGTCTTCCGCCTGTCTTCCGCTAAAACGGGAACTGGGTCGGGCAACCCAGCTCACCACAAGGATCGACAGATCTCCACGCGGTTCGTCCACCGAGGCATTTCGCGCGCGCTTTTCTGAGCTATCGGATTGTGACGCCAGGCCGCGCCAAAGTATCGAAGTTGGAATCCGGCGATGGTGGCAATCCTGGAGCGCCCGGCTGAGCTATCAGCCCCAAGCCGCGTTCAACGACCGGGCATCCCTTCGGACGGATGCCACAATGTCGGAAGCCCGTGCGCATCATCGCGACACAGGCGTGGTGATAGGAGCAATCGAATGACACGGCTATTTCTCTTAGCCACACTGGCTAGCGCGGCCCTAGCGCAGTCCGCCAAACCGGTGAAGAAAATCACCGGCGAGTATCACAAGCTGGTGCTCTTCACCGATGGCACGGTGGGCGGCTGGGGCGACATGCGCGAAGGCCAACTCGGGCCACGGGCGACCATCCCGAATTCAAGCGGCCAAGCCACGGCCTATGTACCCATCGCGTTGCCCGGCAAAGCGATCGATGTGGCCGCCGGCGATGGTGTTTCCTACGTCTTGCTGGAAAACGGCACGGTAATGGCCTTTGGCTCGGGGCGCGAGGGCCGACTCGGCTGTGGCGAACGCTGCCAGACGGGATCGGAAACACCTGTCGCCGGCTTGCGCGACGTCGTCCAAGTGACCGCCCTGAGCGAGACCGGATTCGCGGTGCATCAAGATGGAACGGTAAGCACTTGGGGAAGAGACGCCAATACGGTGTACGGCGGACTGCCCCTTGCCGACGTCCTTCGCGGCACAGACCGTGTCGGATGGAAGCCAGTGCGCGTCCAAGGCGTGCGCGACGTGGTGCAGATCAGCGCGGGAGCTGGGCACGTTCTGGCTCTCACCTCGGCGGGCAAGGTGCTTTCCTGAGGTGTGCTCCGTGTGAACAAATCCTACACCGATGAGCCGCGCCGCCTGCCAGCCGAGGTGCCAGGCCTCGACAACGTGGCCGCAGTGGTGGCCACCGGCGGCGCGGCGGCGCTTAAGAAAGATGGCACGGTTTGGGTATGGGGCAATAACGTGCAAGCGCAGTTCGGCAACGGCCGGCGTGATGACAAAGACCACAGCGCCACGCCGATCCCGGTGGTGGGCGTTACGAACGTGGCGGCGCTGGCTGGCGGAGTGATAGGACGGCATTTTCTGGCGCTTCTGAAGGATGGCACCACCCGAGTCTGGGGCAACACCGATTGGGGCCAGGTCGGCAATGGCTTCACCGGCACAGCGCAGCCGAGTATCGTGCCGTTGCGGCTGAAGAGCGTCTCGACCGTGTTCGCCGCGGGCAACAATTCCTTCGCGATTCTCAACGATGGCTCCTTGTGGATCTGGAGACAAGGCTCAGTCTACGGCGGCGTCTGGCCGATGAAGAAGAACGCGCCCTTGCCTGTCCGGCTGAACGTTCCAGAAGGCGTCGCGTCACTGGACCACGCTGCGCCGTCATCCAGCGGGTCCCCTGCGAAGTGAGCCTTGGTAGGCGAGAAGTCGCCTCGAAGCGAGCAGCGGCCTATCTCTTGAAGTCCAAGCCGATGCGGCGACGCCGGTTGGTTGCTCTTGAACGAGGAGCCGGAGTGACGATCGAGGATACGGTGGCGAAGCTGGGTCTGTGAGAAGTGTCGAGTTCGATGTCCAACGGGATCCGTTTTCCGGTATCGGAGAATCAGGGCCGCTCAAGCATGAGTTAGCGGGGTGCTGGTCGCGCCGAATCGACCAGGAGCACCGTTTGGTTTCCCACGTGCTTCCCGAGATCCATCGCCGTTCTTCTTACTTGCAGGGGCACGGCTGCACAGACGACTGGGGCGTGCGCAAATCGGGCGAGAAGGTGCTCGCTGCGGCCGCCGGCCAATGGCACTTTGGTTCCGATACGAAGGCGATGCCTGCCGTAATGATTGCGCGATTGATCGAGCAGGGAAAACTGGACTGTGAAACAACGCTCGGGGCGTTGTTCCCCGATCTGGCCCCGACGTTCCCCAAAGACTTGGCTGCCGGCGCGCCCGTCAAGATCGATCAGCCGTGGCCCCACCGGAGCAATGCCGAACCGACGCCGATGAATGGCCCGGCAGTAGATAATCCCCCGCTCTCGGGCCGGCCGGTAGCGTCCATTGTCCGCTCAGTGACTGGTCCAAGCTTGTGGCGGATCAGGTGAAGGGCGCAGGTGGTCAACGCGCCCTGTTCAAGACTATCGCATACTCCATTCGTCTCGCGGCGAAGATTGCGCGATGGCCGGGGGGGGCAACGCGCTGCAACACTAACACTATGGAACGAACATGAAGAACTTCGCGGTGGTGCGGATGTCGCCGCAGCGCGGCTTTGCCGTGCTTGCCGTTACGAACTAGGATGGCGATGAGGCCAAGAAGGCCATTGACGGGGCGGCGGATGCGTTGATTCGACTATACGCCCGACCGGGAGCGGGGCGGCTGAATGCGGTACGATAGTGCATCAGCCCGCGTTGGCAACTCTCTGGCGCGCCCAACTTGGAGGTTTTCATGCAACGATTTCTGGTCCTGCTCGCGCTGTGCACTGCGATGTCATTTGCCCAAAGCACGACGGGAGCCCTGCTCGGCACTGTCACGGACGCCTCCGGCGGCACGGTGCCGGGTGCAACAATTCGCGTCACCAATCTCGGCACGGGCACATTGGCGGAGACCACCTCCGGCGCGGCGGGCGAGTACGCCCTGCCCAATCTGCCCGCTGCCACTTACAAAATCCGCGTGGAGTTCGCCGGCTTTCGTGCCGCCGAGGTGAATGACCTCCGCCTGCTGCTGAACCAGACCATCCGGACCGACTTTCGCCTGGAGCCCGGTGCAGTGGAACAGAGCGTGACCGTTTCCTCGGCCGCGCCGGTGATCCAAACGGACTCGTCATCGATCGCCAACAATGTCGACACTCACGCGGTGGTGACGCTGCCGTTGAACGGCCGGACGCTCGACCGGCTCATTCTCATCACCGCCGGGAACGCCTCCGATTCGCCGTCCAATCCCAAGCTCGGCGGATCCCTGCACTGGGGCGGCAATTTCTTCTCGATCGATGGCGTGGCCATCAACGACACCGGCAACGGCGGCGCGGCCTATTCCTTCCGCACCCAGCTTTCGACCACGCCTTCGGTGGATACGATTCAGGAATTCAAGATCGAGACCAACAACGCCAAGGCCGAGCACGAAGGCTCCGCGGCGATTTCGATCATCACTAAAGGCGGTACGAATGACTTCCACGGCTCGCTGTTCGCATTCAACCGTAATCGCGCGCTTTCCGCCAACGCCTACTTCAACAACGCCAACCGCCAGATCCGCCCGCCTTTCAACCGGAATGAGTTCGGCGCGAGCGGCGGCGGTCCTATCGTGCGCAACAAGACATTCTTCTTCGGCAGCTACGAGGGTCTGCGCCAGCGTCAGGCCACCACGGCCTTTTTTCCCTACGCGACCACGGCCATGCGCCAGGGCAACTTCAACGGCTTGGCCGCGATTCGCGATCCGCTGAACAACAACATGCCTTTCGCGAACAATCAGATCCCCGCGGGCCGCATCGATGCGCGCGCGGCGCGGCTTGCGTCGTTCATGCCGCTGCCCAACACGCCCGGCACCACCGCCGCCGGCACGGGCTTGAACTACGTGGCCAACGTCGGCAACGTGATCGATGTCAACCGGTACTCCGCCCGGGTCGACCACAACATAAACTCCACCAACTCGGTGAACGCCGTGCTCACTTACTCCAAGGGATCCCCGTACTTTGTCTTCAACGGCGGACCGGAGGAGTACGGCAACTTCGCCGATGGCGGCTACATTACCAAGAGTGCGGCGTTCACTTATAATCGCACCTTTGCCTCCGCGAAGCAGAACGAGTTTCGGTATTCCTACTTCACTCACGGCTCCATTCGCGTGGGCCAGAATACGAGCTTCGATCCGCTGTCGCTGTTCCCCACCCTCTACGGTCCGCTGCCCATCGGCGGACTGCCGAACGTAGCCTTCAACGGCGTCTACGGCCGGATTTACGATTCGGGCGGCGCGGACCGTTCCCCGCAGTTGAACCATCAGCTCACCGACAACTTCTCTTTCGTCCGCGGGCGGCACACGTTCAAGACCGGCCTCGACGTGGCCTTCAGCAGGATCGCGTCGAACCCCGCCGTGGGCGGCGCGCAACTCGGTTCGTTCACCTTTAATGGCCGCTACGCGGGCGATCCCTTTGCCGACTTCCTCCTCGGCTATCCGATCACCGCGGTCCGCGGCACGCCCACGCTGGTCAACCTGCTCCACTACTCGCGTTACGGCGCCTACTTCCAGGACGATTGGCAGGTGAATTCGCGGCTCACGCTGAACCTCGGCGTGCGCTATATGCTGCAGACGCAGGTTCAGGAGCGGGATGGCTCCTTCGCGAACTTCGATCTGGAGAAGGGCGTGTTCGTTGTGCGCAGCGAGGGGGGCAAGATTGCGCCGCTTTCGATCCCGCGCTTGCTCACGGCCTACCCGATCGTCGGCTCCGAGGCGAACGGTTGGGGCAGCAATGTGATCCTGGCCGATCACAATAACTTTGGCCCGCGCCTCGGCTTTGCATATCGCCCCTTCAGTAACAACCGCACCGTCGTCCGCGGTGGCTTCGGCATGTTCTATAACGTGATCCCGGTCTACATCGGCCTCCGTCAGATCTCGCAAGCCAACGCGCCGTTCCAGCTTTCGGAGACTTTCGAAAGCGGCGCCACCTCGCCGACGCTGACGCTCGCCGCGCCGTTCCCCGGACAGGGCGCCATCGCCGCCAACCCCAGCTTGACGGCCGTCAACCGGCAGATCCGCAACACGCTCTCTCAGCAGTGGAACCTCACGGTGGAGCGCGAATTGCCCGGCAACTTCGGTGTGCGCGTCACCTACCTCGGCAACCGCGCCACACGCGTGCCCTGGTACAACTACGAACGCAATCTGCCGCTCACCCAAGCGCCGGGCACCATTCAATCGCGCCGGCCGTTCCAGCCGTGGGCCAGCATTCTGGCGCTCGACACGAATGGCAACGCCATCACGCACCAAGGTCAGATCGAATTGATCCGCCGCTTTTCGGGCGGCTTGTATCTGCAGACGAACTTCACCTGGACGAGGACACTCGACAACGTGGCCATTGTGGGGACGCCGCAGAATCCCTACAACGCGGCGCTTGATCGCGGCAACGGCGATTCCATCCGGCGCCGTGTGGCTTACACGTCGCTGACTTACAACCTGCCGTTCAATAACTACCCCGGCGTCGCGGGCAAGGTCCTGGGCGGTTGGACCGTGGCTTCCATCCTGCAGTTCCGCAGTGGACTCCCGTTTGGTGTGTCGTTCAACCCGAATCAGGCGGGCTGGTACGCCAACCGCGCCAATACGACGGGCGCGGATTTCTACGCCGCCAACCGGAACATCGAGGGCTACCTCAATCCGGCCGGCTTTGCGGTTCCGGCGCCCTTCACCTTTGGAAGTGCGGCGCGTAACATGCTCTTCGGCCCGGGCCAGGCGATCGTCGACTTGAGCCTGCTGAAGACCACGAAGATCACCGAACGGTTCCGCACCGAGTTTCGTGCGGAAGCCTTCAATGCGCCCAATCACGTGAACTTCTCGAATCCGGCGGCCGACCTCACGGCGCCCGCCAACTTCGGGAAGATCCGCGGCACTACTGTGGAAGCCCGCGTTATCCAGTTCGGCCTGAAGCTGCTGTTCTGAGTCCGCGCCTGGACGTCGCGGCGGCGAGTGGCGCCCTGCTATCCTAAACTCCCGCAGCCGTGAAGATTCTCGTCTCCGCCGGCGAAGCCTCGGGCGACCTGTACGCCGCCGCCCTGGTGCGCGCCCTCCAAGCCCGTTTGCCGCAGGCCGAGTTCTTCGGCTGCACCGGCCATCGCCTGCGCGCAGCCGGGGTGCGCACGGTGGTGGACGCGGCCAACCTCAACGTCGTCGGCCTGGTGGAGGTGATCCGCCACATCCCGCGCATCAAGGGCGAATTCAACAAACTCCTCGCTGCCGCCGAGCGTGAACGGCCGGACTTTGCCATCCTCACAGACTCTCCGGACTTCCATCTTCGCTTCGCCCCCAAGCTTCGCGCCCTGGGCATCCCGGTCATCTATCTCATCGCGCCGCAGGTATGGGCGTGGCGCAAGGGCCGCATCAAAACCATCCACCGCGTGGTGAACCATCTGCTGTGTATCTTCCCGTTTGAGGAGGATTTCTTCCTCGCCTCGGGCATCCCGGCCACCTACATCGGCCATCCGCTCACGCGCCTCGTCGGCCCCGAAACCCCGCGCGCGGACTTCTTTGCCCGCCACCATCTTCCGCCGGACCGGCCGCTGCTGACGCTGCTGCCCGGTTCGCGCCCCGGCGAAATCGCCCGCCACCTACCGGTGGTGTGTGAGGCCGCCCGCATTTTGGCCGCCGCCGGCATCTCGCTGGTGCTGGCAACGCCAAAAGGAGTCGCCTCGCGCATGAACTTAACAACTTTTCAGGAACCGCTGCGCGCCGCGTCCATCCAACACATTGAAGGCGAGACTTGGGATGCGATTGCCCATGCCGACGCTGCTTTGGCGGCCAGTGGTACCGTTACTATAGAAGCGGCGTTGCTGGGCACGCCCCTGGCCGCTTTCTATAAGGTCAGTCCATGGAGCTGGTGGATGGGCCGTTTTCTGGTCGACGTGCCATTTTTTTCGATGGTCAATCTGGTGGCCGGCCGGAAAGTGATCCCCGAACTGATTCAGGACGCTTGCACCGGTGAACGCCTGGCGGCAGAGGCCCGGCGGTTACTGGCAGGAGGTGAGGCGCGTTTGTCTGTACAAATGGGCCTGCAGGAAGTCGCGCGCAAGCTGTCTACTGACGAAGAGCCCATGGATAAGGCCGCCGAGATTGTGCTGAAGGTGATTGCGCATGCCGACGTCCTCCGTTCAGGTCAGTAAGCCAGCCGTTCTTGTTTCACTGGTGCTCGCGTCCACCGTGGCGTCCGCCCAGGACGCACGCCGCCCACGCATCGACGTTGAACACTACCAGATCGAGGCGGAGATCAACCCGCGCACGCAGACGCTGGCCGCCAAGGCTACCGTCCGGTTTGCGCCGGTTGAAGATAGCATCATCTACGCCGTCTTTCAACTACATAACTCGCTCAATGTGTCGAAGGTGCTGGATGGCGCTGGGCGCGTGCTGAACGCCAATCGCAATCAGACTGATTTTTCCGTCCGCGTGAACTTCGCCGAGCCGCTCACCAAGGGCACGGCCGCAACCGTGATTTTCGACTACGACGGCCGGCTGACGGGCAACGAAGAGTCGCCGGTCTATGGCGTGCGTTTTGCGTCGATTCAATCCGACTCTGCGTACCTGCTCTACCCCGCGCGCTGGTTCCCGGTGAACGAGTACACAGCGGACCGGTTTGCCGCGACGCTGAAGATCGGCGTGCCGGAGGGCTATAAGGTGGTGGCGGGCGGGCTCGAGTCGAAGCCAGTGACATCCGCCGGCAAAGCGGTGTTTGAGTTCGACACGCAGCGCGCCACTTTTCCGGGGAGCTTGGCGATAGTGAGGGGCGATGCGTATCGCGGCTCGCAGGCGGGCATCACCACGGAGGTGTATTTCCGCGGGGCCAACGCCGCCGCAGCGGCTTCCCATGCGGCCGAAATGTCGAAGGTGATGACGTTCTTGACGCCCATTCTCGGCGTGCCGCCGCAAGCGAACCTGACGCTGATTGAAACCGAGGCGGGCGCGCCCAACGGGTACGCCGCGCCGGGCTTGCTTTTCCTGGGCTCCAAGGCGATTCAGAATCCGGCCAACACTCGCCTGCTGGTGAACCAGACCGCGCGGCAGTGGTGGGGCCTGAACGTTTCGCCTACGTCGCGCAACCATATCTGGCTGGCCAACGCCGGTGCGCGGTATGCAGAGCTGTTGTGGGTGGAGAAGGAGTCTGGCCAGGCGGCGTACGAAGCAGAGTTGAGGGATCTCTATATAGAGGCGCTGACGATTGACGACCCGCCCATCACGCAGGCCGCGCGCCTGGAAGATTACTCGCCCGAATACTGGGCCGTCACCGGCGCCAAGGGCGCCTCGGTGCTGGGCATGATGCGGCAGATCATGGGAGACGACAAGTTCGGTGCGTTCTTCAAAGATTTCCTGGCGCAGTACGCCGGCAAGAACGCCTCGACGGATGACTTCCGCAAGGTGGCCGAGAAAGCCGCCGGGCGGAGTTTCCAGGGCTTCTTCGTGCAATGGACGGAGTCCACCGGTTCGCCCGAATTCAAGCTGGAATACACCGTGTTCCGCACGCAGACCGGCTTCCGCATCATGGGCAAGATCGCGCAGGACCTCGATACGTTCCGCATGCCCGTGGAACTGAAGATTGAAACCGAAGGCAACCCGGAGTTCAAGACCGTGGACGTGGTGGGCACGTCCACCGAGTTTGTCACCGAGACGTTTGGCCGCCCGCGCAAAGTGATCATCGATCCCAATAGCCGCGTGCTGCGGTTGGACAACAACGTTCGCGTGGCGGTGGCCATCCGCCGCGGCGAGATGTTTGCCGAGATTAGCGAGTTTGCCGACGCGCTGAAGGAATACCAGAAGGCGCTCGACGTGAACCGCAACAGCGCGCTGGCGCACTACCGCGTGGCGGAGCTGTTCTTCCTGCAGGGCAACTATCAGTCCGCCGCGAACGAATTCCGGTCGGCTCTGAACGGCGACGGCGAGCCGAAATGGGTAGACGTGTGGGGTCACATCAACCTCGGCAAGATCTTCGATATCACCGATCAGCGCGAGCGCGCCGTGAATGAATATCAGCTTGCCATCCGCACCAAAGACAATACGCAGGGCGCGCAGGAAGAAGCAGCGCGTTATCTGAAGGAGCCGTACCAGAAGCCGGCGCGGTCAAACTGATCGCCGGAACGTATTCGCCCACTCCGTATTCATCCAAATGAAGTCGTGGCTCCTGCTCACCGCCGTCGCCTGTTCGCTGCTCGCTGCCCAGGAAGCAACCTTCCGCGCCGACGTCCAAGTGGTTAGCCTGCCCATCACCGTCCGGGACGCGAAGGGCCAACTCGTCACCGGGCTCACGCGCGACGACTTCGACGTCTTTGAAGACGGCGAGCGTCAGGCTATCTCATTCTCCGCGCCCAGCGCCTGGCTGCCCCTATCGCTCGGTCTCCTCTTCGACGGCTCCGGCAGCCAGGACGACTTCACCAAGAAGCACCGCCGCGATCTCCGCGCCTTCATCCAATCTGTCATGACACCCGCGGCGGACCAGGCATTCCTCGTCGGCTTCGGCAACCGCATCCGCCTGCTGACTGACTTCAACGGGAACGACGAAGAGCTGCTCACGGCGCTGGAAAACTACAACAAGGGCCGCACCCGCGGCACAGGTTGCTGGCCCCCCCCAATGAGAAACGCGAGGCTGGCACCGCGTTCTACGACGCCATCTATTACGCCGTGAAGGAAAAGCTCAGCTCGCCAGACCAGCACCGCAAGGGTATCGTGATGTTCAGCGACGGGAAAGACAACTCCAGCGCGCATCACCTGCTGGACGCCATCGAAGCCACGCAAACCGCCGGCGCGCCCATCTTCTGCATCCGCTACATCGATGCCGGCGACGGCCGCCTCACGGCGCGCAACAAGTACGGCATCTCCGTGATGAACCGCCTGGCGCTTGAAACCGGAGGGGCCGATTTTGACGCCGTCACCGGCAACCTGCAGGAAGCCTTCGCGGCGATTCGCGATCAGCTCAAATCGTCCTACGAACTCTCCTACGCCTCCACGCACCCGGAGCGCGACCGCACGTTCCGCAAAGTAGTCATCCGCTCCCGCCAGCCGGGCCTCAAGGTGCGCCACAAAACCGGCTACTACGCGCGATAGAGCGATAATCGAACGATGGCTCTCGACGCAAACGCCAGCGGTCTCTACCCGATCGCACCCACACCGTTCGACGCAACCGGCAACATTGACTACGATTCGATCGACCGGCTCACCGGCTTTTACTCCGCCGCCGGCTCCACCGGCCTTACCGTGCTGGGCATCATGGGCGAAGCGCCCAAGCTGGACCAGACTGAAGCGGTGGCTGTGGCCAAGCGCTTCATCCAGCGTGCGCCGCAACTGCCCGTGGTAGTGGGCGTCTCCTCGCCCGGCTTCGCCGCCATGGCCTCGCTCGCGAAAGCCGCGATGGACGCAGGTGCGGCGGGCGTGATGATCGCGCCGCCCCCGTCGCTACGCACAGATGACCAGATCGTGACGTACTTTGCGCAAGCCGTCGAAGAGATCGGGGCGGACATTCCGTGGGTACTGCAAGATTACCCGCTCACGCTCACCGTTATCATGACGCCCGCCGTGATCCGCCGCATCGTGATGGACAACCCGTCCTGCGTGATGCTGAAGCATGAGGACTGGCCGGGCCTCGAAAAGATCTCCACTCTGCGCGGCCTCCAGCGAGACGGCTCGCTCCGGCCGCTGTCGATCCTCTGCGGCAACGGCGGCCTGTTCCTCGATTTTGAAATGGAGCGCGGCGCGGACGGCGCGATGACCGGCTACGCGTTTCCCGACATGCTGGCTGACGTGGTGCGGCTGATGAAAGCGGGCGCGCGCGATGAGGCGCACGATCTGTTCGACGCCCATCTGCCGCTTGTCCGCTATGAGCAGCAGCAGGGCGTGGGTCTCGCCGTGCGCAAGTATGTGATGATGCGCCGCGGCATGATCGCCTCAGACGCGCAACGCAAGCCGGGCTCGAAGATGAGCGCCGCCGCGGTCGCTGAAGTGGAGTACCTGCTCACCCGCCTCGCCCGCATCGATCCGCGCGCCAGGCTTCCGCGCCCTTGATTTAAAACACCAGCCGCAAACCGAACTGCAGAATGCGCGGCGCAGAGGCGCTCTGAATGCGGCCTAGCGTATTGGCAGCCGAGATGTTGGCGGCGGGGTTCGCAAAGTTGGCGTGGTTCAACGTGTTGAAAAACTCCGCGCGGAACTGCAGCTTCATCCGTTCGCGAATCGGGATCATACGGAACAAAGAAGAGTCGAGGTTATACGAGCCCGGCCCCTTCATGATGTTCCGCCCGGCGTTGCCGAAAGCGCCCACCGGCGGCAGCGCAAAGGCCGCGGGATTGAAGTATTGCCGCAGCAGATCGTTCTTCGGCCGGTTCGGATCGAGAAACGGATCGCCAACCAGATTCGGGCGCTGCGTGCCGGCGCTGGTCAAAGCGCGGTCCACGCCGCTGGTGGCAGAGAACGAGCGGCCGGTGGACGCCGAGAAGATCCCGTTGAATTGCCAGCCGCCCAGCAGCCACTTGCCGATGCCGCTCTTCGGCGCAGGCAACTCCCACAGGAAGCTGGTGACGAAGCGGTGGCGCAGGTCGAAGTCCGAGAGTCCCTTCTCCGGCGTCCAGTCATTGTGATTCTGCGCGCCACCGAAGGCGTCCACCGAGCCGTTGTCGATCGATCGCGCGAAGGTGTAGTTGGCGAGAACGGAGTAGCCTTTCGCGAACCGCTTGTTCACTGTCGTCTGCAGCGCATGATAAGTGGAGAATCCGAGCGGCACGTAACTGGAGATGCTGCCCAGCACGCCCGGGCTGAACGGCCGCCGGGCGTTCACATTCGCACCGGTGGCGCCCGCGCGGAAGATACCCGCGTTCAACTCGCGCAGCACGGAAAAACTCGTACCCTTCGAGCCCACATACGCGCCCGAAACCACAATTCCTGACACAGTCTCTCGC
Source organism: Acidobacteriota bacterium (assembly GCA_016871115.1). Classification (GTDB taxonomy): domain Bacteria; phylum Acidobacteriota; class Terriglobia; order Bryobacterales; family Bryobacteraceae; genus VFZP01. Next base: position 12,019 of record VFZP01000117.1, read on the forward strand.
TGCACGCTGAGGTTCCACTGTTGCATGTACGCCGTGCCCAGCGAGGGGTCCAGCGATTCGCCCACCACCACCGGCGTGACGAACCGGTAGTTCCGCCGGCCCTCGGCCGTTGACGGCGGCTTGTACGGGAACGGGCTGGCCCGCCGGCAAAGGGATCGGAGAAGGACTTCGGTTCGTTGAACTGCAATTGCACGGAGAACGGCTGCGTGTTGGCGAAGCCGCTCAACTGATGGATCACCGGGAAATCGTAGAACAGGCCGTAGCCGCCGCGCACCGAAGTCTTGCCGTCGCCAAAAGGCGACCAGGCAAATCCCACGCGCGGGGCAAAGTTGTTCCAGTCGCGCGGAATGCCGGAGCGCGGCACATCCGGATCGCCGACGTAAACCAGGCCATCCGGGGCATTCGCGTACACAGTGGACTTGCTGCCGGGCCGGAACATCGACATCTGGTCACGCGCGTCGTAGAACGGGAACAGCGGCTCCCAGCGTAGCCCCAGCGAGAGCGTGAAGTTCGGCCGCAGCTTCCAGTCGTCATTGAAGTAGAAGGCTGTGGCATTCGAGCGCACGGCGTTCACGCGCAGCGAACCCTGGTTCATCACCGATGGCAGCCCCAGCAGAAAATCCGCGTAGGTGATAGTGGAAAACCGCCCGTCGAAGGTGAACTGCGGATCGGTGAGATTGGCGGTATCCCGGTCTGACTTCGTGCGGCGATACTCGGCGCCCGCCTTCATGATGTGCGAACCGCGGGTGAGGCTCACGTTGTTGACAATCTGCGCGGCGCCGCGATTGATGGTGACGTAGTTGTCCTGGCCCATGTTCCAGTAGCCGTTCACTTGGCCGCGCCAATTGGTGGGCAGGTTCGGCGTGTCGGAAGGCGCGCGCACGCCAAGCTTTTCGTCGTTGAGGTTGTCGAGCAGCGGCAGCGGTCCGCGAGTGAGATTCACGCCGAAGTAAGTGAACTGCACGGAGTTGAGCAGCGTGGGCGACAGCGTCCAGGTGTGGTTCACCATCGCGTTATAGGTGTGAAAGCGGACGTCGGATTGGAGAATGGGCAGGCCAGCGGTGGCCTGGCTGCGGGTATGGTCGTCAAAGTAGCGGACCGAAAGCCGCTGCTGGCCGCTTAACGAGTGATCCCCGCGCGTGATGGACTGATTGGAGCGCGTTGACTCCGGCGCGTTGAAGATGTGCTGGCCGCTTGGTGTGTTGGGCAGCGGCACGAGCAACTCGAGGAACTTCAAGGACGCCGGATCCTGGCGCGAGCGTGGAATGACGTTGCCGGGAAACGTGGCGCGGGTGGCCGGGTCATTGGGCCGGCGTGCCGACGCCGTGAAGTCGCCCGTGCGCTCCAGTGCCGTGGGCGTCACCAGGGTGGAGTTGGTGGTGGCCCGGCTCTCGCGGAGCCCCTCATAGGAGAAAAAGAAGAACGTGCGGTCCTTGCCGTTCCAGAGTTTCGGCAACACCACCGGACCACCGAGGCTCCCGCCGAACTGATTGCGCCGCAGCGTGGGCTGTTGCAGCGAGAAGAAGTTGCGCACGTCGAACGTGTCGTTGCGCACGAACTCAGAGAGCGAGCCTTTCAGCGTATTGGTGCCGGACTTGGTGACCGCATTCACCACGCCGCCTGCGTTGCGTCCGTACTCGGCCGAGTAGTTGTTGGTGAGGATCGAGAATTCTTCCAGCGCGTCTGGATTCGGCGTCAGCGCCGCCACCCCTGCCTTTTCCCAACGCCGGACCAAGGTCCCCAACGTCGTGTTGATCTTCGCCGACGATCTCGGTTCGGGCGACCTCAGTTGCTACGGCCACCCCACCATCCGTACGCCGCATCTTGACCGTCTGTCGGCAGACGGGATTCGCTTCACGCAGTTCTACTCCGCCGCGCCCCTGTGCTCACCCAGCCGCGCCGCATTAATGACGGGCCGCTACCCCGTCCGCAGCGGCATCAACTTCGTGCCCTTTCCGGATTCCCAGGGCGGCCTGCCGGACTCCGAACTCACCATCGCGCAGTTGCTGAAGCAGCAGGGCTACGCGACGCAAATTGTAGGCAAGTGGCACCTGGGCCACCTGCCGCCGTATCTGCCTACGCGACACGGTTTCGATCACTACTTCGGCATCCCGTTCTCGAACGACATGAGCCTCACCACCAACGTGATCTACGACGAGATCGCGCGGAAACGAGGCGGCCAGGCGCGCTCGCCCAAAGCACTTGAGCGCTACCGCACTTTACCGGGCGTCCCGCTGATGCGCGACGAACAGGTGCTTGGAAGCGATCCCGATCAGACGCAGCTCACCGCCCGTTACGCCGCCGAAGCCACCGGCTTTCTGCGTAAGGCCGCTGCGGCGAAGCAGCCCTTCTTTCTCTACCTCGCGCACACGATGCCTCACGTCCCGCTCTTTGCGAGTGAACGCTTCCGGGGCAAGAGCCGCGGCGGACCGTTTGGCGACGCGGTGGAGGAGCTGGACTGGTCGGTTGGCGAGATTCGCAAGACGCTTGCCGAGTTGAAGCTGGAGCAGGACACGCTCATCCTGTTCACGTCCGACAACGGCGCCACGGTCCAACTGGGTGATTACGGCGGCTCCAATGGCCCGATGCGCGAGGGCAAAGGCACCACGTGGGATGGCGGCTACCGCGAGCCGTTCATCGCCTGTTGGAATGGCCGCATTGCGCCGGGCCGCGTCTCCGGCGATGTGGCGTCCTCGCTCGACATATTTCCCACGCTCGCGCGTCTGGCCGGCGCAACCGCGCCCAAGGACCTGGTGCTCGACGGCCGCGATCTCGCGCCTCTGCTGTGGGAGAACACCGGACGCCAGCGAGCGGACTTCTTCTACTATCACGCCGGCGCGCTGTATGGCATGCGCCGAGGCCCGTGGAAACTGCGTTTCGCCAATCCCACGCAGCCGGAGAGGGTCGAGCTTTATCACCTGGAGTCAGACTTTGCGGAACGCTTCAACGTCGCGGCCCAGCACGCCGATCTGGTGGCCCAGATGCGCGATGCCATCGCCACGCACCAGGCGGGGTTCCAGCCCGCGGTCACTCAACGGTAGTCGCGGCAATCTTCACCAGCCCGGGCCGCGAGGCGGATAGAACCTCGTCGTGAAAGCGGTCGCACCCGATGCAGAGGTTGGCATAGGGAACGCCTGCCGGTGTGGTGGTGCGGCAACGGGAGAGAAACATCTCTTCGCTCCAGCCGTGTTTGAGCCCCATGCGTTGCGGCTCGCCGGCAGAGATGGCCTGGTAGACAGGGTCCGCCGCGCGGCGGGCGAGGATGCTTTCAAGCGACTCCTCCAGAACGTTGCCCACGGGCAGACGGGTCTTCAGGCAGCACGGGTACACGTTGCCGTCCGGGTCGATGGAAACTTCGGCGCCCTCTTCGCCCGTGCGCAAAAAGTTCTGCCCGCCAGACCACCGCGCGCAGAAGTTCTCCG
>VFZP01000118.1 GCA_016871115.1 Acidobacteriota bacterium
AGGCGTTCGATCTCCCGCTGCAACCGCTCACTCTCCTGCCGTAGCCGCGCGTTCTCGCGCTCCAACTCTCCGCGACTTGGTCCGGGCTCCTCACGTTGCTTTTTGCTCTGCGCCACCTACCCTACGCCACATGCTTGCGCTCCATTTGTTCAGTACCCGGTAAACAAATACAAATATCTTTATCCGGAGATGACGAGTTTCAGGGAGGACCTCTACGAGTTACCGCGGCTGAAGGACGGCGCGGAGATATTCAAGGGCCTCAAGGCCCGGCTGGGAGGCGATCTTGATCCGATCTACGAAACCTTCGAGACTCCCTACACGGTCTACAGCGTCTTCAAGGGCTCGGCGAAGGTTGGCGTTGTTCAAGGAGTGAATGTACCAGGAAAAGGAGGAGTGATTCAGGTGTTTCTCTCGATGGACCCGGCGAGCGCTGAGATTAAGAGCTTCTTCTTTCAGCGGCTGGAGAGCCCAGCGGCGAGGCAGCTGCGAGCGAAAGAGTTCCGGGCTCAGTTCGCGGGGCTGAGTCTTGGAGACTTTTACAAGCACGACTACTACGCAGCGGTTAAGCCAGGCTCGAAAGCGGACAAGCTCGCTGCGATAAGAGCTCCCGCGCTCGATCCAAGCGGCCAGTTGGACTACGAAACATCGGTGAGAGGAGTGAGAAAGAACCTGATCCTGCTCGACGCCTTTGTGTACGGCAGGCGGTTCGAGCCATTCTTTGAGCGAGCAACGCAGGCAACTGAGAAGGCGAAAGGACGAAAGGACTAGCGATGCGAACGATTATTGCGCTCTGTTTACTGGTATTCCTTGCCGGTGGTTTCTTTGTATGGCGGGCGATGCAGATGCCGAGCCTCTACGGAACCTTCAGCGGGGCCCCTCAAGCGGCTGTATCGGATCTGATCGAACGGCCGAAGGACTTCGCAGGAAAGACGGTGAGCGTCGAAGGGACGATTTCCGGGCAAGGCAAGACCATGGGTTGAGGCACTTATGAACCGAGAGTTGAAAGCGGACCCGTTTGTCCAAACGAGACATCCTATGGAACACCGCGCGGCGCCTGTTCGATGGAACGTAGTATCCTGCTTTGCCGCGCGTTTCTCGCCCTGCCCGCGGCGGTGGCCGCCGCAGCCGCCGCGCCGACTGGCGACCGCGCTACGGCGCTGGGCCTGAACGAAGACAACAGCCACTACTTCTTCACGCGCGCCGGCGAAAGGCTGGACGCCGAGAAGGTAGCCGGATTCATCGATCAATACTCCGGCACCCAGGTGCGCGAGCTCATGCTCTCGGCCAACTCCATGCGCACCAGCTACGCAAGCGAAGTGTGGGACCCGATCTGGCGCGGCTACGATGCGAACGGCCCGGACGATCAGCCGATGCTCGCCTCCACGCCCGCCGCCTCGCGCGAAGGTTCGCACAAATGGATCCACACCGCGTGGGATCTCGCGCAGCGCAAGATCGATCCGCAGTGACAGTTGGGGCTGGTGGATATGGTGGTGGTGACGCCGTTCTGGGCGTCGATTGAAACCGACATGCCCATTGAGTTGTGGCGCCGCCTGCTGCCGCCGCGCGTGACGCTGGCCGCGGGCCTCGAGTTGCTCATCCGCCCGTATCACGCCTACGCGATTCAGAAGAATTCGCTTGAGACCGTGCGCGGCGCGGCAGCGGCGATGCTCGAACGCGGGGCGGACCGCGTTTACCTGTTCAATTACATGGACTCGCAGACGGCGATGGAGCGCGCCGAAGATACGAAGGCCGTGCTGAACGAATGCGGCAAACTCTCGACGCTCGCAGGTAAGACGCGGCGGCACGTGGCGACGTATACGGACACCTGGGGCCCGGACGAAGCAAGCGCCGCGCTGCTGCCGAAGAGTGTGGGCGCTGGCAACTGGTTCGCGCTGCGCATTGCGACGGGGCCCAAGGTGAGCCGCGCCGAAGTGCGTCTCGGCTGCGAAGGCCCGGCGCCGGCGGAGCTACGCTTGAACGGTGTAAAGTGCCAGTAGGTCGGTGCGCGCAACGAAGGCCCCGCGCCGTGGCCCAAGGAGACGATGCATGTGTGGACCGCGGACGCCGCCGCCGGCCAACCGGTGGTGACGGTGATTGACGCCCGCGCCGCAGACGCGCCGCTCAAGGTGCACTGGGCGGAAGTCGAGGTGTTGGGGTAGTCCAATTTTCTGGCGCTCGGGTCCCGTCAGTAGCGGCCCAGAATATGAGACTTCCAGCACGAATCTCGCAAAACCGGCGGGCCACGTGTACACGAGCCCATTCAGGTCAGTGAAAGTGCGACAGCAGGGAGTTTGAACGCGGAGTTCCGAGAACCTGAGTTTCGACGCTTCTTCCATCAGCAATGGCCAGGAGTCTGTAAGATCAGCCCGGCAGCTTGGACACAGCACCCGCTCAAAGTTCTCGCCACTGTCGACGAACTGCACCTCATCGGTCCGCTTGGCGGGACGAACCTGGGATCTTCCGGGACGAGCCGCAGATACGTATCGGACATGAAGCGATCGAGGTGCTACCCTTTCCCCGCCGCCCGCATCGCCTCTTCCACGAGCGCGATCAACTCCGCGCGCGTCACCGTGAACGTCTCGCCCGCGCCGCCCGCGGCCGCTGTCGCGCCCGAGTCCTCCGCCGCCACCGGGCACCCCGGCTCGCCCGTCGCCTTCGACTTCACGCCGTACCGCGTCCGCGCTTCGATCAACTTCGCCACTTCCTGCCGCGGCAGGAGATTGGCGCCGCCCAGCGTTTCGGCCACCAGCGCAATGCGCGCATAGTGCTCCAGCGTCTCCATGCGGAAGAACGCCTGCCACACATCCGCGCCGTAGCAGACCGCGCCGTGATTGGCCAGCAGAATCGCGTCGTACTTGGGCACAAACGGCTTGATGGAATCGCTCAACGCAGGCGTGCCGGGCAGCCCGTAGGCGGCCAGCGGAATGCAGCCGAGGTTCACCACCACCTCGGGCAGAATCGCCTGGTTTAACGGGCGGCCCGCCGCGGCAAAGCCGGTGGCGGTGGGCGGGTGCGTGTGCACTACGGCCACGGTGTCGGGCCGCAGGCTGTAGATGGCGAGATGCATCAAAATCTCGCTCGTCGCCTCGCGCGCCCCGGCTACCTTCTTGCCCTGCGGGTCCACAACGATGAGGTCGTCCACCGACATCATGCCTTTTGAAACACCCGTGGGCGTGCAGAGTATACGGTCCGGCGCCAGACGGATGGAGATGTTGCCGTCGTTGGCCGCCACCCAGCCCTTCTGGTAAACCAGTTGACCGATGCAGACGATGTCTTCGCGCAGTTCGCGTTCGCTTTTCGCCATGTTTGTACGAATCCCGATTGTAACAAGCGGGTTGATTCAGGCGACAATAGGGAGCTGTGGACAAGCGGCGGATGTGCCCGAACTGCCGGGCCTTCATCACAACAGACGATAAGCAGTGCGAGTACTGCGGCGTAGCGCTCGGCGTGCGGGCCATCGATCTGCGCATGCCCGACGATCTGCTGGGCGGCCTGCTGCCGGGCCAGCGGTTTCTGGCCACTCTGCTGGTGATGGTGTGCAGCGGGCTTTACGTCGCCACGATCGTTTATTCGATGAAGGCGGGCAATCCACATGCGCTAACCGATATTGACGGCCGCACGCTGATTGCCTTCGGCGGCAAGTTCGGTCCGGCGATGCTGGCGGGGCAGTGGTGGCGTTTGGTTACCGCGGGTTTTCTGCACGGCGGCATCATGCACATCATGTTCAACATGTGGTCGCTGCTCGATGTCGGCGCGCATGCCGAAGAGCTCTATGGCTCCAGCCGCATGTGGGTGATCTTCGTCGTGTCCACCATCACCGGCTTCTGGCTCAGCCACTGGTGGCGGCCGATGGGCTTGTCGATCGGCGCTTCGGCCGGACTATTCGGGCTGATGGGCGCGATGTTCGCGCACGGCGTAAAGTGGGAACGCACCGCCTATGGCGCGGCCATCAAGACCGTCTACTATCGCGCGCTCGTGTACGGTATCGTCGCCAGCTTGCTGATCCCGATGATCGATATGGGCGCGCACATTGGCGGACTCGCAGGCGGTTTCGCCGTGGGCTGGGTGGCGGACGAACCGAACAAGTCAGTGAACACGGACCGCGCCTGGGATTGGGCCGCGCGCATCGCTCTCGCCGTGGTGGCGCTCTGCTTTTTCCGCGCCGTCACGTTCCTGCTGCCGACTCTGCTTGCGGCTGACTAACTTCGCTCAGCCCGCAAATCCAGGTTATTCATCAGCCGGTGCAGGTAGTTCGAGTTCAACCCCAGGAGCTTTGCCGCCTCCGCGACGTTGCCTTGAGCGCGGTCCAGCGCTTCCAGCACCAGCCGCCGCTTGCACTCCACCACCGCCGCGTGAAAGCCGCCCTCGCCCAACGCAATTGCGCGCGAGCCCGCCTCCACCACTAACTCCGGCAGATCCTCCAGCTGAATCATGCTCGACGTGCCCATCACCACGGCGCGCTCCATGGCGTTCTCGAGTTCCCGCACATTGCCCGGCCAATCGTAGTGCAGCAGGCAGGCGCGTGCTTCCGGAGACAGACCCTCCACATGCCGCCCCATGCGCTGCGCGAACCGCGTGATGAAATAAGCGGCCAGCAGCGGCACGTCCTCCCGCCGGTCACGCAGCAAAGGCAAATCGATCGACACCACATTCAGGCGATAGAACAGATCCTGCCGGAACGTGCCGGCCTTCACCGCTTCAGACAGGTTGCGATTGGTGGCGGCCACCACGCGCAGATCCACTTCCATCACGCGCGTGCCGCCCAGCCGCTCAAACTGGCGCTGCTGCAACACGCGCAGGAGCTTGGCTTGCGTGAGCAGCGGCATCTCGCCCAGCTCATCGAGAAACACGGTGCCGGTGTGCGCGAGTTCCAGCTTTCCCCTCTTCTGGGTAACGGCGCCGGTGAACGCGCCCTTCTCGTGTCCGAACAGCTCACTTTCAAGCAGAGCTTCGCCCAGCGAAGCGCAGTTGATCGCCACAAACGGCTTCTGCGCACGCGGGCTGTTGCGGTGAATCGCCTGCGGCACCAGCTCCTTGTCGGTTCCGCTTTCGCCGGTGATCAGCACCTTGGTGGGCGCGGGCGCGACGCGCGCGATGAACTTGTAGACGGCCCGCATGCGCGGACTCTCGCCCACCATGTCGTGCTGCAGTTCCAATTGCCGCCGGAGCCGCGCGTTCTCGGCCTCGGCCATCTCCAGCCGGTTGGCCGCATCGAAGGCCAGGCCTGCGGTGAGGCCGGCCGCCGCCGCCCAGCGCAGGTGGTTCTCATCAAACTGTGGCCCGCGCGACCGCAGTTGCACCGCGCCGCGCAGGGTGATGGCTTCATGCCCGGCCAGCGGCGCGGCAATGACGTCGCCATCCAGCAGCGCGGTTTCATCCGCCACCGCGTTGCGCACCAGCGCTTCGTCATAGGTACACTCCGCGTCAACGCTCCGGGTTGACTTGGAGAGCGTCCACGGCGCTTCGTTGAGACCGTCACGAAATAGCACCACAACCGCCCTTGACACGAGGCGCAGCTCAATGCCGTTGCCGTACGTGGTGGCCGCGGGGTTGCGCGCGAAATCCATGGCGGAAAGCAGTGGCGCGTCCGTGTCGGCCGCATCGGGGTTCAGCCACGCGGACATCGTGAACGCACTGCGCTTTGAAATCTCGACGGGCTCTAATTGCGCCTTGTCCGGACGAGGCGCAGAGCGCATCAGCGCAACGCCGGGCTCTTTGGGCAGCCTTGCCTTGGGCCAACGCTTGTTCTCGAGCGCCGCCACTTTCGCTTCGAGTTCGCGCAGCCGCGCCTGCTGCGGCGCGGTGGGTGCCGGAATCATGGGCGGCGCGTTGGATACGCGGCCGTCTTCACCCAACTCCGGCACGTTGTTGAAGAATGCGTACAACCGGTAGTGATCGCGCTGCGAGATGGGGTCGTACTTGTGATCGTGGCAGCGCGCGCATTCGAGCGTCAGGCCCATCCACGCCATGCCGAGCGTACGCACACGGTCCACCACATACTCCACCCGGTACTCTTCGTCGATGATGCCGCCCTCGGAGTTGATGACGTGGTTGCGGCCGAAGCCAGTGGCGATGCGTTGTTCGAGCGTGGGCTTCGGAAGCAGGTCACCGGCAAGTTGCTCGGTGATGAAGCGGTGGTAAGGGAGATTCCTGTTGAAGCTCTCAATCACCCAATCGCGCCAGCGCCACATGGAGCGTTCGGCGTCGTTGTTAAAGCCGTGCGTGTCGGCGTAGCGCGCTACGTCCAGCCAGTCCATCGCCATCCGCTCGCCATAGCGGGGCGAAGCAAGCAGACGGTCGGCGGCGCGCTCATACGCAGGGTCAGCCACGAACGCGTCCACTTCGGCGGGCGTGGGCGGCAGGCCCGTCAAATCGAGCGAGACGCGGCGGAGCCAGGCGGCGGGCGAAGCAGCGCGATTCAGTTGCAAGCCATCGGCGGCGAGGCGGCGGCGCACCAGCGTGTCAATCGCGTTCTCGCCGGCTGGCACGACTGGACGCTGTGGCGGCGTGAAGGACCAGTGCTATGCGTACGCCGCGCCTTCTTCAATCCAGCGTTTGAGCGCGGCGACCTGCTCCGCCGTGAGGCTCCGGTTCGAAGCTACGGGCGGCATACGGCGCGCGGGCTGTTCCGCGGAGATGCGCGCGTAGAGCGAACTCGCCCCAGGCTTGCCCGGCGTGATGGCCCGCGCGGCGCCGGCGGACGTGTCCAAACGCAGGCCGGCCATGCGATTCTTGCTGTCCTGCCCGTGGCAGTGGAAGCAGTTCTCGGCAAGGATCGGGCGGACGTCGCGGTTATAGTCAAGACGCGCGCTGTACGCAGCCGAAGCAGCGATCAGCACCCACACAGTGCGGCAGTTCATGCTACTCACAATGCTACTAGGAAGATTCTGGTCGCGAAGCACCCGTTGCTCGCCGCCGCACTAGGCGAGCAGCGGCCGATCGTCACCTCATTCGCTCTTGTCGTGATAGACTTTCGCTCGATATGACCAAACGGGAATTTCTCGGCGCCTCGCTCGCCCTGGCCGCGGGCGCACGCGCGTTTGCGCAGGCGCCAGCGAAGAAAGCCGTCAAGCGGATGGCGAAGACCACGAAACTGTTCAAAGCCCCGGACGGCAGCTTTCCGAACGGCCTCTCGGCCACCCCGGAAGGCCTGTGGGTCGGCGAGCAGAAACTCACCGGCGACCAAGCCAAGTCATACGGATTGCCCGAGCCGAAAGTCCTCACCGAGAATGCGTGGCTGCTGGATTGGAAAACCGGCAAAGTGCTGAAGACCGTGGTGACGCCCTGCCGCAACATGAGCGGCATGGCCGTGGGCGGCGGCTATGTGTGGATGGTGGCGAACGCGCCGCCGCAGGGCGTGTTCCAGGTGGACATGAACTCAAAGGTGATCAGCCATCGCCAGATTCCGCTGGGCCCTCCCGGACTCGACGGCGGCGGCTCACACGGCGCGCTGTGGGACAACGGCAAGTTGTGGCTGTCCTCGCTCCGCCTGCGCGGCAACATCCGCGTGGACCCGAGGACCTGGCAGCCGGACTACATGATCCCGTTCTACCAGCAGTTTCCTGACCGCGTGCGTTATCACGGCATCGCCATCGACAACGAAAAGACGATGTGGCAGGTGCTGGGCAACGACAGCAAGAGCCACAAGGAAGGCAAGCCGGCGCTGTCGCGGCAAGACGTCGCAACAGGCAAGACGCTGGAGGTGGTGGATTTCCTGCCGGGCTCCAGCGACCCGCATGGCCTCGCCTACTTCAACGGCAAGTTCTACGGCTGCGACGCGGGCATTCACCCGGGTTGGCCGAATCGCGACAGCCCGACAGCGGGCTGGATTTTCGAGATCGAGTTCGTCTAGCGCGAGATCCTTGCGGCGAATCAGCCAGGGGTGATGAGCTCTCACCCAATGTGGCGTCTGACCCTTTTGTTATCGCTCTGCGCCGTCGGCTTCGCGCAAACGACGTCCACTGAAATCCTGGGCACGATCACCGATTCCACCAGTGCCGTTGTATCGGGCGCGCGGGTCACCCTCCTCCGCACCGACACCGGCGAGCGTCGCACCGTCACCACGGCCAACACGGGTAACTATTCGTTTCCGCTCATCGAGATCGGCAACTACACCGTGACGGCGGAGATGCAAGGGTTCCAGACCCAGGAGAAGACCGGCATTCGCCTGCAGCTCCAACAAAAGGTCCGCCTCGATTTTCTGCTCGCCGTCGGCAACACCAAGGAGACGATCGAGGTCCAGGCCGCGACAGTGCAGTTGAAGACCGAGGACGCGGCGGTGGGCCAGGTGATAGACAACAAGCGCATCGTCGAACTGCCGCTCAACGGGCGCAACATAGCAACGCTCGCCGTGCTCACTCCGGGCGTGCAGTTCGGCTTGCGGCAAGGGCTTGACGGTAGCGCGGGCAGCCCGATTCCGGGCCGGTCAGTGGCGCTCACCGCGAACGGGCAGCGCGAGAACAACCAACAGATTTCGCTCGACGGCGTCACCGCCGCCAATTCGCGCGTGAACGTGATGGTCTTCACGCCGTCGATCGATGCCATTGAGGAGTTCAAAGTCCAAACGAGTTCCTACTCAGCCGAGTATGGCCAGAACAACGGCGCGGTGGTGCAGATCGCCCTCAAGTCCGGCACCAACCAACTCCGCGGAACGCTGTTTGAGTTCCTGCGCAACGACAAGCTCGCGGCCGAAAACTACTTTCTCAATCTCGGACTCCTGCCCGGCCAGACGCGGCGCGAAAAGAACCGGCTGCGGCGGAATCAGTTCGGTGTGTTCGCCGGCGGCCCCGTGTACGCCCCGAAGATTTACGACGGCCGCAACAAGACCTTCTGGAGCTTCAACTATGAGGGGCTTCGCCAGACGATCGAAAACGTGCGCGAGGCGAACTGGTTCCCCGAAGCCTTTCGCGGCGGCGACTTTTCCGCGCTGTTGACTCCGCTCGTTCGCGATGGCCGTGCGATTCGCGCGCCGATCATCATTCACGATCCGGTCACAGGCGAGCCTTTCCGCGACAGCACCGGCCGCATCACCAACATCATTCCGCCCAGCCGCATCTACAAGCCCGCGCAGGACTACATCAACCGATACCTGCCGCTCCCCCAATTCCAGCCGGCGGACATTCTCGATATCAATGTCCGCGCTTCGAGCTCACCTCCGAGCCCCTGTCGCCTTGCGGCTCAGACTACCTCATCGTCATCACCAACGGCGCCGCCTCCATCCCCATCTCCGTCTGCTTCGTGTGCAGCACGCTTAGCTACAACCACAAGGACCGCTACCGCGCCACCAAAAAACAGATCCTCGCGCTCCTTGCCGCGGACTTCCAGCCGCTCTAATCACTGCTCAGAAAAGCCCGCCAACTCGCCGGCACCCCGGCCACCGTCTCCGGGTCCGACAACCGCACCGACTTCAGCGCCTTCAGCCGGCCCGCGCTCTCCGGCAGTTGCGTCAACCGCGGGTTCTCATTCAAAAACAGATTCTCCAACTGCGTAAGATTGCCCAGGCTATCCGGCAGCGTGCACAGCGACGAATTCTCGCTCACATTCAGCAGCGTCAGGTTCGTCAACTCGCCCACCGCCTCCGGCAGCGCCGCAAAGTCTCCGATGCTCAGCACCAGTTGCTTCAACTGCTTCAGCTTCCCGATGCCCGCCGGAATCTGCCGCGCGCCCCACACCGTCAACACCTGAATCTGCCGGCACAGCCCGATCTCTTCCGGTATCTCGTGCGTTGCCAGTTGCAACTCCGTCACGTTCCGCATCCGCGCCACCACCAGCAGCAACTGCGTAAACTCCACGGCGCTCTGCCCGCCCAGAAAAACCGTGGTCACCGCGTCCATGCCGGCCATCCCCTCCGGCACGCGCGCAAAGCGGCAATGCTCCAGATCGAGGTTCGTGAGCTTCGTCAGCTTGTGAATCTCCACGGGCGCCTGCCAGCCGAGCGCGCGAATGCTGAGCGAGGTAAGATTCGCCAGCGCGGCGGAAGACTCGGGCAGAATCACATCGGCGCCGCTCATGATCCGCAGTTCGCGCAATTGCGTCAACTCCGCGAAAGTTTCCGGAAACGCCTGCGGCTCCGTGAAGCCATCGAGCTGCAGTATCTCCAGCGCGCGCAGCCGCCCGATGCTCTTCGGCGCCGGAACCTGCGTGGTGGTGAAGGTCAGTTCCCTCAACGCAGGCAGCGCCGCCAGCACCTCGCACACTTTGCCGAAATCCAGTTTCGGGTTGCGCGCCAAACGCGCGGTTTCAACCGCCGTCATTTCCTGCACGTACGCGGGCAGCTCCTGCAGGTTCTTGCCCTCGAGATCGAGATACCGGATCGTGCTGTAATCCTGTTTCGGCGCCGGCGCATCCTTCTTCTTCTTCGCCGTCGCTTTGAACCGTTCGCCGAAGATCACTCGCAGCCGCTCGGTCACTTCCTTCAGCACATCGTCATCGAAGGCCAGCGCAATCGCAAACTGCGCTTCCCCCAACTGTTTGGCCGCCTTCGCCAGCAATTAAATTTGCAGCTCGCTCCCGGTCAGCCCGATGGCCTTCACCGCGTTGTGGCACGCATTCGATTGGCCGTTCCACTCAAAGTAATGATCGGTGGTGCCGGGCACGCTCGCCATCGTCAACGCCAGCTGTTTCGCTTCGCCGCCGAAGAACACGGTCTCGATCCCGTCTTTACTCCAGGACTCTACGCTGTCCGCTGAAAAGTTCATCCATTCCTCGCTTGCGTGGCCAAGAGTATAGCGAACCCGCTGTCCTCTATAATCGGAGTCGAAAGCACCGTGCGCATCCTTCTCCTGCTCCTCGCCGCTTCCGCCGCCCATGCCGTCGCGCCCGAGTTCAACCGCGACATCCGGCCCATTCTTTCTGACCGTTGCTTTGCCTGCCATGGCCCCGACGCGGGCAACCGCAAAGCGAACCTCCGGCTCGACACCGAAAGCGGCGCGAAGAGCAAAGCCATCGTTGCGGGCAACGCGGCCCAAAGCCTGGTCTACCAGCGCATGGCCTCCACCAACAAAACCCTGCGCATGCCACCCGCCTATGCCGGGCACGACGCATTGCCGGCGAGCGACGTCGAAACCATCCGCGCGTGGATCGACGCCGGCGCGCCGTGGCAACAACACTGGTCCTTCATCGCGCCGCGTCAGTCCGCGCGGCCGGAACTGAAAACGCTCGCCGCCTGGCCGCGCGCCGGTTTCGATTGGTACGTCGCCGCGCGCCTCGAACGCGAACGCCTCACACCATCGCCCGAAGCGTCAAGAGCCACGCTGCTCCGCCGCGTCACGCTCGATCTCACCGGCCTGCCACCCACGCCTTCTGAAGCAGACGCGTTCCTCGCCGACAACACGCCGGGCGCCTATGAAAAAGCCGTCGACCGTCTTCTCGCCTCCCCGCGCCACGCCGAGCGCATGGCCATCCGCTGGCTCGAATCCGCGCGCTACGCCGATACCAACGGCTACCAGTCAGACGGCGTGCGCACCATGTGGCCCTGGCGCGACTGGGTGATCAACGCCTTCGCGCGCAACCTGCCCTTTGATCAATTCACCATCCAGCAACTCGCCGGAGACCTGCTGCCCAATGCCACGCGCGACCAGCAGATCGCCACCGGCTTCCACCGCAATCACCGCACCACGGCCGAGGGCGGCATCGTGGACGAGGAGTTCCGCGTGGAGTACGTGGCCGATCGCGTCGAAACCACATCCACCGTCTGGCTCGGCCTCACCATGGGCTGCACGCGCTGCCACGATCATAAGTACGACCCGCTCCGCCAGCGCGACTTCTATTCGATGTTCGCCTTCTTCAACAACATCCCCCGCGAAAAGGGCTTCGTCTTCAACTTCGGCAACGAAGCGCCCTACATCAAGGCGCCCACCGCGGAGCAGGAAACGCGCATCCAGCAACTCGATGCCCGCGCCGCCGCCGCGCAACGCGCGTGGAACGCCGCGCAGCCGCAAGCAGTGCGCGAACAGCAGGCGTGGGAGCGCACCGCAGCGGGCGCATGGGAACGAGGCGAAAATCGCGTGGCCGCCGAAACTCTCCCCGACGCGGGCTTTGACGGCACGCGCGAAGTGAAGCTCGGCACCGAAAAAGGCCGCTTCAACTTTCGCGACCCGTTCACCCTGATGGCCCGCTTCAAAGCCGCGCCCGGCGTCAAGCGCGCCACCATTCTCTCGCGCATGGAAGATTACTTCGAAGGCAGCGGCTGGGCCATCTATCTCATCGATGGCAAGCTCCGCTTCCACTACATCTTCCGCTGGACGGATCTCGGCATGCGCATGGAGACTGCCAATCCGCTGCCCGACACTGCCACCGGCTGGCAGCACGTCACCGTCACCTACGATGGCTCCATGAAAGCCCGCGACGGCCACACCAAGATCTATCTGAACGGCGTCGATCAGCCGCTCAATATTCTGTTCGATCAGAACATCTGGCCGCTGGAACACAAAGCCGAACTCCGCATCGGCGCGGGCGGCGGTGACGATATGCGCTTTCGCGGCGAGATCTCAGACGTCCGCATCTTTGACCGAGAGTTCTCGCCCGCCGAAGTGGCCATTGCGCTCGATCCGCTCCCGCTCGACGCCATCGCGCGCATCCCCACCGCGCAGCGCACCCCCACGCAGGCCGGCAAACTCCGCGCCGCGTTTCTCGATAGCGGCCTGTCGCGCCCGCTGCGCGATGTCTACTATCGCTCCGTCGTCGCCACCGCCGAGCGCGATGCGTACCTTGCGTCCGTCCCCACGGCCATGGTGATGCAGGAAGGTCCGCCGCGCCCGGCCTACATCTTGAAGCGCGGCGCCTACGACGCACAGGGCGACGAAGTCTCCGCCGCCGTTCCTGAGTTCCTCCCCGCCATCGCCGCGGGCGAACCGCGCAATCGCCTGGGCCTCGCGCGCTGGCTCGTCAGCGAAGCCAATCCGCTCACCGCGCGCGTCATCGTCAACCGCTTCTGGCAGATGCTCTTCGGCACCGGCCTCGTCAAAACCGTGGAGGACTTCGGCTCCCAAGGCGAGTGGCCGCTGCACCCCGAGGTGCTCGAATGGCTCGCCGTCGACTTCCGCGATAACGGCTGGGACATGCGCCGCCTGCTCAAAACCATCGTGATGAGCGCCACCTACCGCCAGTCCTCGCGCGTCACGCCTGACCTGCTGCAGCGCGACCCCGAAAACCGCCTCTTTGCCCGTGGCGCGCGTCTCCGCCTCCCCGCTGAAATGATCCGCGATCAGGCGCTCGCCGCCTCCGGCCTGCTGGTAAACCAACTTGGCGGCCCGCCCGTGCGCCCCTATCAACCGGAAGGCTTGTGGAACGAACTCGCCGGCGGCGCGAACTACGAAAACGACCGCGGCGCGGGCCTCTACCGCCGGAGCCTCTATAGCTACTGGCGCCGCACCATCGCGCCGCCCTCCATGGTGACGTTCGATTCGCCCACGCGCGAAAGTTGCGTGGTCCGCGAGTCGCGCACCAACACGCCCCTGCAAGCCCTGGCGTTGATGAACGACGTGACGTACGTGGAAGCCGCGCGCAAGCTCGCCGAGCGTATGCTGCGCGAAGGCGGCTCGACGCCGGCCGCACGCATGAACTACGCCTATCGCGTCACGCTCGGCCGCGATGCGGGCGAGAAGGAGCGCGCCTCGCTCGCGCGGCTCCTCGACAAACTCCAAACGCGGTACAACCGCGACACCAAGGCCGCCGAAGCGCTGCTGCGCCAGGGTGAAGCCGAACGCGACCCACGCCTCGACGCGCGCGAGTTGGCTGCCTACACGGGCCTCGCCAGCGTGGTGTTGAACCTCGACGAAACGGTGACCAAAGAATGAACCCCCTCACCCGGCGATACTTCTTCGGGCGCATGGCCACGGGCATCGGCGCAGCCGCACTCGCGCCGCTCCTCGAACGCGACCTCGGCGCAGCCGACACTCCCCAACGCGTCGGCGGCCTCCCTGGCTTCCCCAACTTCGCGCCCAAAGCCAAGCGCGTGATCTATCTCTTCCAATCCGGCGGCCCGTCGCAACTCGAACTCTTCGACTACAAGCCGCGTCTCGCCGAGTTCGCCGGCACGGATCTGCCCGACAGCATTCGCCGCGGCCAGCGCCTCACGCAGATGTCGGCTTCGCAATCCAGCTTCCCCGTCGTGCCCTCGCGCTTCAACTTCGCACAGCACGGCCAGTCGGGCGCCTGGATCGGCGAGTCGATTCCGCACATCGCCAAAATCGCCGACAAGATCGCCATCGTCCGCAGCCTTCACACCGAAGCCATCAATCACGACCCGGCGGTAACGTTCCTCATGACCGGCTCGCAAATCGCCGGCCGTCCGTCGCTCGGCTCCTGGCTCGCCTACGGCCTCGGCAGCGACACGCAAGACCTGCCCGCGTTCGTCGTCCTCATCTCGCCGGGCCAGGGCGGCTCCGGCCAGCCGCTCTACGATCGCCTCTGGGGCTCGGGCTTTCTCCCCACGCGCTACCAGGGCATCAAGTTCCGTTCCGTGGGCGACCCCGTGCTGTATCTCTCCAACCCGCCCGGCCTCGAAGCCGCCGCGCGCCGCGAATATCTCGACACGCTCGCCGAGCTCAACCAGGATAAACTCACCGACTATGGCGACCCGGAAATCTCCACCCGCATCGCTCAATACGAGATGGCGTTCCGCATGCAAAGTTCCGTGCCTGAACTCACGGACCTCTCCAATGAGTCGCCCAAAGCAATCGACAGCTACGGCCCCGACGCACGCAAGCCCGGCACCTTCGCTTATAACTGCCTCATGGCCCGCCGCCTCGCCGAGCGCGGCGTCCGTGCCATCCAGTTATTCCATCGCGACTGGGATCATCACGGCGGGCTCGTCAAAGGCCTGCCGCGCCGCGCCGTGGAAACCGACCAGCCTTCGGCGGCGCTCGTCAACGATCTTGCCGAACGCGGCATGTTGGATGACACGCTCGTCATCTGGGGCGGCGAATTCGGCCGCACCGTCTACTGCCAGGGCCGCCTCACCAAAGAGGAGTACGGGCGCGATCATCACCCGCGCTGCTTCTCCATCTGGATGGCCGGCGGCGGCATCAAGCCCGGTCTCGTCTACGGCTCCACGGACGACTATAGCTACAACATCGTCGAAAACGGCGTCCACGTGCACGACTTGCAAGCCACCATTCTCCACTGCCTCGGCATTGAACACACACGCCTCACCTACCGCTTCCAGGGCCGTTACTTCCGCCTCACCGACGTGCATGGCCGCGTGATGAAACCGCTCTTATCCTGAATCTAGATCCTATTACTTTCCGTGTTATTCTGAGCTGTGATGGTTGAGGTGGTCACCATCGGTGTTAGCGCGCAAGTGAAAACGTAGATTTCTGAACATCACGCCGACTTGAGTGCCAGAGGCTTGTGGCGGAGGTAATCGACGTAGCCATGATCGAGAGGGGTTGGCGCTGAAGTTCGGCGATGACGG
>VFZP01000119.1 GCA_016871115.1 Acidobacteriota bacterium
CAAGGCCGTGGAGAACCGCGTTCACCCCCACGATCTGCACGCCACGGTACTTCACCAACTGGGACTGGACCACAAAAAACTTACTTATCGGTAAAGCGGCCGTGATTTTCGCCTGACCGACGTTGCGGCGATGTAGTACGAGAGGTCCTCGCCTCATCCCGGTCGGTGTGCGATGATGGCAAAAGGTTAATTGGGCCGGTGAGTACTTGAACCCCGAAAGCATCAGTGTCTTTTTCCCCGCATACAACGATGCTCCCTCGCTTCCGGAACTGATCGGAAAGACGTTTTCGGTTCTTCGCGCGACGTCGCGCGGCCACGAAGTGATCGTGGTGAACGACGGGAGTCTGGACAACACTGGCGAAGTGCTGGAGCAGTTGCGCCAGCAATACGCGCCCCATATGCGCGTGATCACGCACGAGGTGAACCGCGGATACGGCCGCGCGTTGCGCAGCGGCTTTTTGGCGGCCACCCTCGACCTGGTGTTCTACACAGACGGTGATGGCCAGTACGATGTGGGCGAGTTGCCCAAACTGCTGGCGCTGATGACTCCCGCCGTCGGTTTGGTGAACGGCTTCAAGCTGGAACGGAACGACCCCTGGCACCGTATCTGGATCGGGAAGATCTACAACCAGTTCGCGCGATTCCTTTTCGGCATCCGGATTCGGGACGTCGACTGCGACTTTCGCCTGATGCGCCGCGCCATCGTGCAGGACGTGTACCTGACCTCCACCAGCGGCACCATCTGCGTGGAACTGGTACGCAAAATCGAAATGAGCGGTTGCGGTGTGTGCGAAGTGGGCGTGCATCACTACCCGCGCCTGCACGGCACGAGCCAGTTCTTCCGCTTCAGGTCTCTACTGAAGACACTGTGGCAGTTGATCAGGCTGTGGACGGACGTGGTGCTTCTGGGGCGGGGAAAGTGATGATGAAGGCGAAGACGCCCGTGCGGATTCCGCCGATCGATTTCGGAGCGTTGATTGACGATGCGGCGCCGTTTTGGCGGGAACGTTTGGAGGAGTTGTTCGCGCGCAAGCACTTTATTCTGGGGACCCAACTAGCCGCCTTTGAACAGGAGTGGGGAGAGTTTGTGGAGCCCGGCCGCGCTCGCGCAGTGGGCGTCGCCAACGGCACCGACGCGATTGAACTGGCGCTCCGCGACGCCGGCGTGAACAGCCCCAAGCAGGAAGTACTCACCACCGCGCTCACCGCTCCGTTTACCGGAATCGGCATTTGCGGCACTGGCGCGCAGATTCGGTTCTGCGACGTGGACCCGGACACGCTGCTGATGGATCCACGGGATGCCGAACGGCGCATCACTAAACGGACGGCGGCGATCGTACCCGTGCATCTGTATGGGCAAGCCTGCCACCTGAGCTTGCTGCGGACTCTGGCGAACAGAGCCGGCGCCGTGTTGATGCAGGATGCGGCCCAGGCGCATGGAGCTGCCCATGGCGGCAAGCCACTAACGCACTACGGGCCGTACGTTACGTACTCGTTCTATCCCACTAAAAATCTGGGTGCATTGGGTGATGGCGGCGCCATTGTCACGCCCGGCAAGGCGGTGGCGGATCGTCTGCGGCAATGGCGCGACGGCGGACGCAAGCCCGGCGGGCAAGTATCGTACTTTGTCGGCCGCAATTCGCGGCTCGATGAAATGCAATGCTGCTACCTGCGGGCGTTCCTCACGCGCCTGACCGATTGGACTGCGGACCGGCGCCGCTTGGCCGCGCGCTACGATGCGGCCCTGGCCGATTGCCCGGGCATCCGGCTGGTCAAGACGCACGAGTTCAGCGTGCGGCACCTCTATGTCATCCGCACCAAACGCCGCAACGCGCTCCGCGAGTTTCTCGCCGCGCGGGGCATCTTTGCCGGCATCCACTATCCGGTTCCGCTCCACCTGATGCCGGCGTTTGCCAGCGCCGGCCTCAAGCGCGGCAGCCTGCCGAACGCCGAACAGGCATCGCGTGAAGTACTCAGCCTTCCGCTCTATCCGCGCATGGCGGATTCCTTTGCCGACGAAACGGCCGGCGCCGTCCGGGCCTTCTTCAAACGTTAGGCCGCATCGCGGCTTACGGGCGGTAGCCGCCGCCCACCGCTTCCGGTTCAAGAGATTGTGCAAAAACGAACCCACTAGGGCCGTTCACACGAAACGCGAATTTTCCTATCCGCCGCGGCGGAAATCACTTATTTCAAAAAGTGAGTGCCACGGCGGCCTTGTTTTTGGCGCGCGTGTGCTACAAGAACGATGGCGTGGATAGCCGCAGGTCGCGCAGTGTGGCGGAGAAGGCCGAGTAGGTGTCTTCTTCGAGCGCAAACACGGCGTCAATCAGCGTCTCGTCGCCGGTGGGAAACTCATCCAGCCGTTCCACCCAGTTCCATGCCTTGCAGGTCAGCGGGAAGCGGTCCTGCTGCAGGAAGAATTTCAGATGGCGCTCTTTCATGATGGAGGGCGGCTGCCGCAGCGTCGCCCCGCGGACAGCCAGCACCGGCGTAGGATTACCGTAGCCGAACGGTCCGAGCGACAATACTTCGCGGCCGGTGGACGGTGTCAGTTCGCGCAGTTCCACTTCCGCGTCGATCCGGAAGTGCGGGCACAGTTCCTCGACGTCCAGCCGCTCGCGTGCATACGCGGCAAAGCGGTGCTTAAACTCCTCCAAGCGCGCGACATCCATCGTCAAGCCCGCCGCCTGGTGGTGGCCGCCGAACTTCACAAACAACTTCGGCATCGATTCGAGGGCCTCAAGCAGATGAAACGCGGGCACGCTCCGGCCCGAGCCGACCGCTTGCTGCTTCACCGGGTCGATCTCCAGCACAAACACCGGGCGATGGAAACGCTCCACCAGGCGGCTGGCGACAATGCCCGCCACGCCGTGGTGCCAGCCTTCGCCGGCGAACACCAGCGCGCGGCGCTCATCGTCCACGGGCCATTCTTCGGTTTCCTTCAGGGTGGCCGCCAGAATGTCGCGCTCCACTTCCTGGCGCTCTCTGTTGAACTCATCCAGCAGCATGCTCAGTTCGCGCGCGCGGTCGTGATCGGACGTAAGGAAAAGTTCGATGACGTTGCGCGCCGAATCCATGCGGCCCGTGGCGTTGATGCGCGGCGCCAAGCGAAACGCCACTTGCCCAGCGGTGGGGGCTTCGCCGGGTTGAAAGCCGGCGACGGTGAGCAGAGATTTCAGGCCGAGATTGTTCGTGTCGCCGAGGCCGCTCAATCCGTGCTTGACGATCACCCGGTTCTCGCCGGTGAGCGGCACCACGTCGGCCACGGTGGCAATCGCCACAACTTTCAGAAACGACTCGGTGAGCCGCTTCACGCGCCCCGCCGGCATCTCCATCAAACGCAGCAGCGCCTGCACCAGCTTGAAGGCCACGCCCGCGCCGCACAAGTTCTTTTCCGGATACTCGCAGCCCGGCTGATTCGGATTCAGCACGGCGTAAGCGGGCGGAATCTCTGCTTCGGGCAAGTGGTGATCGGTGACAATCACGTCCACACCCAACTCGCGCGCGTACTTCACCACCTCGTTGGCGCGGATGCCGGTGTCCATGCTCACAATCAGAGTCGTACCCTCCTGCGCCGCTTCATTGATCACTTCCGGACGCATCCCGTAGCCGTCCTTGAGGCGATGCGGCACATGAAAATTGGCATCGTTGCCCGCCATCTGCAGCACCTTCGAAAGCAGCACGATACTGGTGGTGCCGTCCACGTCGTAGTCGCCGTAGAGCAGAACTTTCTCGTTGCGGCGGACGGCCTGCAGCAACCGCCGCGCGGCCTGTTCCATGCCTTTCATCAAAAACGGATCGTGGAGCGAGTCAATCGAAGGGTGGAGAAACTGGTTGGCCGAGCCGGCGTCTGCATAGCCGCGATTGACCAGAATGCGTGCCGTGAGCGGCGCCAGATGCAGTTGCGCGGCCAGCCACTTGGCTTTGGCCGGATCGGCAACCGGGAGATTCCAGCGAGCCGGACGCCGCGTCATTTAGTTCTGCGAGAAGTAGCCGCCGCCCATCGAAGGTGGTTCTTCGCCGCCCATCTGAAAGATCTCGTCGAGTTCGTCGAGTACGTTGAGAAAGTCGTTGTACCAGGGCGCGGTGGCTTCATACATGTACGTCTGGCGGTCGAAATCGAACGAGAGTTCAATGTCGCTGGTGAAGCCCACGTAGCCCTTCAGCCGTTTGAGTTCGCGTTCGAGCTCACGGTGCCGGTCGCGCGGCAGGCCCGCGGCTTCGAGTTTTTCAAAGCCATCTTCGAGCACCTGCTCGGTCATCTCACGATAGTGATACACAACCAGCTTGACGCCGATCGACAGCGCCGTATCGAGAAATTCGCTGGGGTCGGGATGCCGTTCGGTGTCCCAGAGAATCGGCATCATCGTCTCGTCCACGCGCGAGCGCGAGTGGTACACCACGTAGGCGCCATCGCGGAGCAGGCGATCGATTTCTTTGCGGAGGTTGTCGAGGTCTTGTCTCATGGGCGCTGGGCGGTCACGAGGATATCATGTTGCGCGGCCAATTCCCTTGCCGCCGGTGTGATGATCGTTCGCGGACCGGTGAAGATCTTTTTGCCCGCGCGCATCGCATCGCGCACGTCGGCTTCGCAGACGAAGTCGGTGACTTTGACGGGCTCAGCCGCCGGGGCAGGGGACGGCGCGGGGGTTTCCAGGGCAGGCGCGGGTGTTGGAGCCGGGCAACCGCAGGATGACGCCGGAGCTTCTGCCGCGCCGCCGCGCTGGCCGAGGAAGCGATCGACCACGGTCGCGGCTACGGAAGGCGCCGGGCACGCCGCTCCTACGCCGCCGATGCCGCCGATGCCGCGCCGTGCGAGATACTTATCCACGGCCGACAACATCATCTGTGGCACATCGCCGCTGGGCGCTGTTTCAAAGGCCTCTTCCGGTTTACGAATCATGGTGGCTACCCGCCTCACATTCATCAAATGCTGCGGACCCAAATTGTCGCTCGTCGCGTTGCCGGCCATCGCGCCGCACCCCAACGTCATAGCGGGCGCGAGCGCCGTCGTAATTCCAGTCGAGCCATGCGGCGACGGTGTGTTCACCAGCACGCGGAAGCTGGGGATGCGCAATCCGTATTCACGAACCCGCGCGGGGTCGGTGGTATGAATCACACTGGTGTGGCCCAGTCCGCCGAACTTAAGCAGCGCCTGGCAGGCGCGCACCTGCGCTTCCCAGTCCGCCACAAACAGCAGCGAGAGCACCGGGCTCAGTTTCTCCATGGAGAGCGGATACTCTTTGCCCACGCCGCCGATGGGCGTCACCAGCACGCGCGTTTCCGGTGGCACGGCAAAGCCCGCCATCTGCGCGATCTTCGGCGCGGCTTGCCCCACGCAGTTCGCATTGATGCGCCAGTTGGGCGCAATCAACAGCTTAGCCACCGCGCGGCATTCGGTCTCGTTGCACAAGTACGCCTGCTGCCGCTTCAGTTCTTCCATCACCGCCTGCTTCGACGCTTCGAGCGCCACCAACGTCTGCTCGCTCGAACACAGCGTGCCGTAGTCGAAAGACTTGCCCTGCAGCACCTTCGCCACGGCCTCGCCGATATTCGCCGACGCATCCAGCAGCACCGGCACGTTGCCTGGGCCGACCCCATAAGCGGGCTTGCCGCTCGAATAGGCCGCCTTCACAATGCCCGCGCCGCCTGTGGCTACGATTACGCTCGTGCGGGGATGCCGCATCAGCGCGTCGGTGCCTTCCATGGTGGCGTTGTCGATGCACTGAATGATGTGTTCCGGTGCTCCGGCCGCGCGCGCGGCTTCATAGAGGACCCGCGCTGTCTCGCAGCTACAGGCCCGGGCGCGCGGATGCGGGCTCAGCACCACAGCATTGCCGGCTTTGAGCGCGATGATCGTCTTGTAGATCGCCGTGGACGTCGGGTTGGTCGTCGGCAGAATCGCCGCCACTACGCCAACCGGCACGCCGATCTCGATAACTTTCTTTTCAGTGTCTTCGCGCAGAATGCCCACGGTCTTCATGCCGCGCAGCGTGCGCGGCAGAATGTCACAGGTCAGCAGATTCTTCGCAGTCTTGTCCGGCGTGTTGCCGTAGCTGGTTTCTTCCACCGCGCGCTGAGCGAGATGCGCAGCCTTGGCGCGCGCCGCAGCCGCCATCGCTTCCACAATGGCGTCGAGCTGTTCCTGTTTGAAGGTGCGAAATTGCTGGAACGCCGCGTAGGCCTGTTCGACTTTGGCGCGGACTTCCTGAATGGAGACGAGGTCCGATTCCCGGAGCACGTGATTGGGCCCGCTCTACCCCACCGACTCTTTGGAGGCGGCTTTCTTCTTGCCGGGCAATACGCGTTCGGTGTCGCCGTGCGGGTTGGGGATTACATGCACGGCCACGAGTTCACCCACGCGTCGCGCCGCGGCTGCGCCAGCGTCAGTAGCGGCTTTCACCGCGCCGACATCGCCGCGCACAGTGACCGTGACGAACCCGGCGCCGATAAACTCTTTGCCTTCGAGGATCACGTTCGCTGTCTTGACCATCGCATCGGCGGCTTCAATGGCGCCGACCAGTCCCTTTGTTTCGACCATTCCGAGGGCTTCCATAGGTGCTTCCGTAGATCTTTAACGGTACCATACACAGTGCACCGTACAATAGAAGGCGAAGGACTCCCTCACCACACATGAAAGTATCCCGGAACCGGGCCGGTTCGTCGAAGAATGCCGTGCGTGCCATCAGGACCACGGTGCTGCCCAACGGCTTGCGCGTGATCACCGAGGCCATGGACCACGTACGCAGCGTGTCGCTCGGCATCTGGGTGGACTCGGGCTCGCGCCGGGAGACGCCGGCGGAAAGCGGCATCTCGCACTTCATCGAACATATGGTGTTCAAGGGCACGCCTACACGTTCGGCAGAAGAGATTGCCAAGAGCCTCGATTCTCTGGGCGGCAACCTCGATGCGTTCACTGGCAAGGAACTGGTGTGCTTCAACGTGAAGGTGCTCGACGAGCATTTGCCGGCCGCCTTCGACGTGCTCTCTGACATGATGCTGCGCCCCATGTTCCGCCCCGAGGACATTGAGAAAGAAAAAGGCGTGATCCTCGAAGAGATGAAGATGGAGGTGGACAACCCTGAGTATCTGGTCCACGAGACCTTCACCTCCAACTTCTGGCGGGGCCATCCGCTGGGGCAGTCGATCATCGGCAACAAGCAAACGGTGAAGTCCTTCGACGCGCGGACGGTACGCAACTTCTACCGCTCGGTCTACACGCCAGGGCAGATCATTGTGACTGCCGCGGGGCACTTGGAGCACCAGCAGGTGGTGGATATGGTGGCGGCCGAGTTTGCCTCGCTTCCCGCGCGTGTGCCACGCAAGCAGGCCGGCCCGCCGGAGCCGCAGGCGCGGATCGTATTGAAAGACAAGAAGTCGCTCGAGCAGGTGCATATGCTGGCGGGCGTGCCGGCCTATCCGGTGGCGCATCCGCAGCGCTTCAGCGCGTATGTAATGAACGCGCTGCTGGGCGGCAGCATGAGCTCGCGGCTGTTCCAGACGATTCGCGAGCAGCGCGGCTTGGCTTACGCGGTGTTCTCAGAGCTGAACGCCTATCGCGATTCCGGCGTGCTGTCGGTGTACGCCGGCACTTCGATCCAGTCGGTTCCGAAGGTGTTGGAGCTGGTGATCGAGGAGTTGCATCGGTTGAAGACCGAGCCCGTGCCACAGGAAGAACTGGACCGCGGCAAAAACCATTTAAAGGGTTCGGTGATGTTGGGCCTCGAATCCACATCCAGCCGCATGTCGAACCTCGCGCGCCAAGAGTTGTACTTCGGCCGCTTTGCAACGCTTGACGAGATTGTGGCGGAGATTGACGCGGTAACGGCGGAGTCGGTGCAGGCTACGGCCAACGAGTTGTTCCGGCCTGCCGCGATGGGCGTGACGGTGGTGGGACGGCTGAATGGCTTGCGCGTCGGCCGGAGCCAATTGGCCTGCTGACTTCGATGAAACGCGCCGCTCTCGCCGCCTTGCGTGCCGCGTGTGCCGCCTGGGGCTATGACTTCACATCGTTCAAGCCACAAGGCTACGTGAGCGATTTTTCGCACGTGATCGACACTGCTTCAAAGCTGTAGATCGAGTGCTACTGCAAGGACCTTGAAGATCGAACCGGTGTGCAATTGGCGTTTGTCACGCTCCTCTCGCTTGAGAATTAGCCCGTGGCCGACGTGGCCAACGCGCTCTATCGCGCCTGGGGCATCGGACAAAAGAAGTCGAACGAAGGCGCGCTGCTGTTGCTGGCTCGGCGCGAGCGCAAGAGCCGCCTCGAAATCGGCCACGGGCTTGAGCCGATTCTGCCGGACGGTTTCAGTGGCTCCGTTCTGCGTGAGATGCGCCCGGCGTTGCGCGAGAATCACTAAGGCGACGCGATGATTGCGGCCGCGCGTACCATCGGCGACAAGGTGCTGGCGGCCAAAGGCGTGAGCGGCGCCGCGCCGATCCGCACCAGCCGCCCACGCGCTACTGAGCCGGCGATCCCGGTGGAGATGATTGTCTTCGTCGGCTTTGTGCTGCTGATGTTCTATCTCAACAGCCGGACCGCGTCCAAGCGCCGCTACCGCCGCGGCGGAGGAGGTGGCGTGATTCCCATCTTCTTCCCGCCAGCTTTCCAGGCCATTATCCACGCGGCGGCAGTTTTTGGGGGATGAACGATTCCGGAGGAGGCTTTGGCGGTTTTGGCGGCGGCGACTCCGGCGGCGGCGGCGCATCGAGCGACTGGTAGTGACGACATGAACAAGGAAGTACAACTCAAACAGTTCACCGAGCGGTTCACAAAAGCGTTTGGCGCGAACGCCGTGGCGCTGATTCTCTACGGGTCGGCCGCGGGCGCCGAGTTCAACGAACACTACTCGGATTTCAATCTCCTGTGCGTGCTCGGCCGCGTGGGGCCGGATGAACTGGCGGCGTCCGAAGCTCTGTTTCATTGGTGGATGGAGCGCTAGAACCCCGCGCCGGTGTTGATGACCGAGTTCGAAGTGGCCGGCTCCACCGACTGCTTTCCCATCAAATACACGGACATGCAGTCGCGCCGCCGGGTACTCCACGGCAAGGATGTCATCGACGGGCGAGTGGTGGACCGCTCGTTCTATCGCGCGCAGGTGGAGTACGAACTCCGCACCAAATTGCTTGGCCTGCGGCAGAAGGCCGCGGGCGTGCTTCATGACAAAAAGCTCCTCGTGCAGTTGATGGCCGATTCGGTGTCGACGCTTCTCGTGCTGGCGCGGCACGGGCTGCTGCTGGCTGGCCACGAAGGCGGCCTCTCGCGGCGCGAAACGGTGCGGCTCGCGGCCACGCACTTCGGCGTGGAACCCGCGGCGTTTGAACCGTTGCTGGATGTGCGCGAGGAGAAAACCAAGGCGTCGGCCATTGACGCGGCCGGGGTCTTTGCGCGATACCTAACAGGAGTTCAACGGTTGGTGGATGCCGTGGACGAGCTGCACAAATAGTCCATCGCGAAGTCCCTCAGAAAGGAAACCTCAATGAAAATTGGCGTACTCGCTCTCATTGCTCTCGTCGTAATCGGGGTGGTATTCGGCGGACAGGTGGTCTCGGCGCGCAATGAGATGGTGGTCAAGAAGAATGCGATCGAAGGATCATGGGCGCAGGTGGAGAACGTGCTGCAGCGGCGCGCGGACCTGATCCCGAACCTGGTGGAAACCGTCAAGGGCATCACCAAACAGGCGCAGGCCGTGTTCGGTGAAATCGCGCAGGCGCGTTCCGGGTTGCTCGGCGCCAGATCGCCGCAGGAGAAGATGGCCGCGAATGCGACGCTAGACGGTGCGCTGGGACGGCTGCTGATGTTGACTGAGAACTACCCGCAGCTCAAATCGAACGAGAATTTCATGAAGCTCCAGGACGAGTTGTCCGGCGCGGAAAACCGCATCGCCATCGAACGGCAGAAGTACAACAACTCCATCCAGGACTACAATACGTATATCCAGCTGTTCCCGCAGAACATCGCGGCCAGTCTGTCCGGCTTCGGCCGCAACGACAGCTACTTCAAGGCCGAGCCTGCGGCGAGAACCGCACCAAAGGTATCCTTTTAAGATCCATGAGCGCACCTCTTTTTCAGAACTACATTAACGGTGAGTGGGTAGGCGGCCGCACGTTTGAAAACCGCAACCCTGCCAACACGGGCGAAGTGGTTGGCCTGTTTGTCAAAGGCACTGCCGCCGACATGACAGCCGCCGTGGACGCCGCGCATGTCGCCCTCCCTGCCTGGGCGGACCTCAGCGGCCCGGCCCGCGGCAACTTGCTCTACAAAGTGGCCGACATTCTCGATCGCAAGTTCGATCAACTGGGCGAAGAGATGTGCCGCGAAGAAGGCAAGACTCTGCCCGAAGCCAAGGGCGAAGTGCGCCGCGCCATCAATATCTTCCGGTACTTCGGCGGCGAAGGGTCGCGTATGCCAGGCGCCATCGTGCCGTCTGAGCGCGACCGCGTCCACATGTTCTCGCTCCGCAAGCCGATTGGCGTGGTGGGCCTGGTCACGCCGTGGAACTTCCCCATCGCGATTCCCGCGTGGAAGATGGCTCCTGCGCTGATCTGCGGCAACCCGATCGTGGTGAAGCCCGCGTCGGTTTCGCCGCTGAGCTCGTGGCGCATTGTGGAAGCGTGCCATGAGGCGGGCTTTCCCAAGGGCGTGGTGAACTTCGTGGCGGGCTCCGGCGGCACGCTGGGTAGTGCCATGGTGAACGCAACGCACCTCAAGGCGATTTCGTTCACCGGTTCATGCGGTGTGGGCGAGTGGCTCCATGCCGAAGCGAGCAAGCGGCGCCTGCGGATTCAGCTTGAGATGGGCGGCAAGAACCCCACCATCGTGCTGGCCGATGCGGACTTTAACTCGGCCGTGGAAAACGTGGTGAACGCGGCGTTCTTCTCCACCGGGCAGAAATGCACGGCGACGAGCCGCGTGATTGTGGAAGACGCAATCTACGACAGGTATGTAGCCGCGTTGGTGGAGCGGACCAAGAAGCTGAAGGTGGGCGACGGCATGAAGCCGGGCATTGACATCGGCCCGGCGGTGGACGAAGATCAGCTCAAGACGAACCTCGATTACATCGCCATTGGCCGCGCCGAAGCGGGCGAGCCCTTGTGCGGCGGCAACCGATTGACCGGAGGCGACTACGACAAGGGCTACTTCGTGGAGCCGACGATCTTCGGCGGCGTCACCGAGACCATGCGTCTCGCGCAGGAAGAAATCTTCGGCCCCATTCTGGCGGTGATGCGCGCGAGGGACTTTTACGACGCCCTCCGGATTGCCAACAACATTCCGTTCGGGCTGTCGGCGTCGGTGCAGACCACCAATATCAGCCGGGTATTTGAATTCGTCTATCGCGCCGAAGCCGGCCTGCTGACAGTGAACCTGCCGAGCGCGGGCGTGGAATACCAACTGCCGTTCGGCGGCACGAAGGATTCCAGCTTCGGTCCGAAAGAACAGGGCCAGGCGGCGATGGAATTCTACAGCGATCACAAGACGGTGTACTTGAAGTACTAGCGGGAAGAGCAGAGAGCAAATGAAACTTGGGCAAGTGATATGGAACGGCCGCATCACGGCGGCGATTTGGGAGAATGGCTCGGCTCGCCCGATTCCCGACACCACGATGCAGGACCTGATCCGGCGCGCGGAACTGGAGAAGCTCGCGCTGGGTGAGTTGGCGCAGCGTCAGGCGAGCAAGCATGGCCAAAAGCTGATGCCGGTGATCCCCATTCATCCGCGGGAAGTGTGGGCGTGCGGATGCACCTATGAAATGAGTGCGGCGTTCCGCGACGCGGAACACAACACGCGCGAAGGCTTCTATGCCTACGTGTTCAATGCCGCGCACCGGCCGGAGAGCTTCTTCAAGGGCACCGCGCGTGTGTGCGTGGGGCCGGGTCAACCCATTGGCATCCGGCCGGACTCGCGCTTCACCGCGCCGGAGCCGGAACTGGCGGTGGTGATGGGCAGCGGCGGCACGGTGCTGGGCTACACACTGGCCAACGATGTTTCGGCTTGGGATATCGAGAAGGAAAACCCGCTCTATCTTCCGCAGTCCAAGGTCTACAACGCCTGCTGTTCGCTCGGGCCGGTGATTGTGACGCCGGATGAACTGACGAATCCGTATGGGCTCGATATGACGTGCGAGATCCGGCGCAACGGCGAGGTGATGTACAGTGGCGCGGTGAACACGTCGAAGTTGAGCCGCAAGATTGAGTCGCTGGTGGAGTACCTGTTCCGCGCGAATGCCATCCCAACGGGTAGTGTGCTCTGCACGGGCACGGGCATCATTGTGAAGGAAGAGAACGCGCTCGCGCCGGGCGATGTGGTGACGATCACGGTGCCGGAGATCGGCGAGTTGTCGAATCCGGCGACGATCGTGAACTAGCTTAGGAGATTTATGTCAGCCGCTCTCGTAGTGCCACCCGCCCCGGTTCAGCAGGAAGGCCCGCGCCGCAAGCGCTTCACGCGGGCCGAGTACGAGGAACTGATCGCTTCGGGTTTCTTTGCCGGCCAGCGGTGCGAGTTGGTGAACGGGGAGTTGATTGATAAGATGGGCCAGAAGCCGCCGCATGCGAAGGTGATCCGGTCGTTGCAGGCCCGGCTTACCCGTGTTTTCGGGGAGCGGGTTCAGGGACAGTTGCCCGTTTCCGTTTAGGGCCCGGATGGCAGCTTTAGCCTGCCTGAGCCGGACATCGCAATCATGGCGAACGATCAGCCGGATCTTGCGAATCGCCACCCGCGTTCCGATGAATTGCTGCTATTGATCGAAGTGGCCGACTCGAGCGCCACCTTCGATCTCGGCGAAAAGCGCGATCTTTACGCCCGTGCGGGCGTGGTCGAATACTGGGTGCTCGACCTGAACCGGCGAGTACTGGTGATTCACCGCGAACCGCACGACGGCTTCTACGCGCACGTCGACATCCTGAGCGAAAGCGGCGTGGCGGCCATCGCAGACCTGACCATCCCCGTGTCCGAGATGCTCACCTAGCCCTAGCCCGCTGCCGGCGTCCGCGTGGACACCATCTGCCGCGCCACCAGGAACGCCATCTCAAGTGCCTGTTCGTAGTTGAGCCGCGGGTCTACTTCGCTTTTGTAGTTCGCCGGCAGATCCGCTTCCGTGATCCCGCTCGATCCGCCGATGCACTCGGTGACGTTCTCACCGGTGAGCTCAAAATGCACGCCGCCCAGGACCGAGCCTTCGGCCGCGTGAATCGCAAACGCCTGTTCAAGCTCACTCAGGATGTCGTCAAAACGGCGGGTCTTGAACCCGTTGGTGGTGGTCTGGGTGTTGCCGTGCATGGGGTCGCAAATCCAGCCCACCTGCCTGCCATAGCGGCGGACGAGTTCGATGAGCCGCGGCAGGTGCTCGGCGATCTTGCCGCAACCGAGCCTGTGGATGAAGGTAAGCCGGCCGGGTGCGTTCTTCGGGTGCAGAATATCAAGCAGCCGGCTGATGCTGTCGGCCGTGGCTGAGGCGCCGATCTTCACGCCGATGGGATTTTCGATGCCCCGGCAGTATTCAACGTGTGCGCCATCCGGATCGGCCTTGCGAAGGCCGACCCACGGAAAGTGCGTTGACAGATTGGATCAGCCTGCGCGGTGCGGCACGCGGTGTGTTTGGGCCTGTTCATAGTGCAGGTGCAGCGCTTCGTGGCTGGTGAAGAAATCCACCCACTGCAAGTCTGAGGAGTGCGCGCCGAGCACGTTCTCCATAGAACGCAATGACTGGGAAATGCTTTTGGCCAGGCGGTGATACTCGTCGGCCATGGGCGAGTGACGCACGAACTCGAGGTCCCAGTATTCGGGGTGATGCAAGTCTGCAAAGCCGCCGCGCACGAGCGAGCGGATGAAGTTGAGCGTCAGCGCGGCGCGTTCGTAGCCGCGCCGCAAGAGGTCGGGATCCGGTACGCGGTGCGCCCCGGTGAAGGCGGGGCGATTGACGAGGTCACCGCGGTAGCTGGGCAGGGTGACGCCGTTGCGGGTTTCGTTGTCGTCTGAGCGCGGCTTGGCGTATTGGCCGGCGAATCGTCCGAGGCGGATTACGGGCTTCTGCGAACCCTGCACAAGCACAAGGCTCATCTGGAGCAGGATCTTGAGCTTGCTGGTGACTGACGAGGCGCGGCAGTCATCAAAACGCTCGGCGCAATCGCCGCCCTGTAGCACGAAGCGTTTGCCGGCGGCGGCCTCGGCGAGCTGCTGCTTCAGCGCGAGCACCTCCCACGAAGTCACCAGCGGCGGCAATGCGGAGAGTTCGGCCACCGCTTGCGAAAGCTTTTCGGCGCACGGGTAGTTCGGTTGTTGCAGAGCCGGTTTTGTTTGCCAAGATTCCGGCAGCCAGGATGAAAGAGGTACGACCACGGTGAACCCTTCAGGCAACCACTTAACGCAGAAGGCCAGTGTCAGCGTGTGTAACAAGTTTTTGCATCTGACTACAAGTAGACGGCGTCCCAAAACCCAGGGCGCGCGGCTACTCGCCTCACGCCCCTCGACAAATTCTGTTGGAGCTACTAGGAGAACTATGACCCGCTTTTCCTTTGCCTCAGGCCTCGTATGCCTGCTTGCGGCTTCGTCCGCGTTTGCTCAAATGACCACCGGTCGCCTTCGCGTCCTGCATGCCTCGCCGGACGCTCCGGGCGTAGATATTCTCGTGGACGGTGCAAAGGTGATCGAGAACCTCCCGTATCGCGAGTACACCGAATATCTGGCGTTGCCGGCGGGCCGCCATGAGATTCGCGTAAACGTGACTGGCACCTCCACGACCGTTTTGAACGCCGCGCCCACGGTCGAAGCCGGGCGCGACTACACCGCGATTGCGGTGGGCTTTGCCGGCAAGGCCCCGGCGCTCGACCTGATGCTGCTGGTTGACGACAATACGCTTCCGATGGGCAATCAGATCAAGGTTCGCGTGGTGCATGCGGCGGCGAGCGCGCCGGGCGTGGACGTCTACGTCACGACGCCGTTTGAAACGCTCGACGGCAAGACGGCGGCTCTGTCGAACGTTTCGTTCAAAGTTGCGTCCGGCTACCTCGCCGTGCCGCCGGCGATGTACCAGGCTCGCGTGGCCGTCGCAGGAACCAAGACGATAGCCATCGACTCACAGCGTCTGGTCACCTGGTCCGGCATCATCCGCACCATCGTGGCGGTGGACAAGAGGGACGGCGGCGCGCCGTTCGACTTCGTCATCCTGCCGGACCGCAACTAGCGTAGCGAGAATTTGTAATAGGCCGCGATTTCTTGGCGCACCTCACCGGCGGGGCCGAAAGATCCTGCGTTGATTTGTTGTAAGGCGCGCAGCGCAACGTGTGCTGCGGACTTGCCGAGAACAGGAGCGGCCGGTGGTTGCGGTGCTGATGACGCTGTTGCAGCAGCGTCAGCCGGTCACCCTGGAACTGGTGGCCAGCGACGATGGCTGAGCCGGTCACCTTCTCGGT
>VFZP01000120.1 GCA_016871115.1 Acidobacteriota bacterium
CTCCCGCAGGGTCCGGATCTTTTCCTCAGTCGTGTGTCGTTTGCCTTTCATGATCTGCGTTCCTTTCTACACGCCCCAGACTGTCACCGCCAGCGGATCAATTATCGGCGGTCACCTCACCCCAACCCCTTCCACCTCGTGAACACGATCGAGCCCGAGGCCAGCCGCTGGTTCAGCCAGGAGGTGCAACCGCATGAGCCGGCTCTGCGGCGCTGGCGGAGCAGGCAAAGCGGCCGTAAAGGATACTCACCTGATGAAGCACCCGCCTCCATGATTCTGTAAATCCTGTCCACACGTCCGACGGCAGGTTTCGCTAACTAAAGCAGGTTCGAATGGCGAAAAGCGAATTCGCGGTGCAGAGGCACAATCCGGAAGCCGCGCAGGAGCGGGTCTCGGTTTGGCCACTCTCAACGACCTTGCTTCTGTGCTGCCACTCGCTAGCGTGCGACCATGAGCGTGACGCTGGAAATCCCTGATGACGTGTCCCAAGCAATGCGGGTGCCGCCTCCAGAACTGGAGGCGCGCTTGCTGCTGGAACTGGCGGCGGCCCTCTACGCGCAACAGGTCTTAAGCCTCGGCAAAGCCGCGCAACTGGCCGGACTAACCCGATTCGAGATGAACTCGATGCTCGCTCGGCGCGGCGTGCCCATGCATTACTCCGCGCAAGAACTGGCCGAAGATCTCGCGTATGCCCGCAGTTGTTAGCGATGCTTCGGTTCTGATCTCGCTGGGCGCCACGGGCCACTTTGGCCTTCTCAAAGACTTCTATCAAACCGTCCTGATTCCAAATGCCGTCTGGCAGGAGATTACGGCTTCTCCGCTGCCACTGCCCGGCTCGACAGAGGCGAGGCAGGCCAAAGAGGAAGGATGGCTTCGCGTCGAGACACCTCGGAATCGCGCGCTGGTTTCCTCGCTCGCCGCGAGCCTAGACATTGGCGAAGCCGAAGCCATCACCCTCGCTTCCGAGCTTGGAGCAGCGCTCCTGCTCATCGACGAGAGCGATGGCCGTGCGGCAGCGAGAAATCTCGGCCTGACCATCACAGGAACACTCGGAATCCTCTTGCGGGCCAAGCTTTGCGGTCGTCTGTCCGCGCTAAAACCAGTCTTGGACCAGTTGGTTCAAAACCGGAATTTCCGGTTGAGCCGTCCCCTCTACGAGCAAGTCCTCCAGCAAGTGGGCGAGTAGGCTTGAAGGTTTCCGCTTTGGCGGCAGTTCCGCTGGTCGGCGGAAGAAGGACCGAGTCAAATCGAGATTCGAAACCGGCCTCCGATAGATCGCGCTGGGAGGCCGAGCCAAGGGGGCAGGCCGAGGTCCGAGAAGTTCCCTTGGGTTTCGAGCATTGAGAATCGCTTCGGAATTCGGACTTCGGTTTCTGCGCCCGCCGGCCAAGTTTACGGGAAAACATCAAGGCGGTGGCTTTTCCGCTTCGGCTTCGGTTCTCTCACGCAACGTCAGGCGCCTTGCGCCCAGGGCTCCCGTCTCGTCACCCCAGCCAATGACACCATTGCCCATGAAAACGGCCCCCGCTCCCTCTGCCCGTGTTCGCAACCAAACTGCGTCGTTCTCTGCCGGGCTCCCGATGACCGCTCTGCGCGCCGCGCTGGCGGCCGCATCATTGCTCACCGGCGTGTTCGCGCAGGCGCCGAGCCCGCGCACGCCGGCGGCCTCGGATCCGGCCAACTCATCGACGGTGACCCTCAGCCCCTTCGAGGTTACGGCCGACGTCTCCGACACCTACCAGGCGCTCAACACCTCGTCGCTCACGGGCACCAATCGCTCCCTGGACCGGCTGCCCATCACCGCCGAGATTTTCAACGCGCAGATGATGTCCGATCTCGCTACGTCCGACGTGACGGCGCTGCTGACCAAGCATTTCACCGGGATCGGCCTGCCGGACAACGGCACGTCGAACGCCACCGGGCTCCAGAGCGGCGACGTCATCAGCATGGGTGCGTTCACCTCGCGGGGACTCGGAACCAAGTTGTTTCGCAACGGGCACCTGTTCCTCGGCAATCTCGGCGAAGGTTATTCGTATGAGCGCATGGAAGTAATCCGCGGTCCCCAGTCGCTGCTCTTCGGAATTTCTCCGGCCGGTGCGATCATGAACGCCAACACGAAGCGGGCGACGATGGGTCAGAACAAGGGGAGCATCATGGTGCGGGCCGACTCCCACGGCACTCGCCGCTACGAACTCGACGCCAACGTGAGCGGCAGACTCGCCCAGCGCCGCGTCGCGCTGCGCGTCGCCGCCTTCGACGCCGACACGCGGTTCTGGCGTGAGTTCATCCGCGCCGACGGCCGGGGCGTCTATGCCCAGCTCGCGGCTGAATTGCTGCCCGCGAGCCAGACCACGCTGCGCGTCACGTTCGAGGAGCGCAGCATGCTTTCGGTGCAGCCGAGGGCGCAGAGCCGCGTGACCGGCATCCCGACCATTGTGCCCAACAATACGCCGCTGTCGGTGCTGCTCGGGACCAAGAACCCCGCCCTGGCGCAAATCGCCAACGGCCGCCTCACCTGGGAGAACATCGATACGTTTGCCGGCAACTCGATGTATCAGTTCCGCCGCGAGCGCTTCGATGAGATCGCCCTGAGTTCACGAATCCTCCCCTGGCTGCATGGACAGGTGCAGGCCTACGAAGCCTACGCGTTCAACGACAGCGCCGGCCCAAGCACGTTTCAGGAACTCCGGCCGCCGCTGTCCCTCAACAACCCCCTGAACGCCTGGGCCGTCGGCTACCTCCCCTCGGTGTTGCGCAACGAGGGCGTGACCCGGGGCGTGCGTGGCTTGCTGACCGCCGACTTCAAGATCACCTCCAAGCTCAAGAACCAACTCGTGGTCAACTGGGAGAAAACCACGAACCCCTATAGTTCCAGCTTTGGCGCACGCTGGTATCAGGTGGACGCCAGCGGGAATTTCGTGCGCAACCCGGCGCAGCTGAACAACACGGACGGCGGCCGGACCATCATGCCCGTGCAGTGGGTCGACGTGCTCGCCAACCCCGCGGGTCATGTGGTCGCGCGGCAGCGATCCTACACCGTCAATGGGATCACCTACGTGCGGGACTGGCAGAAATACCCGAATCCCGCGAATGCCACGCCCGACAATCCGCTCGGCTTCAATGCCGGTAGTGCCAGCGCGACCCTCT
Organism: Acidobacteriota bacterium; assembly: GCA_016871115.1. Lineage (GTDB taxonomy): Bacteria > Acidobacteriota > Terriglobia > Bryobacterales > Bryobacteraceae > VFZP01. The sequence continues at coordinate 3,148 of VFZP01000120.1, forward strand.
CGAAGGGCCACACGCCGGCCTATGCCGCCGTCTTGTATACCGATTGGTTTGGCGACCGGGTCTCTTCGATCATCGGCGTGCGGCACGACGAGTCCTACGTAACCGCCATCAGCCAAGGTCTGCGTTTCCAGGGTTCCGGCACCACCGGCAACGTCGGCGCGGTCTGGAAGTTCTCGGAGCCGGCGTCGTTCTACGTGGGGGCATCGTCCAACTTCAGCCCCTATCTGACCAACATCCGGCGCTGGGATGGGGTGCCTGCCCCCAGTGGGCGCGGTGAAAGCCTCGAGTCGGGGTTCAAGGTCAACGCACTGGAAGGGCGGATCTCTGGCTCGATCACGGCCTTCCAGACCCGCGCGATCAACCTCACCACGGCGCTGAGCGCGGAAGTTCGCACCGTGACCGATCCGGCAGGGATCAACGGGCGCTGGTATATCTTCCAGAGCCCGGTCTACACCTACAACCGCACCACCAAGGGCGTCGAGGTGACCTTGAGCGCGCGGCCGACGAAAAATTGGCGGACCATGTTTGGGTTTTCCCAGGCGAATGGCATCGAGGCCGACAACCTGACGCTGCCCTTCTTCTACAACGACGAATTCCGCACCAATGCCCAGGGCCAGGTCCTGCTCGGCGACGGCACCCCGCTGCTCGTGCCGGTGAGCACGGCGACGCGCGTCGCGACGGACGGCAAAACGTATCCCGCCGGGACCGCCGTCCAACCGCTGACGGTCGCGATCCTTCGGAGCGGCGACGCCAACGGCAACTACCGGGCCCAAATCGCGGCGGACAGCGGGTTGATTCAGAACGCCGGGGCGCTCGGGCTGACGGTGCCCGGCGTCGGCACTGGCCGCACCGGGCTCCCAATCAGCGAGCACCAGCTCGGCTTTGTGCCGGTCGTGCCTGGCATCCAGGTGCGCAACGGCGGCGAGGCGACCTCCGGTTTTCCCCGGCATTCATTCACCGCCACGAGCATGCACACGTTCTCCCAGTCGCGGCTCAAGGGGCTGAGCCTGGGACTCAACGGCCGGGCCGACCTGAAGTTGCTGCGTTATTATTACAACAACGCGGCCAAGGGAAACACCCGCACGGCCTACTACTGGGAGGACCAAATTGCGATCAACGCGATCGCTGGTTACGAACTGCCGATCGGCCGCCGGTTGAAGTGGCGCATGCAAATCAACGTGAACAATGTGTTCGACCGGCGGAGCGTAGAACTCGCGCCCAACGTCGCCACCGGCGTGATCGACAACGCCATCCTGCGCAACGACCCCCGCACCTGGGTGTGGACGAATACGATCAGCTTTTAAGTTCGCTGGCTGCAGTTTCAGCGTACTATTCCTGCGGTCATTCGCCGACGCCAGCGAGAGCCCGCCCCGGCGTCACCCGCAGCGCAAACGGCACTCGGTCCGACGGAGGGCGTCATTGAATTGAGCCCCTTTTACAGCCATCGATGACCGTAACCGCCCGCCCACACCCAAGGTCGAAATTCAACTCCGCCAGCTGGCCGTGCTCTCCGAGCGCGGCCAGCGAAAACGGACAGGCCCACGGCGGCGCTCAGAGAGCACGGTCCAGCTTACAAGCGATCCGCCTCGCTTGTCTTGGTGTGCTTTTCGCCCACGCGCCGTGTTACGCCGCACCCGCCACCTCCTGGCGCGAAGTCGCGCGGATGCCGGCCGATAACCATGACCTCGCCGCCGCCGTCCCATTGCCCATGCCATCCGCGAAACCCGCCGCCGCAAACTACGAGGGATTGGTCGCGGATCTGAGCCGGTTGCTGGAGGACGCACGGCGTGTCTCGGCGCGCGCCGTGAACACCGTGATGACCGCGACCTACTGGGAATTCGGTCGGCGCATCATTGAATTCGAGCAGGGAGGCGAAAAGCGCGCCGGATACGGCGAGGAACTCGTTGCCCGGCTTGCCGCCGATTTGACCGCCAGGTTCGGCCGGGGGTTTGGCGCGGTGAACCTCAGCCAGATGAAGCGTTTCTACCTCCTCTGGCAGAACCACACAATTCTTCAGACACCGCCTGAAAAATCGTCCGGAGAAATTATTCAGACGCTGTCTGAAAAATCTCCCAAGCAACTGAGTTTCCCTTTGCCATGGTCACACTACGTGCGGCTGATGGCGGTGAAATCCGAGACCGCCCGGCGCTTCTACGAGACGGAGGCCTTGCGCGGCGGATGGTCGGTGCGGCAACTCGACCGGCAGATCGGCACGCTGTTCTACGAACGCACCGCGCTGTCACGCGACAAGGCCGCGATGCTGACCAAGGGCGCCAAGGCCAGACCGGAGGACCGGGTCAGCGCGGACGAGGAGGTGAAGGATCCACTCGTTCTCGAATTCCTCAACCTGAAGGACGAATACTCCGAGTCGGAACTCGAAGAGATGCTGCTGCTTCACCTGGAGAAGTTCCTCCTGGAACTGGGAGGCGACTTCACATTCGTCGGCAGGCAGAGGCGGCTGCGCATCGGTGACGAATGGTATCGAGTGGACCTGCTCTTTTTCCACCGGCGATTGCGGTGCCTCGTGGTGATCGATCTGAAGATCGGCAAGTTTACCCATGCCGACGCCGGCCAGATGCACGTCTATTTGAATTATGCGAGGAGGCACTGGACCAACGAAGGAGAGAATCCCCCCGTGGGACTGATCCTCTGCTCGGAATCCAACGATGCGCTGGCTGAATACGCGCTCCACGGACTGCCGAACAAGATCCTGGCGCGTGAATACAAATCCAAACTTCCCAAACCCGAACTGCTTGCGAGCGAACTGGAAAAGGAACGTCAACGACTCAAGACCCTGCCTAAACCGCCTGCACCGGCCTCATGAACATCGCCGATCTGCATAAGCTCAATCGTTACACGACGCTGCCGGTTCTCCTCGACCTGTTAACCCGAAAGAAGCTTGTTCTCCTCGACCCAAAATCATGGGAGGACAAGAATGACTCCAAGGTCATGCTCGAATACAAGCGAAGGAAGAAAGTGCCCCGACTGTTCGCGCTTTGTTTCTCCTATGGCGACGAAACCATCCACCAGTGGAGGACATTTGCCGATGGCATCAGCGGTTGCTGCATCGAATTCAACGCCCAAAAACTGATCACGGCCCTGGACGGATTAGACGGGGTGACCTGCGGGCTGGTGCGTTACCGCAAGCTCCATGAACTCGAAGACGACACGATTAAAGTGGAGAAAATGCCGTTCACCAAGCGCTGGCCCTACCGTTGCGAGGATGAATTTCGGGTGATATGGGAGGGAAAATCCAGCAACGCGTTTCACGAAATCCCCATTCAACTGAATCTCATCCGGAAGATCACCATCAACCAGCGGATGCCGCCGCAGATTTACGACACGATCCGCGACCATCTGCGCGGCGTCTTCGCCAAGCCCGACCAGCGAATCAGTCATTCGACACTTTACGAGAATCAGCGCTGGTTGAAAAAATTTCGCTCCTAAGTGATCGTCTCGGAAAAGCGCCAGGGCACTTCATAAACTGCCGTGCCGCTGCATTCGCTGGCGGCGGATGGCTATTCGATCCGAAGATTCAGGACCATCAGGCGGTGGCGGAGTGCCACACTCATCAATCGGAAGTGGCGATGTTGGGGCAGGGCCCATCCGTGACAACGGATCACCGTCGGAATCACCCGGGATATGGCAGGATCAGCCTGATTCAGGCGCAATTCGGCCAGCGACCTTTCATCGGATTTAGTTTTCGCAAACAACAGCGCGACGAGTTCGACCTGTAACCGGGATACTTTTCCGCCCCGCCTGTTTTCCCAGCGTGCCACGCCGGTCAAGGTAGTCCGCGCTGCGCGCGGCTCCACCTTTCCGGGCGGGCGCTTCCCCCTCGTCGCTGGCGCTCCTCGGCGCTTCCGCCCGTGACTCGGCGTGCCGGGGAAAGCCGGGCGCGGTTGCACCGCCGACCTCCCGGAAGGGTTCCGGGAAAGCGCACTGCATCCGCCGCCCGACTAACCATGAGGATCTATGAAGCCAGCATCGCCTACAACATCGTCCAACTGGGTGACGTGACGGCACTCACCGCGCCGGAGAAGATCACAGAATATCTCACTGACGCCTACGCCAGAAATCCCTGCCAGGAAAGCCTGTGGGTCGTCTGCCTTGACCGGAAGAACAAGCCGATCAGCCGCACGATGGTGACGCTGGGCACGCTGACCAGTGCGCTCGCGCATCCGCGGGAGGTGTTCAAGATTGCGATTCTCGCATCGGCGGCGGCGATTGTGGTCTCACACAACCATCCCAGCGGGGATCCGGCGCCCAGTGCGCAGGATGTTCAGCTGACGAGGCAGCTGCGTGAGGCGGCGAAGATCATCGGCATCGACCTGATAGATCACGTGATTGTCGGAACCGCGGAGGACGATCCGCTGAAGGTCGGTCACTACTCGTTCCGCAACGCCGGGCTCCTGTGAGCATGAACCATCCAACTCATCTCACCATGAATCTCTATACTGTCATCGTCTACGTGCTGCCGGCGGGAGCCCATCAGGTCGAGGAGATCGAGGCCGTGAACGCCACGGCCGCCGTCGTTCAGCTCAGGGAGCGGATGCTGCTCACCCGCGAGGAGTGCGAGGTCGTCGCCGTCGCCTGCGGGCGTGTGCTGTTTGAATGTGTGGATGCGAAGGAGGTCGCGCTGGCGCCGTATTGTTGACGTGCGTTGCGGTGAACGGCGTGCATTACTTCCGCGCGTTTCACTTTGCGGTGGCGTGAGCAGTTGGCGGACGATTGGCGACGGCGACGCGGAGGATACCTCGACCGAGGTTGAGCCCGGCCCTCCCATCCAGTTTTGCGTCCGACGAAAATGTTCCGGTGTAGCATGACTGCCAGGCCCGCCGCCCCGACGGGTTCCCTGCTGAGGTGGATTCTATCGATGAAAGGGAGCAGCCGGCTTGTTTCAACAACGTCCAAGTAACGGAAATAGCGGCCTCTCATATTTCCATCAGCTGCGAGGGGAAGTTGGAGCCCGATACGGAGAGAATTGCAGCAGCGATGAATGTCGGCGTCGGTCAAGACGCCTGGGCTGCAAACTGGTGGTCGCCCCGGTGGGCGTAATAGGACGCCCAAGGATTTACGGCATGGCCGACGACGACCAGCACCCCTTGCCGGAGTGGCTTCAGGCTCTGACCCGCTTGCGGGGCTTCCACGCAATTTGCGCTTGGGAAAAATCCATGCGCGCGACCGGCGAGTTCTCGCGCTGCAACTGGGCCGAGGATGTCAGCCCGGCCTCCAACCGTGCGGCATCGTGCATCCGCAGGAGTTTCTTGCGGTGGAACGTTGCCGCCGCCGTCGGATTCTGCGCCAGTGACTGCAGCTCCGCGTTGATCGCGGAGAGTCGCTCCTGGGCGGGCAGAGGATGCAACCTTGCCCGCCGATCCTGAAAGGGATCGGGCGCGACCCCGGGTTGGGTCAACGGCGGGTGGTTGCGGTCCTTGATCATGTCGGAGGGATAGCACGCCTGGGACTCAGAACAAGTAAATGCGGCTCCGTCCGTCCTCGCGGAGGCCCGACGGCCTCATCCGCGGGTCACCTTTACGGCCCCAACGTCCCTCGGCGCCAGTTCGCACCGGCCGCTCGGGGAGCGGTGTCCAAATCCGCTGCGCTTGAACGCTCCCGCACTCCCCGTGGGGCGTATTGCCATCTTACTCCCTTTGAATAGTAACTTGCTATTACTCCATTAAGGCAGTAACAGTCGGTGCATGGATTATCCCGTCACCACCTCGCGACAGCTCCAAACCGTGCTGCGGGCTTTGCGCCGGACCCAGGGCCTCAGCCAAACTCAGGCCGGCTTGCGGTTGGGCGTCAGCCAGAAGCGCATGGCGCGGATTGAGGCCAAGCCTGGCGTCACGGGCTTTGACCAGATCGCCCGGTTGGTCTCGGCGCTGGGCGGCCGGCTGGTGATCAACACGCCGGACGCGCGACCCAAGACCGGGGTCCCGGCCAAGGGAGCGGCCCGGACGAACTCGTGGTAGCACTCCCCACCATGCCAGCGATTCCTTCCCTTGCGGTGTGGATGAATGGTGTTCGCGTCGGCACTTGGACGCGGGCTCGGCGCGTGGACGTTTTCACTTACGAGCCAGCGTGGATCGAATCCGCCGCGGCCCGGGTGATTTCCCTGTCCCTGCCATTTCTTCCGGGTAACGCGGCGCACAAGGGTGACGTGGTCGCCCATTATTTTGCGAACCTCCTGCCGGACAGTGAGGCGATCCGCGCCCGGCTTCAGTCCCGAAGTGAACCCCGCACGCCAACCATAGCCTCGCGAGTGCCGCGTGCCAATTGGTGAGAGAAGCGCGTTGAGCAGCTTCTCGGTTGCGAACCCTCCATTGTTGCAGGAGCGAAGCTCACCTACGTCTGACTGAACACCCCAACGGCTTGCCCGCCTCGTGCCGCTTGTCCTCGGTCAACCCGGAGACACCCGCAGCCTCTTTCATCCGCGATGAGCCTGAGGGAACTGAAGTAGGGATGCGACTGCCCAAGCTATGTCGCGGCATTCTGTTTCGATTGCCAGCAACTGACTCAAGGCGAATTCAGTTCGAGCCCGAAGCCTCGAGCTGGGCCACATGACGAGGTTGCGACGCCCTCGCTAGCGACGGCGGATCGGCCCAGTTCAGTGCCGACATTGAGTGCTGCACGGAGTTCTTGCCGACGGCTGAGCTTGACTGGCGACTTCTTGTCAGAATTGTCAATACAAACACACTCATTCTCATGGCAAGAACACTACAGATTCGGATTGAAGAAGACCTCCGAACCGAAGCTGACGAGGTGCTTCACGAAATCGGTCTCGACGTCCCTTCTGCCGTCCGGCTGTTCCTCACCAAGGTTGTCCAAACCCGGAGCATCCCCTTTGATCTCAGGGCCCCCGGTTTCCGCGTCGTGGAACTTGCCGTCGATCCCGCCACCCAGGCCCGCATGGATGAGATCGGAACTCTGTGGGCTAAGAAGAAACCCCATAGGGAGTAAGCTGTGGCGCTCTTAATTGCCGAGCGCATCCGCAAGCGTGAATTCGGCCGGGAGATTTCTTCCGCCGACAAGGAAGCCCTCTTGGAGGGCGCGCGCGTCTGCCTGACCGCGAGCATCGCTGGCCACGGTTTGCCCAAAGGCACCCGCTTGCTCAAGGCCTACGCCACGACGAAACAAGGCCCGCGTCGGATTCTCTATCTCCTCGTTGTCCAGGAAAGGGACCTCTTCGTCCTCTTCTACCGCGCAAAACAAGACGACGTTGGAGCGAACATGAGCCCGAAGAATCCCGCGTTCAACAGCGCGCTCACGAAGCATCTCGATCTGCTGCGCGATGACTTGGCGGCCGGCAGAATCGAGGAAATCACACCCGAACCTGGCGCACCGCTTTGATTCGCTTCAAGAGTTCGTGGTTTCATCCACGGTGGCTGAAGCGAATGAAGCGAATCGCTAGCCCGTGGTGTCCAAATACTCGAACGGGGGTTGCGGCAGGTAGGGTAGGGGTGCAACGGTTTCCAGTGTGAACAAGCTGTCGCCGCTGCCGTTTCTGATGGTGGTCTTTGCCGGGTGGGTGAATCGGGAGCAGCAAGCCGCAATCGAGTATCTTCAGGCGGAGAACAAGGTGCTCCGTTCGCAGATTAAGGGGCGGCTGCGAATCAGTGACGAGGAGAGGCGGAATCTTGCGGTGAAGGGGAGGGGGCTTGGCCGAAAATTGCTCACTGAGTTGGCGTGCATCGTGAGCCCCGAGACGATTTTGGCGTGGCACCGGCTACGGGTTGCTTCGAAGTGGACCTATCGCCGTCGAGCCGAGGGCCGACCGCCGTTGGGGAACGAAGTTCGTGCGTTAATCCTGGAACTCGCGAAGAAAGACTCGAATTGGGGCTACAGCAGCATTCGCGACCGTTTGGCGAATCTGGGGCATCGAGTGTGTCGCACCACGATCGCAAACGTGTTGAAGGAGCATGGCATGGATCCGGCGACCAAGCGTCGTCGACGGACATCGTGGGCGACGTTCATCAAGGCGCATTGGCCGAACGTGGCAGCGCTGGACTTCACGACGGTCGAGGTTTGGACCAAAGGTGGATTGATGACCTACTACGTGCTGTTTGTCATAGATCTGGCCACTCGGCGGGTCAACTGTGCTGGGATCACGCCGTATCCAGAGACGACGTGGATGCTACAAATCGGCCGCAACTTGACCGATGTGGTCAGCGGGTTTCTGCGCGGGAAGCGATACCTGCTGATGGATCGGGATAGTTCGTTCAGCGCGGCCTTCCGCGGGCTCCTCGAAAGAGCTGGAGTGGAGTCGATCCGGCTCCCGGCACAATCGCCCAACTGCAACGCTTACTTGGAGCGATTCCATGGCTCGCTCAAGAGCGCGGCCGCTGATCGAATGATGTTCCTCGGAGAGGATCACCTGCGTCGTGTCGTCGGTGAGTATCTCGAGTATTGCCATGGGGAGCGAAATCATCAGGGGCTTGATGGTAGAATCATCGAACGAGGATCCGAGGTTGGCGCCGCCGTTGGAAAAGTGCGTCGGCGTCAACGTCTCGGCGGGATGCTCAACTACTACTACCGTGATGCGGCGTGACCGTTCCGTTTTTTGGACCAGACGGGACCAACGATGGCGTGGCGTAAATCCCCCTAAAGGGAGTAAGTCAAAAATACTCCCTTAGAATAGTATCTTGCATTTACTATTTTAATAGAGTAGCCCTGAGGGATGGATTATCCCGTCGCCACCTCCGGTCAGCTTCGCACCGTGCTGCGGGCGCTGCGCCAGACGCAGCGCCTGAGCCAGACTCAGGCCGGATTGCGACTCGGGGTCAGCCAGAAACGGCTGGCCCGCATCGAAGCCAATCCCGGGGTGACGGGCTTCGATCAGATCGCCCGCCTCGTCTCGGCGCTGGGTGGCCGGTTGGTGATCACCACGCCGCCCACGCGCCGCTCCGCCGGGCCGGCGAAGGCGAGGGATGCGGCCAACGCAAATACGTGGTAAGCCGACCATGGCGACATCTCCCTCCCTTGCCGTGTGGATGAATGGCGTTCGTGTCGGCACGTGGGCCCGCGAACGGCGCACCGATGCCTTCACCTACGAGCCGGGCTGGATCGACTCGCCCGCCGGCCGGGCGATTTCCCTGTCCCTGCCGTTCCTTCCCGGAAACGCCGCGCACAAGGGCGAGGTGGTAGCCCACTACTTTGAGAACCTGCTGCCGGACAGCGACGCCATCCGCGCGCGGCTGCAGTCCCGCTTTGCCACGGCCTCTGCCGGGGCGTTCGATCTGCTCACGGCGATCGGGCGTGATTGTGTCGGGGCTGTGCAACTGCTACCGCTGGGAGAGCCGCCGAAGGGATTTGATCGCATCGAGGCCGATCCGTTGACCGAGACGGAGGTCGAACGCGTCATCGACACCGCGCTATCGGGCGGGCGCGTGGTCGGGCACAAGGAGCCGGATGATTTTAGGATTTCGATCGCGGGGGCTCAGGAAAAGACCGCGCTGCTGCTGCATCAGGGTAAGTGGCGTCGGCCGCGCGGTGCGACGCCCACGACCCATATCCTCAAGCTTCCGCTCGGCCTCGTGGGCAATTTGCAGGCGGACATGAAGGATTCGGTCGAAAACGAGTGGCTCTGCTCCCGGGTGATGGAGGCGTTTGGATTCGATACCGCCCGGTGCGAAATCGCCCGGTTTGGCCGACACAAGGCGCTCGTCGTGGAGCGGTTTGATCGGGCCTGGGTGGCGGGACGCTGGATCGCGCGCCTGCCGCAGGAAGATTTCTGCCAGGCCTTGGGTGCGCCTGCGGCCATGAAATACGAATCCGACGGTGGGCCGGGCATGCGCGATGTCCTGCGGATCCTGGACGCCAGTGCCCGCGCGGACGCCGACAAGCGCGCGTTTGTGAAGGCGCAAATCGTCTTCTGGCTCCTCGCGGCGACTGACGGTCATGCCAAGAACTATTCGATTTTTCACGAACGCGGGGGCACCTATCGCCTGACGCCGTTCTACGATGTCCTGTCGGCCTGGCCGATCATCGGGCGCGGGCCAAACCTGCTCGATCCGCGCAAAGCGAAACTGGCACTCGCTGTGCGAAGCAAGAATCCGCATTGGAAGCTTGCCGAAATCAAGGCGCGGCATTGGGACGCCGTAGCGCGGGATGCGGGGTTGGGCGACGCGAAGGAACTGCTCGCCGAAACCGCCGGCCAGGTCGATCACGTCATCGCCTCGGTGGAGCGGCAGCTACCGCGTTCGTTTCCCGAGCGGGTGGCGGAGCGGGTTTTTTCGGGGATGAAGCAGACTGCCAGCGCACTCGCGTGATTTCAGTCTTTGATTCGCTTCAAGAGTTCGTGGTTTCATCCACGGCGGTTGAAGCGAATGGAGCGAATTGATGACTGAAATTGGCGGTGCGCCTGCGATTACCGGTGGCCGACTTTGACTCGGATCGACGCTCTCCGAGGAGAACTCCCTCTGAAATCGTCCAATTTGCTTCAAAAGTTCTCGATTCGATCCACGGCGGGCAGCCAATTGATAATTAGGGACTAAAGTCGAATTCGGATTTCTTGTAAAATCCGGCTTGTCGCGGACTTGACAGATTCTGGGGGAATGAGCGCGCTTCTTCCGCCGAAGCCGTTTCCCGGCCCTCCGGGCGGTTTCGTGCTCTGGAGGGCTCCTCGTCCGCCCCCGGTTCCCTCGAGCCGCCCTTTGGCCCGCAAACGCCCTTGCTGCCGGCCTTCTGGACGCCCTAGGGGGGAGGGGGCTAAGTCCGCGTCAGGGCTTCGACTTCAATTGGGTAAACCGACCCTTAAAAAAAACCGCAAAGGGGCTCGTGTCGTGATCGTCCGCCTGCGTGTACCGCACCGATCACTTTGGATTCGCTTGTGCAGAGCGGCGGTTCGCGTGAAACTATGTCTGGCCCCTTGCTGCGATCGATTACTGCGGGGCGGTCAATCCGGGTATCCTCCGGCCTAAAGTCTTCGGCGCGGAATCGACCGTTTCCCGAAGGTAGTCGATGCCCTGTCCGATAAAGTTGACCCCGGCGAGACCCAAGGCCAGCAGGAGTATCTGCAGGATCAACACCGCGAGCAACGTGCGGGGCCTCCGCCAGGCAAGTGCGATCAGGCGGCGCACCAAGGCGGTGCTGCGATAGGTTTTGTCCGGTACGGTGATCGGGACTAGCAACGCGTGGGAGGGGAGAATAGCTGCGGTTCGATTGCGTCAGGCAAGCACGGTCCCCTTCTCGAATTCGAAGGGGCGCAGGATGAAGACGAACGGCGAGAGTAGAAGGATGGTGGCAAGTAAGTACAATCAAGACTTGGAAAGTCCGGATCACCTCAAGGCGCTGTCGCCGATAGGTAGCGCGGTTTGAGAGTCACCGGGACGAGTGATTATGACGCGTTGCGGCCAACTGTAATCGGTTGGGGCGCATGGCTGACACCGATCCACCTGCTTTTGCGCGGACTGCCTGCGCTCAAGCTGGGTCTGATTCACCAAGACGAAAGTCCCCCGCTTCGACCAGGAGCGGCGCGCGCAGCACTACCTGCACAACGACACCCTTGTCGGCGAGGCGCTGCGCGCGCCGCAGTTCGGTTCGAAAAACTCGGCTCGCCGTGGCAACCCTACCACGAGCACCTCACCGATCCCCGCTCCCATTGCTGCAAGCGTCACCTGCTCGCCCCCGATTCTGACCATCGCCGCCGCCACCACGCTCACCGGCGAACGGGGAGTAAATGAGCTGTTCATCCCTCGCTCTATGCGCAAGGTGCTCAAGGGACCGGGCCAACGACTTTTCTGACCAGTGCAATTGCGTCGGGGAGGAGTCGTACTCGCGCGTAAAAAGATGGCGACCGTCATCGTTCATCTCGAAAAGGATCCGCAGAAGAAGCGCTAGTCTGTATGAGAAAGGTGAACCCCGCACTTCACCCATAGCACCGCGAGTGCCGCGTGCCAATTGCTAAAGGAAACGCGTTGAGCTGCTTTTGCTCACGGCGTTCACCCGCTCGCTTACGCTCGGGGTTGTTCCGCTTCGCTTCACGACGCCATCTCCGTGCTCTGCACTCCGTCGGTTGCGAACCCTCCATTGTTGCAGGAGCGAAGCTCACCTACGTCTGACTGAACACCCCAACGGCTTGCCCGCCTCGTGCCGCTTGTCCTCGGTCAACCCGGAGACACCCGCAGCCTCTTTCAT
>VFZP01000121.1 GCA_016871115.1 Acidobacteriota bacterium
AGGAATTTCTGGCCGTTCGCGCCGAGGCCCCGACGCCATCTAAATGGAAAGCCAACGGCCAAGACATCCTCCGAAAGATCACCAGGGCGCGGGAATCCCTGGCTGCCGCTATTGCAGGCTAATTCCGTTACACGGCACTAGCCTGCGCGAGAACCTCGCCAGCGTCCTCAACCGCGTGATCGACGAGCAGGAGACCATCATCGTCCGCCGCAAAGGCGCCGCCGATGTGGCCATGCTTCCGGCCTCTGAACTGGCCGGGCTGCTCGAAACCGCCCACCTCCTCCGCTCGCCAGCCAATGCCCGCCGCCTGCTTACCGCGCTGCGGCGCGCGCAATCGAAGAAAGGCAAGCCCGGCACCGCAACTGAACTGCGGCGGAAGATGCTCGGTGAAACCGAAGCCTGAACGCCCCGCGATCTTCCATCCGGAGTTCCTCGACGACCTGCGCTTCTGGGTCCAGACCGAGCGGACTACGGCGATCCGCATTCTCAATCTCGTCGAACCTGTCACCCGCGATCCCTTCCGCGGCCCGGGCAGGCCCGAGCCATTGAAACACCTGCTCGCCGGCTGCTGGTCTTGCCGCATCACGCAGGAGCATCGCCTGGTCTACCGCGTCACCCGTTGGGCCATCGATTTCCTCCAGGCCCGCTACCACTATTAGAGTCCCGCCCCGCCGCCCGCGTGCAGTACAATGGCAGTCCATGGCAAAACTCGGATTTCTCGGACTCGGCATCATGGGCTACCCGATGGCCCGTAACCTCGCGCGCGCCGGACACACCGTCGCGGTGTGGTCCAACACGGCCCCCAAAGCCAAGCAACTCGCGTCGGAAGAAAAAGGCGTCACCGCGTGCACCACGCCCGCCAAGGTGGCCGAAAAGGCCGACTGCATCTTCCTCTGCGTGGGCGACGGCAAGATGTCGGAAAAGGTCATCCTCGGACCCAAGGGCCTCGCTGAAACGGCCAAGAAGGGCACGGCAATTGTCGACACCTCCACGGTCGCGCCATCGGAATCCGTCGAGATGACCAACACCCTCAAGAAGAAGGGCATCGAGTTCCTCGGCGCGCCCTGCACCGGCTCTCGCCCTGGCGCCGAAAGCGGCAACCTCACGTTCATGATCGGCGGACCCAAGAAGGTGTTTGAAGCCAACCGCGCGAGCTTCGAGCCCATGGGCAAGCGACTCTACTACTGCGGCGGCCCAGGCTTCGGTCTCCATGCCAAGCTCACCCAGAACCTCATCCTGTCGAACCTGCTGATGGCGTTCAACGAAGGCCTGGTGCTCTCCACCAAAGCCGGCATCGAGCCCTCGCTCATGCTCGACATCCTCGACAACTCTGCCGCCAAGAGCGGCCTCATCGCCTTCAAGGCCCCGTACGTGTTCCGCCGCGATTTCTCCACCAACTTCTCGGTCAAGTGGATGCACAAAGACATCGGCCTCATGCTCCAGTCGGCGCAGGAACTCGGCGTCCCCCTGCCGCTCACCTCGCTCACCCGCCAGATGTTCCAGGCTGCCATCGCCACCGGGCATGGGGAAGAGGACATCTGCTCGACGATCAAGGTGCTCGAAGGGCTGACGGGAGTCGAAGTGAAACAATATTAATGGTTGTTGCTACCGATTTCTATTGCAATACAAAATATCATATCCTATAATTGGAAGTAAGCCGGGGAGGCAACTCCCACCAAAGCGAGATTAACCTCACTTTATAGACCCCTGAAGCAATTCCTCCCCGGCGCCCTTCGGGGTTCCCTTTTCAAGAGCGATCCCCACACCCCCCCAAAGCAAACAACTGTATTCCAGATTTCATAGAACCTTTGCTGCGTTTTAGATCCAGCTCTCGGTGATACCATATGAATACAGCCGCATGCGCTCTGTCACTCTCCTTGGATCCACCGGCTCAATCGGGGTCAGCACGCTTGACGTCATCCGCCGTCGCCCCGAGATGTTTGGTGTTTACGCCCTCGTCGCCGGTCACAATGCAGACCTTCTGGCCGATCAGATTATGGAATTCCGGCCACGTCGCGCCGTGCTCGAAACGGAATCCGGTCTGGAACATCTACCCGGTAAGCTTTCTGAACGCGGTTTGCCGCGCGCAGACTGGCCAGAGTTGTCCTTCGGGCCGGCCGCGCGCGTAGCGGTGGCCACTGCGCCCGAGACGGACTTCGTACTGTCGGCGATTGTCGGCGTGGCGGGCCTCGAAGCAACGTATGAGGCCGTCCGGGCCGGGAAACAGATTGGGTTGGCGAACAAAGAAACGCTGGTAGCCGGCGGCGCTCTGGTGATGCAGGCGGCCCGGCAGGCAGGGGTGGAGTTGATTCCGGTGGATAGCGAACACAACGGGGCGCATCAGTGCTTCCGGGCCGGGCGCCGGCACGAGGTCACGCGGTTGATCCTCACGGCGTCGGGCGGGCCGTTCCGTCTCACGCCTAAATCCCAGTTGGCCTCCGTAACTCCGGCGCAAGCCCTCAAGCATCCAACGTGGAAGATGGGCCAGCGCATTACGATCGATTCGGCCACGATGATGAACAAGGGCTTTGAGGTGATCGAGGCCTGCTGGCTGTTCGATCTCCCGCTCGGCCAGGTAGACTTGGTCGTCCACCCGCAGTCCTCCGTCCATGCCATGGTTGAGTACAATGACGGCAGTGTGGTTGCGCAGCTTTCCACTACCGACATGCGGATGCCGATCCAATACGCCCTCACGTATCCGGACCGCCTCGAAGCACCGGTGCCGCGCATGAACTGGGCGGAGGCGCGTACGCTGGAATTCTTCCCGCCCGATCCCGGCAAGTTCCCGCTGCTGCGCCTGGCTTATGAGGCGCAACGCACCGGCGGCACGGCCACGTGTACGCTGAACGCGGCTGACGAAGTGGCCGTCGACGCATTCCTCAAAGAAGAAATCTCCTACCCCGGCATTGCGGAAGTGGTGGAAGAAACCCTCAACCGCGTACCTGCTCAGACTCCCCGGTCCGTCGCCGAGCTCCTCGATACGGATCTCCGCTCCCGCCAAACCGCGCGCCAATTGTGCGCCCAGCGAGGCAACTATGTTCGGCTTTGATTCGGCCTTTTACTTTCTGTTCCTGATCGGCGTGCTCATCACCATTCACGAGCTCGGCCACTTCTGGGCGGCGCGCTACTTTGGCGTCCGCGTGGAGTCGTTCAACTTCGGCTTCGGTCCGCAGCTGTTCGGCTGGAAGAGCGGCGGAACCGACTTTTGCGTTCGTGCGCTGCTGTTCGGCGGCTACGTGAAGATGGAGGGCGAGCCGTTCGGTGACGCCACCGCCGTGCATGAGCCCGATTCGCTGCTCTTTAAGCCGCGCTGGCAGCGCCTCATCGTCTATTTCGCCGGGCCCGCAATGAACATCACCCTGGCCGTGGGCGTGCTCACCGGCCTCTATATGGTGAAGTTCCCCAAGCCGCCCGATACCTCGATTTCCGGCATGGTGGGTAAAGTGATGCCGGGTTCGCCGGCCGAACGCGCGGGGATCAAGGAAGGCGACCGCGTAGTGTGGTTCGCCGGTATGGAAAATCCCACTTGGCCGGACGTGATGGGCAAGGTGCTCGGCTACCCCGAACAGAAGCTCCCCGTGACTGTCCAGCGCGGCAAGGAACAGATTGAGCTAACCGTCATTCCAGACCGCAACAAGAGCGACGGGCTGGGCAGTGTGGGCATGTGGGAACACACGGAGATCCAGGTGAGTGAGGTAGAGCCCAACATGGACGCCGCCAACCAGGGCTTGAAGTCCGGCGACCTGATTCTCGCTGTGCAGGGGCAGACGATTCGTTCGGCTGACAAGCTCGTGGAACTGATCCGTGCGAGCGGAGGCAAGTCTGTTTCAGTCACGTTCTCCCGCAAAGACGGCCCGCCGCGGACCCTCGCGGTGCAGCCGGCCATGACCGATGTCGAAGGCAAGCAGGTCTGGCGCATTGGCGTGCGCCTCCAGCCCAAGGTCACCTACATTCAGCTTGGCCCCGCCGAAGCGCTGCGCGAAGCCGTGCGCCAGAACATCGTCTACGCCTCGCTCATCTATGACTTCCTCGGCGGACTGATCGAGCGCCGCATGTCCGCCAAGTCGATCGAAGGCCCCGTGGGCATCGCCAAAGCCTCCGTCAACGCCGCCCGCGCCGGACTCCCTGAATACCTGCAGTTGATGTCCGGCATCAGCCTGAACCTTGCCATCTTCAACCTGCTGCCGATCCCGATTCTCGACGGCAGCATCATCCTCATGCTGTTGATGGAGATGTTCATCCGGCGCGACTTCAGCAAGCAGGTGAAAGAAACCGTGCTGCAGTTCGGCTTTGTCTTCCTCATCGCGGTCGTAGCCTTTGTCCTCTACAACGACATCACGAAGGTTCTTAGTAAAAGCTAGTCTCGCAGCCGCTGTCGCCCGTGCCGCTCAGGCGCCTCCGACGTTTCGCGCCACCGCGCCGCTGGTCATCGTCCCCGTTACCGTGCAGGATGCGGGCGGCCGCCCGGTCGACGGCCTGGAACCGGAAGACTTCGAGCTGCTCGACAACGGCAAGCCGCGCCCGTTCGATACCGAAGAGCGCGTGCAACCCATCGCGCTCGTCATCGTCGTGCAAGCCAGCCTGAACGCCGCCGCCATGCTGGAACGTGTGAACCGCATCGGCAGTATGGTAGAGCCTCTCCTCATCGGCCGCCGCGGCACCGCTGCCGTCATCCGTTTTGCGAACGACCCGGAACTGGTGCTGCCCTTCACCAACAATCCAGCGCGCCTCACTCAAGCCCTCGCCGGCCTCCGCCCCCGCGGCGCCCAGCGCCGTCAACTCGACGCGGTGGCCGAGGCGCTACGTCTCCTGAAAGGCCGCCCGGACCATCGCCGCGTGATCCTCCTTGTCTCGGAGCGGCGCGACATGGGGTCGCGCAGGCCGCTCGACGAAATCGCCTCGGAAGCCCAGCGCGACAACGTAGCCATCTATTCGCTCACCTTCTCGCCGACACTCGGCGAACTCACCGCCAAACCCGGCCGTGCCGCGCCTCCTTCGGGCCTCAACTTGGCGGCGCTCTTCAAGCTCCTGAAGCAAATGGGCGAAAAGGACTCCTCCGGCGTGCTCTCGCAGTCCACCGGGGGGCGCCCGTTGGGCTTCCTCAAACAGGAAACTCTCGAAGAAGCGATTACCGCCATCGGCGAGGAATTGCACTCGCAGTACCTGCTGAGCTTTGTCCCCAGCGCAGCCGACTCAGGACGATTCCATACCCTGACAGTCCGCATGCGACGGCGGACGGGAGTACTGGTACGGGCGCGGCTTGCCTACTGGAGGGAGTAATGGATAACCTTTAAGAAAGTGTCCAGTACGACAGTCGCGGTACCGGCAATCCTGCTCGGGTCTACTGCGCCCAATCTCCTGGCAACTATTCGCGCGTCAGGCAACAAACGAATCCCCCTCTTCACTTGTTGCGCGGAAGATTCCGTCTTCACTTCCTCGCGGTGGTATCGCCCGTGGCCTCTCCCTCGTTCCCCGAAGGCGGAGACGCTGCTTGCCGATCTGCTGCAACTCCCTTAAAGCCAGCGCGGCGTAGTCATCCCCTGCGCCGACTGGTGGGTCGAGGCCTTGGCCAAAATCGACCCCGCTGCTGCGCCCGGCTTCTGTTGGAGCATTCCTCCCTACACTGCCGCCGCCGCGTGCCTGGACAAGGCGCTCTTTGCCGATACGCTGGACCGGCTCGATCTGTCCCGTCCGCGCACTTGGTTTCCTGAGCGCGGCCAGATGCCACTGCCTGCCGAACTCGCCGGTTGCTTCGTCAAGCCGCGCGACTCGGCCGCTTTTGCGGCGCGTTTTGAAGCGAAGGGATTCCGGTTGGAGGATGCCGCGCATGCCGCCCGCGTGCTGGAGACCTGCCAGTCTGCCGGCCTGTCGGTCATCGTGCAGGAGTTGATCCCGGGCCCGCCCACGCAGCATTACATGCTCGATGGTCTCATGGACCGGCACGGCCGCATCACCGCGCTCTTCGCACGCCACCGTCTGCGCGCCCAGCATGGCGCGCTCAGCAACAGCAGTTGTCTGGTCAGCATCGATCCTGCGCTGACGGCCCAGCCCGCCGCCTATCTGAAGCGGCTCCTGCAATCGATCGCCTATCGGGGCATCTTCAGCGTCGAGTTCAAACTAGATCCGCGCGACGGAGTCTTCAAGTTCATCGAAGTGAATACGCGGCCGTGGGCCGACATGGCGTTGGCGCTGCGCTGCGGCGTGGATGTGGTGGCGATGGCTTGGCTCGACGCCCAGGGCCGCGACGTGCCTGCCGTGACGCGCTACAAAGTGGGCCAGCACTGGATCAGTCTTTTCCCTGACCGTGCGGTGTGCCAGCAGATGATCCGGTCCGGTGAATTGCCGGTGCGCGCCGCGCTGAGACAGTGGGCGGGTGCGGCGACGGACATCTTCACCGTGAACGATCCTATGCCCTTGGCCGCCGAAGTCGGCCGCCGTCTGACCCGCCGTTGGAGGACACCTCGTGTCTACGCACCTGCTTAAGCCGGTTCCAGCGGTCCAGACGTCTCCAGCCCCACACGGCCGGCGCGAGGCAGCGGCGCGGTTGTTGTTTCGCTCGGGATTGCCGGCGTGGCTGGCGCGCGTGCCGGTGGGGCTTCGCTCATCGTGCTGGGCTACCACCGCATCGCCGCGCCCGGTTTCGCCGGCGGCGATGACGGCAGCAGCGAGCCTTGCGATCCCGGTCTCTTCTCCGCGTGCGTGGACCGCTTTGACGAACAGCTTCGCTGCTTGAAGCGCCAGACGCAGATTGTGAGACTGGAAGAGGCGATCGAACTGGCCGGGGGCCGGATTTCGCTGCGCCGGGGTTCCCGCGTGCTGCTCACGTTTGACGACGGCTACCGCGACAACTTCGACTTGGCGTTTCCAGTGCTGCGCGCCCACGGCGTGCCGGCCGTGTTCTTGATCCCGACGGCCTACGCCGGCACGGCGCACGCGCCCTGGTGGGATCGCGTGGCGCATCTGCTGGCAACGGCGCGGCGGCGGTTGCTGAACCTCGTCAAGCATGGGCAACCGGCGATCGATCCGCCGGTCTTGCTGGCCCACTTGACGGAAGCCGCTGAGTCCACGGCGCCGCCCTCGCAACGCCGCCGCTTCCTCGATTGGGATGAAGCGCGGCAGATGCAGCGCGCCGGGATGAGCATCGGCTCGCACACGCACACGCATCCGTTGCTGAGCCAGCTCACCGAGTCCCAGCAGCGTGAGGAACTGGCCACGTCGCGGCACCTGATTGCAACGGAACTTCGCCAGCCGCCGTTGGCCGTCGCCTTCCCCACCGGCGCCCGCGACAGCTTCACCGCGGTCACTCGGCGGCTGGCCAGGGACATTGGCTACCGGGCCGCGTTCTCCTTCCATGGCGGCGTGAATCGGCGGGGCCGCACGGACGCGTTCGATCCTCGCCGCGTGGGCGTCGACCCGCAAAGCGGCGAGCGTTGTGCGCTGCGCCTGGCGATGGCGCGTGCCACCGGCTAGGCCTGGCCTTGACGAGACAGGCCCTGCCGGCATGTTCAATTCAAGCATCTGGCAGCGGCTTGATCGCACCGTGCGGCGCGGGGCCGCCGCAAACGCTACCGGCTCTTGCTGGCCGCAGCCCGCCTCCTCAGCGGGTTCTCGTACCGGATCACGCCGAGTCCGTCCACGTCCTCCGTCGTCAGCACGTCCAGATCGCCATCGCCGTCGAAGTCGTGGAGTTCGATCAAATCGTACTTCACGCCCGGTGCGCCGCTGATGTCGTGTACCTGGCGCGTGGCCCCATCCATCCACACCGCGCCGCGCAGTTCGCCGCCGGCTTTCTCGGCCGTGTAGACCAGATCGGCCCGGCCGTTCTGGTCGATGTCGGCCACGAGCACAGCCTTGGCGGTGCCCGTGAAATCGGCCGGGAACGGAATCGTCTCGACATCCCACTGCTCGCCGTCCGCGCGGCGCCGCCGCCTGTGCACCAGTACATCGCGCGGCTTCACCGCGGCAATCACTTCGCGCTGGCCGTCGCCGTCAAGGTCGGCGAGATCGATGAACAGCACCTCGCGGCCCACCGCGCCCACCACGTGCTCTTTCCACGCCGCGCCGTTTTCAAGCCAATAAACGCCGCTGCGCGGGCCCCGGTGACCGGAGAAAAGAATGTCCTGGTCTCCGTCTCTATCCATGTCCGCGGCCACGATCGACATGATCCACCCGGCCTATCGCAATGGATGCCACCGCCACGCGCCGAGATCGCGCGGCCGCGCCGGCGCCTCCATCCAGCCGCTGGCCGCGCCCGGCCCTTTGCCGCCGGCGACGAGATCCACCCCATGCCGTCCATCCACTTGCAGCAGCACTGTGAACATCCACTGCATGACGCCGCGCGACGCGGGAATCGCCTCGGCGCGCCAGCGGGGCGCCCAGTGCACAAACAATGCGCGCTCGTCACCTTCGCAGGCGCTCACTAAGTCCCAGACCCGGTCGCCATCGAGGTCCGCAAAGACCGCGTCTTCGGGTGACCGCGCGCGCCCCACTTCTGTCTGGGGCCACGCGCCCGTACCGCGATTGCGGTACACGCGGATCGCGCCGCCCTCCTCCCACGCCGTTGCCACATCCAACCGCCCATCGTCATCGATGTCGGCCAGCTTCACGCCGTCCGCGCCGCGTTGCGAGTTGTCGATGGTGTGAAGCCGCCAAGGCTCCGCTGCCGAGGCTGTTGCTGCCGCGATGAGGAAAAGGGCCAGCGCGGGGCGCATGTTGGTCACATCCGGTACAGCATCCAATACACGATCACGCCCGTCACGCTTACATAAAGCCAGATGGGCAGCGTCCACCGCGCGATGCGGCGGTGTCGATCGAACCTCCCGGCCCAGGCGCGGCGCAGCGTGATCGCGGCCAGCACCGGCACCGCGGCGGCGAGGACGGTGTGCGTGAACAGGATTGTCAGATACACCGTGCGGATCGTGCCCTCGCGCTGAAACCGCACCGAGCCGACGTTTAAGTGGTAAACCAGATACGCAGCCAGAAACAGCGCCGAAGTGGCGAGCGCCGCGAGCATCGCCTTGCGGTGTGCCTCGCGCTTGCCTTGCAGGATCAGATACCAGCCGGTCAGCAATAGCACGGCGGAGGTGGCATTCAAGGAGGCGTTGAGCGTAGGCAGATCTTGAAGCGTGATGATCATGGTTTGGTCGTCGGTCCTTGCGCGGCCAATTTGCGCGCGTCGGCAATCAAATGCCTGATGCTCTCAGGCTCGTGCGTGTCGTAGTATTTGCGCACGCGGCTGGTTTGGTCCACCAGGGCGAAGCGCGTGGAGTGGTCCATCTGCTCGTTCAGCTTCGACAGCATGAACGCATCGAGGCTCAGCGCATTCAACTGCTCCGGCGGCCCGGTGAGGAAGTACCAGCGCCCGTCGATGGCGCCGAAGCGCTTGGCGTACGCGGCCAGCACTTCCGGCGTGTCGCGCTTGGGATCCACCGTGAAGGAAACAAACCGCACGTTCGGCGTGCCGCCCGCCAGTTCCTTCTGCACTTGCCGCATCTGCGTGCCCATGCGCGGGCACGGGCCGGCGCAGTTGGTGAAGATGAAGTTGGCCACCCACACCTTGCCTTTCAATTCGCGCGTGCTTTGAAAGGGCTGGCCGGTGTGAGCCGTTAACTCGAAATCGGGAACGGCGTTGAAGACTTCAAGCGGCCCACGCCGCGCGGAGCAAGAGCCAAGCCACGCCGCCGCCGCCAGCAACAGAATCGCCACCGGCGCGCGGTCTGTGCTCATGCCCGGTCGAGTAGCATCAAACCGTAGAGGGCGGGCAGGTAGAGCACCGACGCCAGCAGCACGGCGCGGGCGTTCAGCAGCGAGCGGTCCCGGAACACCTGCACGCCGGAGCGCAGGAAGTAGAAACCCAGCGCCAGCGCGCCCGCCAGATACACTGTGCCCGTCATTCCCAGCAACGACGGCAAAATGCTCACCGGCAACAGCATCACGAGGAAGAACAGAATCCGGCGCGACGTCGATTCGCCCGCCGGCTCAACCACGGGCACCATCTGTATGCCGGCGCGGCCGTAGTCTTCGCGGTACATCCACGCGATCGCGTAGAAATGCGGAAACTGCCACACGAAAAGAATCGCAAACAGCGCCATGGCGGACCAGTCAACAAACCCGGCCGATGCGGCAAACCCGATCAGCGGAGGCATCGCACCCGGCAGCGCGCCGATGGTGGTAGAGTGCGGCGAACGCTGCTTCAGCGGCGTGTAGAGAAAAATGTACGTGGACAGCGTGAACAACCCCAGCCATGCCGTCAACGGGTTCACCAGCGCGTACAGCTCGGCAAAACCCGTGATCGAAAGCGTCAGGGCAAACCAGAACGCCGGCCCGCGCGCCACCCGGCCCGAAGGAATCGGGCGTTGCCGCGTGCGGTGCATCTTCGCGTCGGCTTCCGATTCGTACCATTGATTGAGCGCCGCCGTGCCGCTGGCAATCAGCGCCGTGCCGAGCAAGGCGTGGAACAGCGTCCACCCGGAGAACGCTGCGGATGCATTCGCACTGAGGCCGAACACAAAACCGATCGCCGTGCTCATCAAAATGAGCCACGTGATGCGGGGCTTGGTGAGTTCGAGGTAAGCCTGCATTTATTTGAAGTTGATGTTGGCCGTGCCCTTGCCGCCGGCGGGGACTTTGACTTTGATTTCCTGCGTACCGAACCGTTCGTGCCAGGCGGCCAGCTTGTAGTCTCCAGCCGGGAGGCCCGAGATGGTAAACGTGCCATCGGCCGCGGACACCGCGTGGAACGGGTTCTCCACCACATTCACATAGACGCGCATCCACGGGTGCAGATTGCATTTCACCAGCAGTCCGATCTCCGGCTTGTTGAACTTGCGTACAATCGGCTCCCCCTTGGGCGCTTGCGACTGGTTCCACTCGTTGTTGATCTTCGGCAGCGGGTGCACGTTGTGGCTGGTCGGGTCGTTGTTGGTGAACTTCACGTCTTGCCCGGCCATGACGCCGATGACGTGCGGATTGTACACGCAGCCAACCTGGTCCACCGTTACCGCTTGTGCCGTGACGGGCCACGTCTTGGCAGGCAAGCCCGCTTTCACGTAGATGAAGACGTTCTTCAGTGAGCCGTCGGCCGCAATCACGGCTTCTTCGGACAGCATCGGCTTGGCGTGCTGCTTGGCGCAGGCCGGCGTGGCGTCCATGGTGAGGGGACGCATCACAGGCTTGGCGCCTTTGAAAACGATCTTGCCGGAGATGGTAGCGTTATCGGCTGCCAGCAGAGCGGCCACTGAAACGGCCCCTGCCAGGAAGAGTCGCGCGGAAGTGGTCATGTTCAATGGTGGAGGTTACCCGAAGCCATTTTAACAAATTTGAACCGCCTTTCGCGCCCTCCGGTTGCGTTATCCTGAGGCCCAATGTGGCAACGCGCGATCGCATGGCTTGTGTTGGCCGGGGTGGCTTCCGGCGCGGATCTGCGGGGGCTCGAAGAACTCGTCGGCCGCGCCATGCGCCAGTGGCAGGTGCCGGGCCTTGCGCTGGCCGTGGTGCGCGACGGCGCGGTGCTGCATGCAAAGGGCTAGGGCTTCCGCGATCGCGACCGCTAGTTGCCCGTCACGCCGCAGACCATTTTCGGCATCGGGTCCATCACCAAGTCCGTCACCGTGCTCGCGCTCTCTTCGCTCGCCGACGAAGGCAAGCTCGACTGGGACCGGCCCGTGCGCGACTATGCGTCAGACTTTCACCTGCATGACCCGGTGGCGAGCGATCGCGCCACGCTGCGCGATCTGGTGAGCCACCGCACGGGCCTGCCGCGCCATGACGGCATGTGGTTCACGGGGCTTGACCGCAACGGCATCTTCGCGCGGCTTCGTTATCTGGAGCCCAGCCGCGACTTCCGCGCCGCCTACCAATACAACAACGTGATGTACATGGCCGCCGGCGTGGTGGGCGAACGCGCTGCGGGCCGCTCGTGGGAAACGTTGGTGCGCGAGCGCGTATTTGCGCCGCTGGGCATGGCATCGGCGAACTTCTCCGTGGCGGATGCCGAGAAGACGGGCGACTTGTCTCGCAATTATTCGCTGGAGCAAGACACCGTGAAGGAGATCCCGCCCACGCGCGCGGTGGAGGCCATCTGCCCCGCGGGGTGCATCAACGCGAACCTCGAAGAGATGACGGCGTACTTGAAACTCTACCTCGCCGGCGGCGCGCGTGTGGAGAAGATGCGCGAGGCGCAGATCGCCGTGCCCGCCGGCAGCTTCGGGCCGGAACGCCTCGGGCCCGGCGCCTACGGCATGGGTGTGGTGGCCATGCGCTATCGCGGGCGGTTGTTGGTGTTTCATACGGGCACCATCGGCGGCTATCACGCGCTGCTGGCCTACTTGCCCGAAGAGCGCGCGGGCGTGATGATCATGCAGAATCGCGTGGCGCGCAACGTGCCCAAGTTGTTGTCGTGGTGGATCTGGGACCGGTTGCTGGACCTCGGCGAAAGCGGCTGGTTCGACAAGTTCGCCGCCGATGAAAAGGGGCAGCAGGAGAAGACCGCCGCGGTGCGTGCGGAGATCGAAAAGAAGCGCCGCCCGGGCATGTCGGCCTCGCGCGCGGCGGCCGAGTTCGCGGGCGTCTACACGCATCCGGCCTACGGTGAGGTTCGCGTGGAAGCGGACGGCGATGGCAAGCTGACGCTGCACTACGGCGGCCGCGCGCGGCCCTTGGCGCACTGGCACTACGACGTGTAAGCGATCTCTACCAACGGCGAGCAGCCGCAGCGCTGGCGCTTCAGCGCGGACACCGATGGTGCGGTGAGCGGGTTGGCCGTGCGGCTGGAGCCGGCGGTGGCGGAGATCCTGTTCCAACGAACCGCCAAACTGTCTTCTCAGTGAAACGTTGCTCACCCTGAGCTCACTACCTCACATGCAGGAACCATCCAGACACGCGCCGTTGGTGGAACGCGCCGCTGCGAGCGCCGCCGCCATCGTGGCCCGTACGCCCGGACACGCGGCCGCCCGCAAAGCGGCTCTCGGAAAAGCGCTACGCAAAGCCCAGGAGTCCGCCGCCAAGTCGCCGCTCGACGAGCCGTTCCTGCCGCGTGACCGCGCCAGTGCTCTCATTCAAGCGGCCATGGATCAACGCGTGCGCCACGCCGAGGCTACGGCGGCGGATGCCCTCGGCGGCACCGAGTTTCTCTTCAGCAATGCAGACCCGCTGTGGGCCACCGTCCTCGGATCGCTGATTGCCAAGTGGCTCACCAGAGACGCCGCGCCCATCAGCGACCCGGTGCGCACGCAACCGATCGCGATCGAAGACGAAGCCCACGTGGCGTTGTTCTCAGACTGGGGTACCGGCCGTCCGCCCGCGCTCGCTGTGGCGCATGAAATCACCAAGCGCGACGTCGGCTACCTCATCCACCTCGGCGACATCTACTACGCCGGGACGGAAGACGAAGTGGCCGAGCGGTTCCTCTCCGTGCTGCCCACTTCCACGCGTTTGAAACGTTGGTTTGCGCTCAACGCCAATCACGAGATGTACAGCGGCGGGCACGCCTACTTTGATAGGGTGCTCCCCGCCGCGGGGCAACCGGCCAGCTACTTCTGTCTGGAGAACACGCACTGGCGCATCATCGGGCTCGACACCGCGCATAAAGATCAGGAACTGCGCAAGCCGCAGGTGGAGTGGCTCGTTGCGTTGGTCTCCCCCAGCGAAGGCCGCAAGAACATTCTGCTTTCGCACCACCAATTGTTCTCCTGCTTTGAACGCACCAGCGCGAAGCTCCTCAATCAGGTGGCGCCGCTCCTTGACGCGGGGCTCATCCACGCCTGGTTCTGGGGCCACGAGCACAAGCACATCGTCTACAAGAAACACCGGGGCGTGCTGGCGCGCTGCATCGGCCACGGCGCGATTCCCGCCAACCCGCCGCCGGCCAGATTGTCACGGCCTGAGTTTGCCGTCCAGTTTGTCAATCGCCGCCTGCGGCCAGATAGCCTGCAAGGCGTGAACGGCTTTGCCTCGCTGCGATTCAATGGCCCGAGCCTGGATGTAGAGTATGTGGACGAGGACGGGTTCGTGTCCTTCGGCGAGAACCTCGACCGCGAGATCGCCCAACATTAAAAGCGCAATAAGTTTTTCACTTTTCTCGGCCGGATCCCGCTTATCGGTTGAGTGGCCAGTTTCTGAAGCTGCCCCGCTGTTAGGAGTTATCACTATGCCCGCTATTCAACACTTCGCCGCAGCCAGCACCCGTTGCGACGTCACCGCGACTCCCACCGCCGGCGTCGTCACCTATTTCTTGAACGGGGCGCAACACCCCGGCCCGAACATCAGCTTCAACTTCGGTCCCAGCCCGGGCGATGTGCAGCACCTGTCCATCATGTTTACGGCGCCGGATGGCAGTACCTGCCCCGTCGTGCTGCGGTTCGGCAACCAGGTGGATCACGACTTTCTTTCTTCGGTAGCGGGCGCGCCGCCCGATATCCGCGACCATGATTTCATCACCGCGGCCAGCGTTGCCGACGTCAGCGGCGCCATGCGGTTCCGCACCCTCCAGCTCACCGGCCGTATGCCAGCGGCGAAACCGGCCAAGAAGAAGAAAGCAAGAAGGACCCGAAGAAAAGGGACTGGCCATGATGCGTCAACTGCCACTGTGGATGGCGCTGACTATTGCTCCTTTTCTGTCGGGCGCCGACCAGCCATTAACTGATCCGCTCGAACCTTCGCTGCGAAGGCTGGCTGTCAACGCTAACAGATGTTTAGGTTCGAACTCGCCATCGGGCAGTGACATGAGGCGGTGTTTGAAATTCGCCTATCAAGGTCGTAGCCTGGAAAATCTGGCGGCACTCCATGTGACCTTCTTGAGCGCCGACAAATCAATTCTGGACTCCTTGGCCGCGCTCATTGCCGCCCGCAACGATAAGCAGGTTGGTTCCGCGCCAGACACTGGCGGCACCACCTCACTCGCCACGACGGGATACGCACCGCGCATTCTCTCGCTCGCTGTGGAGCAGGGCGCAATCTCCCGCCAGATCTACAAAAACATCTTGACGTTCCGTACCACGCCCGCTGGCTTTCTGGATGCCGCCCGCAAAGTGGACATTGAGAAGATCCTGGCCCCTTACCTCCCCGGCGTCAAACTCAATCTGCCGGCGGGTGGCGCGGGCGCCAAGCAACCGCTGCCGGCCTGGATGTATCGTTTGTCGCTCGCGGTGTCTTTCGACACCAACCGCTCGGGCCAACAGGGCGTGTTGCTGGCCAACCGGCAGCAGGTCGCCGGCTGGGGAGCGCGCGCCCTTCTTGTGAAT
>VFZP01000122.1 GCA_016871115.1 Acidobacteriota bacterium
CTTCACCTTTTGGGTGAACGACCGGTACGCTCTTTTCTTCGCTCATCCCGTTGAGTATCCATCACTTCATGCCCGACCGGCCACCCCAACTGCCGGATTTAGGTTCATAGATGCCCATGGGCAGCAGCACCACCGAGTAGTTGCCGGATTCGTCTGAAACAGTCTGATAGGCGCGGCCGGTTCCGGCGTTGCGCAATCGCACGGTGGCGTTGGGGACGACGGCGCCGGATGCATCCATCACCACACCATAAACACCCGCCGTCACTTCCTGTGCGGGGGCGGAAATCGCCAACAGGAGCAACGTGGCCAAGGTGGGCAGTTTCTTGCAGCAGCTCATGGAGGACCTCCTTAAGGAGGCAAAACACTGGAGTCCTTAGGATACTGGCCGCACCCGTTCAGCACAAATTGGCGTCGCGCGGGCGAGGCACCCGGCGGTAATGCTGGCGTGGGACAGCGGCGGCTGAGGCGGGATGTGCGGCGAGCAGTTCGCGGGGGTAGTCATGGTTTGCGAAACTTGAGGGGCGTGCAAAAACATAGCAAGATCTTCGTAGCCGGACATCGCGGGATGGTGGGGTCGGCCATTGTGCGGCGGCTCAAAGCAGAGGGCTGTGAGCGGGTGGTGACGCGAACGCGGGCGGAGGTGGACTTGACCAACCAGGCCGCCGTGGCTCGCTTCTTTGCGGAAGAAAAGCCGGAGTACGTCTTTCTCGCCGCGGCGAAAGCAGGCGGCATCCTGGCGAACAACACGCGGCCCGCTGAGTTCATTCGCGACAACCTGCTGATTGAGGCCAACGTGATTGACGCGGCGTGGCGCAACGGCGTGACCAAACTGTTGTATCTCGGTTCCTCATGCGTCTATCCGAAATTCGCCGAACAGCCGATTCGCGAACAGTCGCTGCTCACCGGCGCGCTGGAACCGACCAACGAGCCCTACGCCGTAGCCAAGATCGCCGGCATCGTGATGGCGCAATCCTACACGCGGCAATACGGAATGCGCGCCATCAGCCTGTTGCCCACGAATCTTTACGGGCCGGGGGATAACTTCGATCTCGAGTCGTCGCACGTGCTGCCAGCGATGATCCGTAAGTTTCACGAGGCCCGCGTATCCGCCGCGCCATTTGTCACGCTCTGGGGCTCCGGCACGCCGCGCCGCGAGTTCCTGCATGTGGACGATCTCGCCGGCGCCTCGGTGTTTTTGATGCGCCACTACGAAGACCCGGCGGTGATCAACGTGGGCGTGGGCGAGGATGTGGCGATCGCTGAATTGGCCGAGATCGTGCGAGAGACTGTTGGCTACACCGGTGAGATACGGTATGACCGCACCAAGCCGGATGGCACTCCGCGCAAGTTGATGGATGTGGGCAAGCTGCGCGGATTGGGCTGGCAGGCCAAACGCGGATTGCGCGATGGGATTGCTGACACTTACCGCTGGTACACCGCGCGCGCTTAAGCCCCGATGCGAGTGAACCGCATAAAACGTATAGAGCCTTCCCGGATTCGCGGTCGCAACAAATTGGGCGACTCCTCGGTCTACCAGGCCGCTGCGTCAAGGGAATGAGTAACGCACGGCGCCGGCCGCCGTCGGGCCGATTGCAATAAAGGATGGAAGAGCGCGGTTAGTGGCCGCCGGCGTTGCGTTGCGAAGCAGTGGCGGGCCGTCCATAGAGGTTGGGGAACATTCTGAAGCCGTGCGGTGTCCAACTGGGTGTATGAAACCGGGCAGAATTTTCCTCGCGGCCGCAGTTCAGATTGTGCTCCTCGCGCAGGAGAGCGCCGTGTCGTTTGATGTGTATTCGACGTGCGGAAGCTTCTCGCTCGAAAGCGGCCTCGCGATGCTGGCAAACAGCTACCTCGCCAGTATGCCCTGGGGCCTGCTCCGCTCCTGGTTCCGCCAAGGCCAGGAGCGGAGCGGCGGCCTCACCGCGATCGGAGTTAACCATGGTTAACTCCGATCTGCTATGATGGAACCTTGAGCGCCTCCTCCGCCCCGCATCACGGCGACGCCGCTTCGCGTGCCGGCATCGTACCCGGCTATTGGGACATTCAAGGTCAGTGGCACGAGACCGACCCGGCCACTCGCCAAGCCATCGTGCACGCCGTCGGCGAGGCCCCTCACGGTCCGCCCCGCACCTACGTGCTCAACCGCGCCCGCCGCCCTTGGACCGTTGCCAAGGCGCCGCCCGCGGCGGGAGCGGATGGCGCGGCGCTGATGCTCACGCTGGAAGACGGCTCCACGCGCCAACTCCCCTACAACTCCGCGGACCTCGACGACACCGGCCTCGCCCTCATTCTCCCCGGCGACCTTCCTCTCGGTTATCATCGTCTTCACTGGCGCGGCGAAGACGGGTCGGTCCAGCACATCATCGTCTGCCCCGAGCACGGCTACTTCCCCCCGTCGCTGGCTGCCGGTGGCCGTCGCGCGGGTGTCGCCGTCAGCCTTTATGGCGTCCATACTGAACGCACCTGGGGCTGCGGCGACTTCACCGCTCTGCGCGGCATCATCGACTGGGTGGTGGATGAGACCGGTGGCGACTACATCGCCCTCAACCCGCTCCACGCCATCCACAATCGCCAGCCATACAACACCAGCCCTTATCTCCCCAATAGTCTTTACTACCGCAACCTGATTTATCTCGACATCGACGCGATTGAAGATATCGCCCGCTCGCCCGAAGCGCAGAGCCTCCGGGCTGACGCCGCTGTGCAAGGAGAGATCGCCGCGCTGAATGCCTCCGAGTTTGTCGAGTACGAACGCGTGCAGGCCCTGAAACTCCGGTTCCTGCGCCTCGCTTTCGAGCGCTTCCGCACCGAAGAACTCGCGCACGGCACGCTGCGCGGCAAGGCATTTGAAGCCTTCGTGGGCGATGAAGGCGACCTGCTCACTGACTACGCGCTCTACTGCGCGCTCGACGAAGTGCTCCACGCGCGCCACCCGGATTGGTGGATCTACCAGCACTGGCCCGAGGCGCTGCAGCAGCCCACCTCGCCGGAGGTGCGCCAGTTCGCGCGCGACCACGCGGGCCTGATTCTGTTCTTTAAGTACATCCAGTGGCAGCTTGACGTGCAAGCCGCCGGCGCACAGGCCCATGCCAAGGCGCGCGGCATGGAGATCGGGCTGTTTCACGATCTGCCCCTCGCCACCGATAAGTGCGGCGCCGAGCTCTGGGCACATCGTAAGTTCTATGTGAGCGGCTGCCGCGTGGGTTCGCCCCCGGACGCATTCGCGCCCGAAGGGCAGGACTGGTCGTTCCCGCCGCCCAACCACGAAGCCCACCGTGCCGACGGCTATCGCCTGTTTTCCGAGACGATCCGCAAAAGCGCCCGCCACGGCGGCGCGCTCCGTATGGATCACGTAATGCGCCTGTTTCGCCTATTCTGGATGCCCGACGGCTCCGGCCCGGCGCAAGGCACTTATGTGCGCGACTTTCCGGATGACTTACTCGGCGTTTTGGCGCTAGAAAGCGTCCGCTACCAATTACTCATCATCGGCGAAGACCTCGGCACGGTGGAGCCCGAGCAACGCACCGCGCTCCAGGATCACGGCATCCTGAGTTACCGGCTCTTCTACTTTGAACGCAACTCTGACGGCTCTTTCAAGCGCCCGGAGGACTACCCGCCTCAGGCCCTCGTCTCCTCCACCACGCACGATCTGCCCACGCTCGCGGGCTTCTGGGCCGGACACGATATTGAGGTCCGCCGTTCGCTGGGTCTGATCGCAGACGACGCCGGCTATCAGTCCTGGCAAGCCTCGCGCCGCGATGAAAAGCGCCGCATGCTGGAGCGTCTGATCGAACAAAACCTGCTGCCCGCGGACTATCCGATTTCCGCGGCCGACGGTCCGGAGCTCTCCGGCGAAATTCACAATGCCATCATCGGCTTCCTCGCCCGCACGCCTTCCATGTTGATGACGCTCAACCAGGAAGACCTCACCAAGGAACTCGATCAGCAGAACATGCCGGGAACCACCTGGCAATACCCCAACTGGCGCCGCAAAATGCGCTACTCCGTCGCAGCCCTCCGCACGAATCAACAAGCGCGAAACTTCGCCCAGATGTTCCGTAACTGGCTCACCGCTACCAGCCGCCACCGCCATGTCTAACAAAGAGCGTCCGTGTAGGGCAGGCTTTAGCCTGCGGCGGGCTTCAGCCCGCCACTTCCGGAGTTGCGTTGTGGGGTTGTCGCTCCTGATAACATCTTCCCTCCAGGCGCAGTCCACCGGAGGCACGCTGACCGGTGTCCTCCAAGACTCAACCGGCGCGCCCATTCCCGCCGGCACCGTCGTCGTCTCGCATCAGCTAACCAACTTCCACGAAAGCACGCACACCAGTTCCACCGGTGCGTTCGCCCTCCGCAACCTTCCGCTCCAGACCTATACCGTCGCCGTCGATCACCCCGGCTTTGCCCGCTTCGAGCGCCGCGTGGCGATCCGCTCCGCCGTCCCCGTCGAGATCTCCATCCGCCTTGGAGTTGCCGAAAGCCGCCAGTCCGTCACGGTCGTGGACGACGAGTCCGCGTCCCTGGTAGTCGACCCCGCGCAAACCGGCACCCGCGCCCAGATCAACAGCACCGATATTCACCGCCTTTCGCGCTCTACCAGCAGCCGGGGCCTGGAATCGGTGATCGTCACCTTCCCCGGCTTTGCGCAAAACGCCAACGGCGCGATTCACCCGCGCGGCGCGCATAACCAGATGACCTACGTGATTGACGGCATGCCGGTCACCGATCAACTTACAGGCGCGTTCGCCAACGCCGTGGACCCTAACATCGTCCGTACCGTCGAGTTATTCACCGGTAACATCCCCGCCGAGTACGGTTCAAAGGTCTCCGCCGTCGCCAACGTCACCACGCGCTCCGGTCTCGGCTCCGGCCGGCGCCTGGCCGGGTCCACCGCATTGAGCGCCGCCCGCTTCGACCTGCTTTCGCAGGTAACTCAGTTCAGCGGCGAGGCCCCCGGCGGCCGGCTCGGTTACTCAGCCACCGTCAACACCATGAAATCCAACCGGTACCTTGACGCGGTCTCGCTCGACAATCTCCACAACGGCGGTAATTCCGAGCGCGCGTTTCTCCGGCTGGACTGGCGGGCCTCGGCGCGAGACGTTCTCCGCCTCAGCGGCCTCACCGGGCGTTCTTCGTTCGAACTGGCAAACCTTCGCTCCCAGCATGCCGCCGGCATGGACCAGCGCCAGCTTCTGCGCGACGCCTCAGGCTCGCTCGACTGGGTCCGCACCCTAACACCGTCTTCCGTGCTCGAGGCGATCGCCACCTACCGGACGGCGGACTCGCGCCTGCGGCCCAGCAGCGGGGACACACCGGTAACTGCATCGCAAGAGCGCCACCTTTCGACGGGCACGGCGGGCCTGCGCTGGAGCGCCGTCCAAGGCATCCACAATCTCCGGGCAGGGTTCGACGTGCAGCGCTTTCCGGTCAGCGAGGCCTTTACCTTCGCCGCTACAGACCCGGCCCTTGGCGCGGACAACGCCAACCTCCGCCCGTTCCAGTTTGCGGGCCGCGCCACCGGCGCGCTTGACTCAGGCTACCTGCAGGATCAACTCCGCCTGGGCTCCCGCTGGCAGCTCTCGCTCGGCCTCCGCTTCGATTCCTATCGCTTCCTCGCGCGTGGCACGCAGTGGCAGCCGCGCGTTGGCATCGCGTACCACCTGCATGAGACGTCCACGGTTTTCAGCGCTTCGTATAATCGCCTCTACCAGACGCCGCCCAACGAGAACTTACTTCTATCCAGTTCCACCGAGGCCGCCTCGCTCGCTCCGTCTGCCGTCCAGGAAGCGCTCGCCGGCCGGCCCGTCGTGATCCGCCCGGAGCGCCAGGACTTTCTCGAAGCCGGCCTGCAACAGGCCGTCGCGCGCCACGCCAGCATCACCGTCACTTACTATCACAAACGCGGAAAAGATCAGCAGGACAATAACAACTTCCTCAACACCGGCATCATCTTCCCGATCACGCTGGAGGCTAGCCGCATCAACAGCGTCGAAGCACGCTTCACCGTTCCGCGCACCTCGCGTGGCTGGGGCGCAACGGTGAGCCTGACGCGCTCGCGCGCCGTCTCCACGCCGCCGTTCACCGGCGGCCTCTACATCGGCAACGAAGCCGTGGACGCGCTCTCGGCCGGCCCGTTCCTCATTGACCATGATCAGCCGCTCGCCGCGCATGCCATCGTCACTTACAACCACCGTGGCGGATTCTACGCGACCGGCTCAGCGCGTTATGACTCGGGCCTCGTCGCCAACCCTTCTGACCCGGACGAAGTTGCGGCAGATCCGGACCACTCCGACTTACTTCCCTACGTCAACCTCACCGGCACTCCCGCGCGCGTGCGGCCCCGGACCATCATCGACGCCAGCTTCGGCTACGAACGCGTCGACGCCAGTTCCCAACGCCGCCGGTGGGATGCCTCCATCCAAATCTCGAACCTCACCAACCGCACAGCGCTCTATAACTTCCAATCGGTATTCGTGGGCACCCGCGTTGTGCAGCCCCTCACCGCGGGCGCCCGTCTCCGCTTGTACTTTTAGGCCACATCGGAGAAAGCCGGCCTCCGGTCAGACTTGCCCAGCCGTAACGTTTCGGCCAATTTTATACGCTAAGCCGGAAGCGGCCTTGCGTTATCAACAACTTGCTGGCGGTCGAAAATCGAAGTGAAGGCCGGGCGAGAGCAAGCTGGGTGAGTTTGATAAAGCACTTGTTTTCTGCGGTGTGGCGGGTCTTCATTTTCCTTAGCGTATAATTTTGGCGCCGTCGTTACGGCTGGCCTAATTCCACCGCCACGGCGGCATGAAACGGACTCGATTTCAAGGCATCGAGACGGACCACGTTGTCGCCGCGCAGGAGGCGTTGAGAAGAGGTGTGGCCAAGCCGCTCTTGGCGCAACAGCCAGATCGAGCGCCATGCGTTCGAGGCCGCCGCGGTCCACCGACTCGACCACCAATACGATATGCCCGGAGCCGACTGCTTACGCGCTGAAGGCGCGGATCAAGCCAGCCACGTATTCCATGTCTTCCTTCGGCAGCGCCGAGTGAACCGGAATCGCCAGCGACTCGGCGGCCGCGCGCTCAGACTCAGGGAAGTCTCCCTTGCGGTAGCCGAGGTTGGCAAAACATTGCTGCTCGTGCATCGACAGCGGATAGTAGATCTCGGTGCCCACGCCGTTGTCGGCTAGGTGCTGTTTGAGCGCGTCGCGCTTCGGGCTCCGGATCACAAACTGGTTGTAAACGTGGCGCGTGGTATAGTCAGGCACCACGGGCAGCGTGACGCCCGAGCCGGCCAGCAACGTACGCCAGATCTCGGCGTTCTTCTGGCGGCCGAAAGTTTCCTTGTCGAGATGCCGCAACTTCACGCGCAGAATCGCCGCCTGCAGCGTATCGAGGCGCGAGTTCACGCCCACCCACTCGTGGTAGTACTTCTTCTTCGACCCATGCACGCGCAACGCGGACAGCCTCTGCGCGAGGCCCTCGTCGTTCGTTGTCACCGCCCCGCCGTCGCCAAAGCCGCCGAGGTTCTTCGACGGGAAAAAGCTGATGGTTCCGATGTCGCCGATCGACATCAGGCGCTTGCCCTTGTACTCGGCGCCGATCGCCTGCGCGCCGTCTTCAATCACCTTCAAGCCGCGCTCGGCGGCCACCTTCATCAGCGGATCCATATTCGCGGCGCCGCCAAACAGGTGTACCGGAATCATGGCCTTGATGCCCGGGCACTTACGCACCACATCGGCCACCTGATCGGGGCAGATGTTGAACGTCACCGGGTCGATATCGGCAAACACGGGCACCGCACCCGCGCGCACAATCGCACCAGCCGTGGCAAAGAAGGTGAACGGCGTCGTCAGCGCGCGGTCTCCATGGCCGATGCCGGCGGCGAGCAACGCGAGAAGCAGCGCATCCGAGCCGTTGGCGCAGCCATAGGCATACTGCACCTGGCAGTAGGCGGCGATTTCCTTTTCGAGCTCCTTGATGTCCGGGCCCATGATGAAGCTCTGCGCGTCGATCACGCGCGTCACCTCAGCAAGAATCTCATCCCGAATCGGCGCATGCAGCGCCTTCAGATCGAGCAATTGCACTTTGCGGGTTGCTGCCGTGCCTGACATTGGTTGTCGTCTTCCTCTTTCTTCTTCTAATTTGATTAAGCGAGCGCCTTGTCTTCGTCCCAATCGAGGCGCCGCAAAATTCCATTGCGTTCCTCATAGCGCCATTTCGATTCCGAGCACACAAGGTGCCCTTCGGCGTTCCGTTCCTTGAGCTGGTGGCCATGCCGGCTCATCCAGCCCTTCTGCTTGGCAATCACGCCCATCATCAGCGCGTAATCCGGAATGTCGCCCTTCACCACGGCGCCGGCCGCCACAAACACATAGCGCCCGAGAGTCGAGCCGCAAACGATCGTCGCGTTGGCGCCGATCGACGTGCCGCGCTTCACCAGCGTGGTGGCATACTGCGAATGCCGCACAATCTGCGACCGCGGATTGGTCACGTTGGTGAACACGCACGATGGCCCGCAAAACACATCGTCTTCCAACACTACGCCCGCATACAGTGACACGTTGTTCTGCACCTTGCAGTTCCGGCCGATCTTCACGCCCGAGGCGATAAAGACGTTCTGCCCGAAACTGCACTTCTAGCCGATCTCGGCGTTGGCGCTGACATGCGAAAATGCCAGATCTTGGTGCCCGCTCCAATCGCGCATGGCTCATCGACATGCGACGACGGGTGCACGTAATAGTTTTTCTCTTCCGCCATGATCCTCTTTTTCGTTTTTTGGGGTACTCGCTTATCCCACGCGCGACAGTGGAGTGATCTGTACAGGCGCCCCGTTCATTTCAAGCGACCGTTGGCTGGCCTGCAACACCTTCACGCCGTCCTCGCCCGGCGTCCGTGGCGTGCGGCGCTGCTCCACGCAATCGATGAACTCCTGGCGCTCCATCCGGAGCGGCTCATCGGCGGGAAACGCCACCGGCGCGCTCTTGGGCTGCGACACTTCGAAATTGCCGTTGCGCCAGGCGATCTCTTTGCGTAGATCATCACCTTATCGGTCGAGCGCGAGTCCTCGAAAACCACCATTTTCTTGGAACCGATCACCACAAGGCGCTGCTCTTTGTACGGAGGCAGCCAGCTCACAAAGATGTGCGCGCGCGTGCCGCTTTCAAACAACAGGTTCGACACGGTGACGTCGGCGATATTCGGCTGCAGATAGGTGCCGCCGACGGCCGTCGCCTGCATCGGCGTCTGCCCGGTGAGCAGCAGCAGGATCGAAACATCGTGCGGCGCAAAACTCCACAACGCATTTTCCTCGCGCCGGGTCTTGCCCATGCTGAGGCGGCTTGAATAAAGGTACTCGACGCGCCCCAACTCGCCTTTGTCGATCAGTTCCTTGATCGCCTGGATCGCCGGGTGATAAATGAGCAGGTGGCCCACCATCAGAATCCGGTTGTTGCGCCGCGCAGCGTCAACCATCGCCTGGCCGTCTTCGGGCGTGAGTGCGAGCGGCTTTTCAACAAACGCGTCCTTGCCGACATCGAGCGCCTGAATCGCCATGCGCGCATGCAGTTCGGCTGGTGTGGCAATCGCCACGGCGTTGACCAACGGATCGGCGATCGCTGCTCCGAACGAGGCAACCTGCCTGACGCCCGGATACTGCTCACCGAATTTGGCGAGATGTTCAGGGTTGGCATCGAACACTCCGCCCAGTTTGCCGAGCTGATGAAAATTGCGGACCAGCTTCTTGCCCCAGTGGCCGCAACCGGCCACACAAACCGAGGCCGGAGTGGTGGAGGTGGACATCATGGTGCTTTGGAACACTATCGTATCGGTCTTATACGACTCTGTCGATATAGCTCAAGGATAGCATTTTGTCTTTTATTTTGAGTGAGCTAGCCGGATCGCCGGACCTTTCGTACTAGTAGTTCGAGGACTTAACGCTTCAGAAAGCCCACCATCTGTGTCCTGATGACATGACGGTTACTTCGCAGCGATGCCGATGGATATTGGCGGCGCCGACTACTACTCGCCCAACGTGTGCCGCATGCGAGCGCGGGTGGACCAGGAACACACCGGCGTGA
Organism: Acidobacteriota bacterium; assembly: GCA_016871115.1. Classification (GTDB taxonomy): domain Bacteria; phylum Acidobacteriota; class Terriglobia; order Bryobacterales; family Bryobacteraceae; genus VFZP01. The sequence continues at coordinate 10,064 of VFZP01000122.1, forward strand.
GCAATTGACGTGGAAAGGGTGGTTCGGGGCCATTGATCGACGAAGGCGCGGCCACACGTTGAAGAGGCTGGCAGCGCGCGACTGAAATAGCCGACTCACTACTTCACATACTCTAGGTTATCGGAGCCGTGGCCCATCACTCAGGGGATCACTCGCGTCTTGGCTTCGGCGCGCGAGAGAAACGACCGGCACGTGCTCGCAAAACACTGACCCACCCAATCCGATGACGATGAACCGGCATGCTCGAGCTTGAAGCAACGCGAATTCAGCTAACAACGTGGCACATCGCGCCCCCGGCCCTCGAGGAATCTGTGGGTGAGTGGGCTAACTCGTGCTGCTGAGGAAGCGACGTAGCTTACGGCACGTCGCATCGAAAAATCGTTGTTGTTGTTCGTCCACCCCGCCGTGCAGGAGCGGCCCCCCCCTCGTCGTCGTCGACGGCTTGCTGGAGCACCTGACGGACCGGCCGCTTGCGAAGCCGTGGCGTCTCGTGGAGATCGGTATTGATGCGCCCGCCCAGGAGCCACAAAATTATCGACGTGCCGCCGGATCGTCGTGGGCGCCAAGTCGGAGGCCGCCAAGCACGCGATGAACGGTCTGAAGCAGGCCACGAGTTCTTCGCCGGGCGGAAGATCTTCCTCGCCTCCCCTCCACGACCGCGGCCACGCGTGGAGATCGTGGCCGTAGGCCTGGGTGCGGGGTGAGGTCACGGCCGGCGTGGGAGTGGCATGCTTGGAAGTAGAAGCCTTCGCATTTGTACGCCCCATGGACCTGCTCACGGTTCTAAACCACTGCCACCGCTTTCACGGATTCGTTTATCAACAGACCGTTTTCTCGTCAGATTACAAGAGCATCGAAGTGACCGTGCGTTCGCGCAAAGGTTCCGGCGGCGTCTGCGCGGGTTGCCAGCAACCCGCGCCGGCTACGATCACCTCGGCGAGCGGCGCTTTGAGTTCATCCCCATCTGGGGTTCCTGGTGTTCTTGCTTTATCGCATGCGCTGAGTGGAGTGCCCTCGGTGTGGTGTCCGCGTCGAAGCTGTATCGTGGGCTGACGGCAAGCATCAGCTCACCAAGGCGTCCATGATCTTCCTGGCGCGCTGAGCGCGGCGGTTGTCGTGGACCGAAACCGCCGCAGCCTTCCACACGCGCGGCGCGGGCTGTGTTATGCGAGGGCCGGAGCGTAACGCCACCGATAGAGGGACCACTGGCGCTGGCGTTGCAGACGGGGCAGGGCGGGACCGTCCGGAGCGTGGCGTGGAGCCCGGACGGGCGGCGGCTGGCGTCCGGGTCGCGTGATGGCGCACTGATCGTCTGGGACGCCGAAACGGGGGGGGGAATTCAGCCGCGCCGCTACCACGTCCGCGTTCGCCGCGGCGCGCCGAGTTGGGCGGCGGTGGACCTGGCGGCCCGCCGCGTGGTGGCTTGCGAACCGGGGGCGTGGCAGTTTATCCGCTGGCGTGTGCCGGGGAGCGGCGAACTGCTGCCGGCCGAGACGTTTGGGGCGTTGCCGGAGGGAAGAAGCTCAGCTCATGAATCAATGAGGGGGGGGCTGATCTGGCGTAGAGGGAATTGATGCCCGGGGAACTTGCCCATTGACGGACTCGCGGCGCGCGGGCGAGGGCCGGGCGGTGAGCGGACATCTATTTGCCGCCGCGCTCCGTGCGGGCGCGGCTGGGTGGGTAAGTTGAGGGACTCTCCAGAAGCACACGGCGTAACTGCGTTTTTTCTGTGGACGTACACGGGCGGACGTGGCGGACCCACCGCAGGCTATGAGCCTGCCCTATACGGACAGCTTAGACGGCTTTGGCCAGGACTCGGTTGAGGCGTTGTACGAAGGCGGCGGGGTCTTCCAGCGCTACGCCTTCGAGGAGAATGGCCTGATCCAGTAACAGGAAAGCCGCGTCGGTAACGAAGGTTTCGTCTGGCGATGCCTGGAGCTTCCTCACGATTTCGTGATCGGGGTTCACTTCGAGGATGGGCTTTGCGTCCGGCAGGCCGGTACCGGCCTCGCCCATGGCTCGCATCATCTGGCGCATCTTGAGGCTGGGCTCGTCCTCGTCGGAGACGATGCAGGAGGGGCTGTCGGCTAAGCGCATCGACGCGCGAACCGCCTTCACCCGGGCTCCCAGCGCCGCCGTCAGCCTGGCAAGCAGCGGCTTCAGATCTTCGCTCTTGCCCTTATCCTCGCCAGTTTTGAGGTCTTCGCCGGCCGAGGTCTTGTTGACGGCCTTGAGATCGATGTCGCCGTACTTATCGAGGCCGGCGAACACGAACTCGTCAATCTCGTCATCCAGGATCAGAACTTCGATCTCTTTCTTCCTATAGATCTCCAGGAGCGGCGAAGTACGGAGCTGCGCGCCGGGGCCGCCACTGATAAAGTAGATCGCCTTCTGGCCTTCCTGCATGCGGCCTTTGACGTCGGCAAAACTCGTCCAGCCGTCAGACTTAGTGGTCTTCACGCGGAGGAGGTCCAGGAGTAACTCCTTGTTGGCGAAGTCACTATAGAGCCCCTCTTTGAGCGGGCGATTGAACTGCTCGATGAACTTGGCGTACTGCTCAGGATTGTCGGCGGCGATGCCCTTGAGCCCGTTCAGCACCTTCTTGACGCTGGCGCTGCGGATGGCGGCCAGCGTGCGGTTCTGTTGCGGGATTTCGCGGCTGACGTTGAGCGGCAGATCCTCGCTATCGATGATGCCGCGGAGGAAACGCAAGTAAGTGGGGAGTAAATCCTTGGCATCATCGGTAATGAAGACGCGCTTGACGTAGAGCTTGACGCCGGGACGGTAGTCGGCACGGTAGAGATCGAAGGGCGCCTGCGACGGCACGTAGAAGAGGGTGGTGTATTCGTTAGTTCCCTCGGCCTGGGTGTGGAACCAGAAGAGCGGGTCTTCATAGTCGCCGGAGATGGTTTTGTAGAGCCCGCGGTAGTCTTCGTCGGTGAGCTCGGACTTGGAACGCTTCCACAGCGCGCTGGCCGAGTTGACCTGCTCGGTCTTCCGCGTGGGGACCGACTTCTTCTCCTCCTCATTCCACTCGCTTTCCGTGGAGGTGAGGTGGATGGGGAACGCGATGTGATTCGAGTATCTGCGGACGATCTCGCGGAGTTTCCAGCCGTTCGAGTACTCGGCGCCAGCCTCGTTGAAATGCACGGTGACGCTGGTGCCCTGCGATTCACGCGCGGCGGGCCCAATGTCAAAGCCGGACTTACCGTCGCTGGTCCACAGGTACGCCTGGTCTTCGCCGGCCTTGCGGCTGATGACTTCCACGCGGTCTGACACGATGAACGCCGAATAAAAGCCGACGCCGAACTGCCCGATCAGGTTGGAGTCGCACTTGGCGTCACCCGTGAGATTGGCGAGGAAGTTCTTGGTGCCGGAGCGGGCGATGGTGCCGAGGTGGGACACGAGGTCCTCTTCGTTCATGCCGATGCCGTTGTCGGAAACGGTCAGCGTCTTCTTCTCTTCATCGAGAACGAGTTCGATCTTGGGATCGAAGGCCAGCGGCTTGAACGCTTCGTCGGTGAGCGTCAGATACTTCAACTTGTCAAGCGCGTCAGAGGCGTTCGAGACGAGCTCGCGGAGGAAGATCTCCGGGTGCGAGTACAGCGAATGAACAATCAGATGGAGAAGCTGGCTGACTTCGGTTTGAAATTCACGTTTGGACATAGGTTAGAAAGTCATCACCCATGGTCGCAAAGATGGCAAGGTCACTTCAAGTCGGCGGGCCGCGGGCGGAGGCTCCAGCAGAACTGTCCGGCGCGGCCAATCCAGCGCGACTCGGCCGCGAGGTTGGTGGGCTGCAGATAGCGAAAGAACGCAGGCGGAACGCGCGATAGGGTTTGGGCGCCGACCTCGAAGATGCATTCGGCGGATGCCCGGGCGTGCTGCAGGGCCGTGGGCGGCGCGGCTTCGCGCTCGTAGCCAAACTCTTCCATCAACGGCCCGGCGGTCTCCTCAATGACCGCCACTTGCGAGGGCCGAAACGCCTTCCTCCACAGTTCGCGGCGTGCCGCGGAGATGGGCGTGCTGGCGCGGGCGCTAGACGGTAGCAGGTGGTCTCAGACGGCGGGGACGAAGATCTGGCTCCGGTGGCGGCGCCGTTTCGGGACGCCTTACGGCTGCGGCTGGCGGAAGCGGGAGGCGCCGGTCCGGCGGGGGCACGCAACCGGGGCCTGGCGGTGGCACGCGGCGAAATTGCGTTGTTCACCGACGACGATTGCCGCCCGCAGTCCGGTTGGGTGGCGGCCCTGGCGGCGGGTGTAAGCGGGAAGCCTCCGGTGGCGGCGGGCGGGGCGACCTTCAACGGACTGCCTGAGGACCCGTATGCCGACGCCGCGCAGTTGATCCTGTTGCTGCTTTCGCGGCATGACCGCGCGGCGGTGGGTCATGAACGCCTGCTGGCGTCGAACAACCTCGCGTTTCCGCTGGCCGAGTTGCGCGCCATGGGCGGCTTTGACGAACGGCTCCGCACGGCGGAAGACCGCGAGATCTGCCGCCGGTGGCTCGCCGCGGGGTTCGAACTAACGCGTGTGGCTGGCGCCGTGGTGGAGCATGATGAGCGCATGAATCTGGCGGGCTTTGCGCGCAAGTTTTTCCAGTATGGCCGAGGCGCCGCGCAGTTTCATGGTTCGGCGGTGCGCCCGGGCGCGAGTTTTCTGTAGAGCCTCGCGTTTCACTTTCATCTACCCGTGCTCATCGCGCCCGAGTTGCGGTGGCGCGGTCCGGTGCGCGCCGTTGCGATGGCAGGGTTGATCGTGCTTTGGGAAGCGGCGAATCTGGCCGGATTCATCGCGGAACGGCTGCGCAGACGGCGGCTTGCTGCCGTGCAGACCGTGAACTCGCCGGCGGCCAACGAAGAGACGGCGGTGTAGCCGATGCGTGCAGTTTCCGTGATTCTTCCCACGCACAACCGGCGCCAGCAGTTGGCCCGCGCGGTGGCCAGCATCGAGGCGCAAACATTCCGGGACTTCGAGCTGATCGTGGTGGATGACGCCAGCACGGACGGCACGGCAGCGTGGCTGCGCGAGGCGGGAATCGCCGCCATCACGCTGCCCCCTTATAGTTTCCATGAAAGGGAAACACGAGAGAGGAGATTTCCACAGTCGTCGTCGACGGCCGGCTGTGGAAAAGCCCTGCCATAGTGGTAGGGCGCAGGCGG
>VFZP01000123.1 GCA_016871115.1 Acidobacteriota bacterium
CGGTAGTCCACCTCTCCGAACAAGAACGTGAGCAATTCGCACAGTGGTTCGAACAATTGGAAGAAGAGGTGTGGGACCGGCAAATGGAGCGCGACTTCGCGCCCGGTGGACGCGGTGCGCCCCTTGTGCAGTCTGTGGACATGGCGATCGATCGCGCCATGGATGCTGGCAGCACAGCCGGGTCACTGGAAGACGGATTGTGTGCGCGCCGGACACAGCGCTGATAAGCGACAACGCCTTGTGACCGTGAGCCTGCAGTCTCATCCACTACCCGAGTTTTGGGAGCGCTACGACGCGCTGCCGATACCCGTTCAGGAGCAGGCCGACCAGCGCTACGCCCTCTTTGCAGCCAGCCCGTATCACCCCGCCATCTCGCCAGCCTCTGCCAGCGTATCGCCGTACATGCAGATCTCGGGTATCGCAGGGACAATCACGGCGTAGCCGCCGCCTTCCGGCAACAGATGGAACAGAACGGTGTAGTTGTGGTCAGCCACTCGCGACACCTCTTGACTTTCCCGTTATCCCCTTTGGCGAGGACTTCGGCCTTTCGCTTCGCCAGGTACGCCGCGAGGTCTTCTTCCAGAATCCCCTCCCCGCGGTCTAGCTGCTCCAGCCCGCGCCGGATCTTTACGTTCACCGAACCTCGCTCGTCCTGCTTCGTGATCACGCCCCCATCACCCCCACGCCCTTCGCCACCACCGCCGCCGGGCCGCCCGGGAACACGCGCGCCACGTCCTTCACGCCCAACTGGCGCGACACCACTTCGCCCAGCACCGCGCGGAAGTCCGTCGCCACCGCGAGGTCACGCCCTTCGTGCAACAGCTCCGGCGCGAGGCCTGGCCAGCGCCCGTGCACCTTGCCGCCCGAGAGCGCGGCGCTCCCCGAGAGCACAAACATCGCGTTCGCGTGGCCGTGGTCCGTACCGCCGCTGCCGTTCTCGCGCACGGTGCGGCCGAATTCAGACATCGTCACCACGGTCACGTCCTCGAACCGGTCCCCGAGGTCCGCCGCGAAGGCGCCGAGCGAACCGGCGAAATCCGTGAGCAGCCCCTGCAGCCGCGCCGACTCGTTATTGTGCGTATCCCACCCGCCGATGTCAGCGAACGCCACTTCGAGCCCCACGTCCGCCTTCACCAGCCGCGCGATTTGCTGGAGGCTGGCGCCGAAGCTCGACCCTACCGGGTACTTCGCGCCCGCGGCGGGCGTGTACGGCTGCTTGTCGATCTTCTCCACCAGCTTCACGGCCTCAAACGTATCACGGCCGGGCGCGGCCAGCGTTGCATCCGCCGTCCCCGAGTACATCGACTCAAGCTCATCCTTCGAACCGCGGTCGCGCACCTTGAAATCGCGAATGCTATTGATCGCCACCGCCGAGTTCGCGCCGCGCAACGTACGCGCCAGACGCGGACCGATCGAAACCGCGCGCAACGGCGTCTTCGCATCCGGCATCGGCGGCAGCGCGCGGTTCAGCCACCCGTCGCGCGTGGACTTCAAGCCCGGCGTGCCGGACTCCATATAATCCTGCGCGTCAAAGTGCGAGCGCGTCAGATCATGGGACCCCGCAGCGTGCACGATGGCAAGCTGCTTCCGGTTCCACAACGCATGCAGGGGCGCGAGCGCCGGATGCAGCCCGAACCGGCCGTCACCGAGGTCCAGCACGTCGCTCTTCGGAATCGCAATCGACGGGCGAGCCTTGTAGTACACCTCGTCGGTGTGAGGAATCACGGCGTTCAGCCCGTCCATCGCGCCGCGCTGGAACACCGCCACCAGGATCTTGCGCCGGCTGCTGGCCGCGGCCGCGCGTTGCAACCACAGCGGCGCCACACAGGCCGCGCCCGAAAGGAATACTCGTCTTGACAGCATCGCCCCTACCTCCTTTGAAACTCCGGCCCGCCGAGCGCGACGCCCATCTTCGCGTGCGACGCCGCCACCTTCGTCCCCTGGAACTGGTTCGAAGCGAGCGACGCCGCAAAGTTCATCCGCCCCAACAGGCCCGCGGTGTTCGTCCATTCTTCCGCGGTGTTGTAGTAGCCCGTCGGCTCTTCCTTGCGATAGAGCGGCTGGCCCAACTCCTCAATACTTTTCGCCAGCGGCAGCGCGTTGGTGACGTCCGCATCCAGCGCCCGCGCCGCGCTCACCACGATTTCAAGCGGCGACTTAAGCTTCGCGCGCCACGCGCCTTCGGAGAAGAACTCATTCGACGTAAGCAGCGTCCGCATCACCTCACGGAGATTGCCGTCCGTCTTGCGGAACGTGGCGGCCATGCGATCCACCAGCGCCGGTGGCGGTGCGTCCGCCACAAACCGCTGCGCCAGCTTCATCGAGATAAACTTCGCCGTGGCCGGGTGCCGCGACAGGAGCCGCAGCACGTCGAGCCCATCCTCCTCGCCGCGCCCGGCCGCGAGCTTCTGCCCCAGCACTGTCTTCGCGCGCTTGTCGTGCAACATCAGCGCAAAGTAGTAGGCGGCGCCGCCGCGCGGATTACGCAGCGTCCAGCCCGTGAACGCGCGGGCCACCTCCACCACGTCCTGCTGCGTGTAGCCGCCGTCCACGCCCATGGTGTGCAGCTCCATCAACTCACGCGCGTAGTTCTCGTTCAGCCCCCGCGCGCGCTTACTGAGCTGCTTCATCTCGCTCCCGCCCCGCCGGCGCTTGGCCATTTGCTCCAACGCCGTGGGATCCACAGACTGCCAGTTATCGAGGTAGTACAACATCGCCGGGTGCTTGGCCGTGGCGAGCAGCATGTCGTGAAAGTTGCCGAGCACGTGCGGGCGGATCGCCTCGCGTTCGTAGTCTGTCAGGAACAGGCGCTCGGGGCCCTTGTTCATATAGACGTTGAAGTGGTTGAACCAGAAATCGACGAGGACCTCTTCAAGCTGCCGGTTCGAGTAGAGCGCGCGGTAGAGCTTACCCTCGACGAGATCGAGGCCCACGATCGCCACCGGTTGGCCCAGCGCGACTATCTCGCGCCGGAGCTCGGCGCTCCCCAGGCCCATCATCCCGCGGCGGACCTGCTGCGGCAGAGTTTCGAGCACCGCCTGGCGTTTGTCCTTGGGCAGCGCTTCGAGGAAGGCGAGCTTCTCTTCCGCCGGACCCTGACGCAGCTTGCGGATCTCTTCGACGCTGAGCACGTCCCGGAACGATGCTTTGCCGTCATCGCCCTTCTTCGGCTTCTTGTCGGCGCGCAGCGGGTACTGCCCGGCGATCTGCTCGATCGAAAGGTTAAGCGTCGCCAGCGCTTTCAGGCGGTCCGCCACCACCGGGTTCTCTTCCACCTTCGCGGTCTCAAGCTGCTGGGCGATCCACTTGTCAACACCCATCTTCTTGACGCGCTCGGCGTCACCCGGGCGCGCGCCGAACGCCGCGCGATTGAGCGTATGCTCCACCCGCCGATCCGCGTCCAGCTTCTGCCGGAACGGATCCGGCGCACCAGCCGCTACGAGCACACTCACGCAGCACAGCGCCGCGATAGACTTTGACAAACCGGGACGTCGCATTTTTAGAATCCTCTCACTGCACGTGGAAACCCAGGGTCGCCGAAGAAGTTGTGATCGCTTTTGGCCGACCGGCGCGTTCGCGGGGCGCGAAGGCCAAATGGCCAGGATGATCAATGGGGGGATGGAATGGAGCGGGAGACGGGATTCGAACCCGCGACATCAACCTTGGCAAGGTTGCACTCTACCAGCTGAGTTACTCCCGCGCGGGGGACTCCCATATTCTTACCAAACCTGAGGCCCGGTGTCAAACCCCTAAATAAGCCCTTGATTTTAAGCAAGATAAATTGTGGAAACCTTAGCTCCAAATCGGGGGGAAACTATGGTAGACTCATCTCACGGGTCGATTCCGGGGAGCCTCCCCACGGATCGATCACTGCAGTTCTAACCTCCTCCTATATTTGTAGTGATCCATACTTTTCCTCTTGTGGAAAAGCTGTGGGAAGTTTCTGTATTGCGGGTGGAAAGGCACTTCACGGCATGGACGTCTGGCAGCAGATCAAAGAAAAACTCGGATCGCAGCTTCCCTGGGAAAGCTTTCAGAGCTGGTTTGCCTCCACCGCGTTTCGGGCTGAAGACGGCGCCAGGCTGTTTGTTTCGGTTCCCAACCTCGAGACAAGGGAGTGGATTGAACGCGAGTTCGCCAGCCAGGTGATGTCGGCGGTGCACGCTCTGCACCTGCGGTATTCCCACGTTGAATTCGTGGTGTCCAGCGTAGCCGAGCCAGAACGTAACATCTCTGTGTCGGCCGATACGGACGGTTCGCCGAGCGAACTGTTCCAATCTTCGGCCCAGCTCAATGACCGCTATACGTTTGAAAACTTCGTGGTTGGCACATGCAACCAGTTTGCCCACGCCGCTGCCCGCGCGGCCGCTGAGCAACCGGCGCGCCGCTACAATCCGCTGTTCATCTATGGTGGCTCCGGGCAGGGCAAAACACACCTGCTTCATGCCATTGGCACCGATCTGCTGACACGCTACCCAAAGACCCGCGTGGTCTACACCACCGCCGAGCGCTTCATGAATCAACTGGTGCAGTCCATTCGCGGCGACCGCATGGCAATGTTCCACCAACACTACCGATCGGCCGACGTTCTTTTGGTGGACGATGTACAGATTCTTGCCGGCAAAGAGCGTACCCAAGAAGAGTTCTTCCACACCTTCAACGAGCTCTACGACCATCACAAGCAGGTTGTCCTCACCAGCGACGCTCCGCCCAAAGAAACCAACGGCCTCGTGGAGCGCCTGCGCTCGCGCTTTGAATGGGGACTGCTTGTGGACGTCCAGGCGCCGGACCTTGAAACCAAACTTGCCATCCTCTCCAAGAAGGCCTCCCTTGCCGGTGTCCTGCTTCCGCCGGAAGTGCTGATGTTTGTAGCCAACAAGAGCCGCAACAACGTTCGTGAGCTTGAAAGCGCGCTCTTGAAGCTAGTGGCGCAGTCGTCGGTCACTAATACGCCTATCACTGTGGACATGGCGCGTCAGGCGCTACGCCACCTGAGCGGCGGTACGTCGGAGAAGAAAATCACTCTCGAATCGATAATGAAGTGTGTGGCGGATCACTTCCAGATCCCTGTACAGCAGCTCAAGCAGAAGTCCAACCGCCGGGAAGTTGCGTTCCCACGACAGGTGGGCATGTACGTCGCCAAGGAACTCACACCCGCTTCGCTACCTGAAATTGGCCGTGCCTTTGGCGGTAAGCACCACACCACCGTCATGCACTCGATCCAGAAAATCGAGCGTGAACGGATGTCTAAACTAGATATCAACAGGTCTGTACACACGATACTCGACTCATTCAACTAGGTTTATCGAGTTTTCCACTCGCCCGATGGTATCGGGCTGTGGAGTACTGTGGATAAAACACCCCGTACCGTAACTGTCCACGCCTCGCCACCCAGTTTTCCACAGCTTTTGATTTTGCCAAACTTCGCGCTTTCAATGGTTTACCATCGTGTTCCACAAATCCACACCTTACACAAACTCTATACAAACACATAGGTCTTTAGACTAGAAGAATCAGAAGCGAGACGGGAAGCCTTTGTTTTTTGTATAATTTAGAGAGTTTCAGTCAACCCAGTGCCTCCCCTCTGAGATGTGCTCAACGAGGCGCAACGAAAGGCCACTATGGAATTCACGATCGCAAAGTCGGAACTGGTACGTGAGCTTGCCCTGACACAGGGCGTCGTGGAAAAACGAACGACCATTCCCATCCTGTCGAACGTCCTGGTAGAGGCCTCGCAGGACAAGATCACACTCACTGCCACCGACCTTGAACTGGGCATCCGCAGCACGGTGTCGGCCAGGGTGAAAAAGCCGGGCGCCGGTACGATTCCCGCCAAGCGCTTGCTGGATTTTGTGCGCCTGTTGCCCGAAGGTGAAGTGAACCTCAAGTTCGCCGACAACCACTGGGTCTCCATCACCAGCGGCCGCTCCAAGACACGCATCGCCGGCATGTCACGCGAGAGCTACCCGGAGCTGCCTGCAATGAGCGACAAGATCGCGGACCTGCCCGCCGCAGCCATCTCGTCGATGATCGGGCAGACGATCTTTTCGATCTCGAACGAAGAGTCGCGCTTCACGCTGAACGGCGCGCTGCTGCAGTTGAAGCCGGAGTCTGTGGTGATGGTGGCCACCGACGGCCACCGTCTGGCCATGGTGGAGCGCCCGGTTACCTTGGGCGCCAGCACCACCTTCCGCGCGCTATTGCCCCGCAAAGCGATGGCGGAGGTGCAGAAGCTGGCATCGGAAGCGGGCGCCGAAGACGCCGTCATCAGGTTTGCCGCTACCGACAATCACCTATTCTTCCAACTCGGTGACCGTCTCCTGATCAGCCGCAAACTCACCGGCAACTTCCCGGACTACGAGCGTGTGCTGCCGAAAAATCATCCGCACTTCATCTCGCTTGCCAAGGACGAAGTGCGCGGCACCATCGAACGCGTGGCCCAGTTTGCCGACGAGCGCTCGAAGGCCGTGCGCATGCGCGTCGATCCGGGCGAGATGACGATTTACTCGTCGCTGTCAGAAACTGGCGAATCTGAAGAAACTCTGGCCGCCGACTACGACGGTCCGAAAGTGGAGATCGGTTTCAACGCGCAGTACATGATTGACTTTCTGCGCGCCACGCCCGAGTCCAGTGTTACATTCCACTTCAAAGACAGCAGCAGTGCCGCTGAGCTCCGCCCCGCGGCCGCGGCCGATGCGGCGCACGCCTACACCTACCGCTACATCATCATGCCCATGCGCATTTGACGCAGGCGCGCCTGCTAAAAAACGTGACCACCTGTTTGTCTACCTATTAGGGAAGTGACCGCGAGGAATAATGGCAGAGAAGTACGATTCATCCAGTATCAAGGTACTTGAAGGTCTCGAGGCGGTTCGTCTTCGCCCGGCAATGTACATCGGCTCCACGCGCGAGCAGGGTTTACACCACTTGGTCTGGGAAGTTGTGGACAACTCCGTAGACGAGGCGCTGGCGGGCTTCTGCGATCGCGTGGAAGTCACGGTACATGTGGACAACTCCATCAGTGTAGTGGACAACGGCCGCGGCATTCCCGTGGAGATCAAGCCGGAATTCGGCGTCTCGGCTGTGGAAATCGTGCTGACCAAACTCCACGCCGGCGGCAAGTTCGATTCGAACACCTACAAAGTCTCCGGTGGCCTGCACGGCGTCGGTGTGAGCTGCGTGAACGCGCTCTCGGATTGGTTCAAGATCGAAATCTGGCGCGAGGGCCGCACCTGGGAACAGGAGTATGAGCGCGGTGTGCCCAAGGCGCCGCTCACTGACACAGGCAAGGCTGGCAAAAAGCGCGGCACCAAGGTGCACTTCCACCCGGACCCGACCGTGATGGAAGCACACGAGTTCAATTTCGACACGCTGCAGAAGCGTCTTCGCGAACTCGCATTTCTCAATCGCGGCCTCACCATCGTGCTGAGCGACGAACGCACGGACCCGATCAAGAGCCACGAATTCCACTACGAAGGCGGCATCGCCGAATTCGTGCGCGATCTCAACAAGACCAAGACCGTCCTGCACGACAAACCCATCTACTTCGAAGGCGAAAAGGATCTGCCGAATGGCGGCAAGCTGGGCATGGAAATCGCGCTGCAGTACAACGCCGATTACAGCGACCTGATTTTCACCTTCGCTAACAACATCAATACGGTGGACGGCGGCACGCACCTTTCCGGTTTCCGCTCCGCACTCACACGCACCATCAACTCTTATGGCATTTCCTCAGGCCTGATCAAGGACAAAGACAAAGACGCAGTCACCGGTGACGATGTGCGCGAAGGCCTAACCGCGGTGGTGAGCGTGAAGCTTCCGCAGCCGCAGTTCGAAGGCCAGACTAAGGGCAAGCTCAACTCGGATATTCAAGGCCACGTGGTGGGTCTGGTGAACGAGCGGCTGGGCGAGTTCTTCGATAAGAACCCGGCCGTGATGCGCAAGATCGTCAACAAGGCGATTGACGCGGCGCGCGCGCGCGAAGCAGCCCGCAAGGCGAAAGACCTGACGCGCCGCAAGGGCGCACTCGACTCGGGCGGCCTGCCCGGGAAACTGGCAGACTGCCAGGAGCGCGATCCCGAGCGTTGCGAGTTGTTCCTCGTCGAGGGTGAGTCCGCCGGCGGCACCGCCAAGAGCGGGCGCGATCGCCGGTATCAGGCCATTCTGCCGCTGAAGGGCAAAATCCTCAACGTGGAAAAGGCCCGCTACGACAAGATGCTGGGCCATGACGAAATTCGTTCGATGATCACCGCCATCGGCACGGGCATCGGCAAAGACGATTTCGATCTCACCAAACTCCGGTATCACAAAATCATCATCATGACCGACGCGGACGTGGACGGCTCGCACATCCGCACGCTGCTGCTCACATTCTTCTTCCGGCACATGCAGGCGTTGATTGACCGCGGCCATGTCTATGTGGCGCAGCCGCCGCTGTACCTGCTGAAGAAGGGTAAGAGCGAGCGCTACATCAAGAACGAGAAGGATCTAACCAAAGAGATTCTGCGGCGCGCAACCGAAAATATTTCTGTGAAGTTCGGCCACAACGGCAACAGCGGATCGGTGGAAGGCACCGAGATGCGGAATTTCCTTGCCAAGCTGGATGAGTTCCGCAACTTCATCCGCGACGTGGATCGCCAACTACGCGACGTGCGCGTGGCCGAAATTCTCTGCAACCCCGAGTACAAACTCGATACCAAGACGGACTTCCAAGATCCGGCGAATCTGAAGCAGGTGGCCGACGAGCTCAAGAATCTGAAGCTGACGCCCGAAATCGCCGTGGACGAAGAACACGCGGCGCACAAGATCGTCTACGCCGATCAGACGCAGGCACACCGTACGATCGGCATTGATCTGGCGACGCGTTCTGAATATCGCCGCATGCGCGCGACCGCGAAGGAACTGGCCAAGTACAACAAGCCGCCGTTTGTGGTGGTGCGCGAGTCCGTGGCGGGCACGCCGCAGGATACGTGGCGCGATCTGCTGGAGACGCTGAAGACCGAGGGTCTGAAGGGCGTCGACCTCCAGCGCTACAAAGGGCTGGGCGAGATGAACTCCGAGCAGTTGTGGGAGACCACGATGAACGCCGAGGTCCGTACGCTGTTGCGGGTGGAACTGAAGGATCTGGTGGAATCGGACACGATCTTCTCCACGCTAATGGGTGAGGACGTGGAGAACCGCCGGCGGTTCATCGAAGAGAACGCGCTCGACGTACGCAACCTCGACGTATAAGCCAGCGATAGAATCAGGGTGTGACCCGCTGTTTCGCCAGCTTCGTTCTATTCTCCACCGCCCTGCTTGCCGCGGACGATAACGATACGCCCACCTGGCGCCGCATGGAACTGCGCGCGCCCGCGTTGCCGGAGTCATCGGCCACGCATCCAGTGGACCGCCTCCTCGGCGCCTACTTCCGCTCCAAGCAAGTGACCGCCGCCGGCAGCGTTACAGACGCCCAGTTTGCGCGCCGCGCCTATCTCGATCTCTGGGGCCTGCTGCCCACGCCTGAACAACTTGCCGCCTTCTCCGCCGACGCAAACCCGCGCAAACGCGAAGCCCTTGTCGACATACTGCTTGCCGACGGCCCCCGTTACGCCGATCATTGGATCAGCTTCTGGAACGACCATCTGCGCAACGACGAGGGTGTGGTCTATCATGGCGAACGTAAGAGCATCACGCCGTGGCTGCGGCCCGCGCTCGAAGCGAATCTTGCTTACGACAAGTTCCTGCAGGCGTTGCTGAATCCCGCGTCGAAGTCAGACCCCGATGGCTTCCTGATCGGTGTGAACTGGCGCGGCGATATCAACGCCTCGCAAACGCCCGAGATGCAGGCCGCGCAGAACACCGCGCAGGTGTTCATGGGCATCAACCTCAAGTGCAACTCCTGCCACGATAGCTTCATCAGCCGTTGGAAGCTGAAGGACGCCTACGGCCTGGCCACCTACTTTTCCGCGAAGCCGCTCGAGATTCACCGTTGCGACGCGCCTACAGGCCAAGCTGCTGAGGCCAAGTTTCTCTATCCCGAACTCGGCGGCGTGGCGGCCGATGCGCCACTGGAGGTGAAGCGGGCCGAGACGGCAAAGCTGTTCACCAAAGCGGAGAACGGCCGCATGCCGCGCGTGCTGGTGAATCGCATGTGGAAGATGTTCTTCGGCCGCGGCATTACCGAACCGGTGGACGATATGGATGCGCGCCCATGGTCGCCGGAGCTGCTCGATTGGCTGGCTGCTGACTTTGCGGCCAACGGGTATGACCTGCGCAAACTCATGCGCCGCATCATGACATCGGACGCCTATGCGATGCAGGCCTGGCGCGATGCCGAGTCCAAGCCCTACGTGTTTCGCGGGCCCGTACCGCGCCGCCTGTCCGGTGAGCAATTCACAGACGCGATTGCGTCTATCACCGGCGAGTGGCGCAGGCTCGATCCGCGCCAGCCCGGCCCGGCCACGTATGCGCGCGACTGGCAGATCAAGTCCACCGCGCTTGGGCGCGCGTTGGGCAGGCCGATTCGCGATCAGGTCATCACCGAGCGCGTCACCGCGCCCACCACGCTGCAGGCGTTGGAACTGGTGAACGGCTCCACGCTGGCCACGCTACTGCATCGCGGGGCGCAGAGGATGCTGGGCGAGTTGAAGCCCGCGCCCGCGCCGCTTTTCGATAGCGGCCAGGTGACGCCGGGCACCAAGGAACTGATCGCGGCGGACGTGGACGTGGCCGGGCGCAAGAAGCTGTGGCTGGTGGTGCAGGATGTGGATTCCTACGACCCTGCGCGCACCGAAGCGCTGTGGACCGAGACCAATCTACCGGGCGGCCGGGAACGTATCGCCTCCGGCGCGTCGTCCACGAACGTGTTGGACGTGTCCGGCCTCGACCGGTTCCGCGCGAAGGTGGGGCTGGCCGAATCTTCAAAGGCGAGCGATGTGAACCCGCGCGTCCGCTTCTTTGTCTTCGGCGAAGAGCCTGACCCGAAGCAATATCTCGCTGTGAAGGGCGCGCCGCCCGTAGCCGTGCCGCCGGTGCTGCGCAACGCCGATGCGTTGATTGACCGCGTGTACCGCCACGCGCTCTCTCGCACGCCGTCTGCTGCCGAGCGCCGCGCCGCGCGCGCCTTCGGCGTCACCAAGCCGGACGGCCTGGAAGATCTGTTGTGGGCCGTGGCGATGTCGCCCGAGTTTCAGTACATCTGATAGGTGGAACGATCATGAATACCCGACGCGAGTTCTTGAGCGCGGCCGCTTCGGCCGCGGTGGCCTCGGCCGCCGCCAACACCACGTCCAAGCCGATTTCCGCCAAAGCCGACACCATGATCCTGTTGTGGATGGCAGGCGGCATGGCGCAGACCGAGACGTTCGATCCGAAGCGTCACACGCCGTTTGAGCCGGGCCTCGATCCCAACCGCGTGTTGAGCACTTTCAAACCGATCGACACCGCCGTCGACAACATCAAGATTTCGGAGGGCCTGGAGAACATCGCGAAGGTGATGGATCGCGGCACGCTCATCCGCAGCTACCAGGCGGGCGATCTCGGCTTCATTCTCCACAGCCGCCATCAGTATCACTGGCACACGGGCTACGCCCCGCCGCAATCGGTGGCCGCGCCGCACCTGGGCGCCTGGATCTCAAAAGCGCTCGGGCCGCGGCATCCGGACATGCCGGCGTTTATCGACGTGGGCCAGAGCCTGGAGATCGGCGCCGAGAGCGATTCGCTGAAGTCGTTTCACACGGCGGGATTTCTGGGCACCGAGTACGGGCCGTTCTTCATCACCAACCCGGAAGATGCGATGGCCGCGGTGCGCCCGCCCGCGCATATCTCGCATGAGCGTTTCGCCGCCCGCTACGAACGTTACAAAAAGCTCCTGGAAGCCGGCGGCGCAGCCGAATCAGGCGCGCAGCAGCAGGATGCGCTCCGCCGTGCCGTGGATAATGCGCACCGCCTGCTGACGTCTCCGGGTGCGAAGGCGTTCGATCTGTCGCTCGAGAAGAAAGAAAGTATCGAAAAATACGGCGACACGCGCTTCGGCCGCGGCTGTCTGCTGGCGCGGCGGCTCACCGAGGCGGGCGCGCGCTTCATTGAGGTGACCACCGAGTACATTCCCTTCCGCCACTGGGACACGCATGAAAACGGCCACACCCGCGCGCGCGTCACCAAGCAGATGATTGACCGGCCGATTGCGCAACTGGTGCTCGACCTCGAAGAGCGCGGCCTGCTGAACCGCACGCTGATTGTCGTGGCCACCGAGTTCGGGCGCGACATGATTCAGGAAGGCAAGCCTGACAAACCGGTGAAAGATCAGGTGAAGATCCCCGAGAAACTGCAGGACCTGCGTCAGTACGGCATGCACCGCCACTTTACCGAAGCGGGCAGCTTGCTGCTGTTCGGCGGCGGCGTGAAGAATGGGCATCTCTACGGCGTGACCGCAGACGAGCGGCCCTGCAAAGTGGTGAAGGATCCGATCAAGATTCAGGATCTCCACGCCACGCTGTATCACGCGATGGGCATCCCGGCCAATTACGGCGCCGAGATCGAGAAGCGCCCGTTCTATGTGACGAAGGACGGCAAGGGCAAAGCGGTCACCGAGTTGTTTGGAGCCTGAAGCGGCGGCACTCAGCCCGCTTGCCCGGAGATCCAACCGCGAAAGGCGTCTTCGTCCACGTTGCGGCCGCTGAGAACCACGACGACGTCCCCCTCGCCCACCACATCCACCATTCCGGAAAGCAGCGCGGCAATACCGATCGCTCCTGACGGTTCCGCTTTCAACCCGTGCTGGTTGTAGAGCCAGCGCAACCCCCCGCACGTCGCCTGATCGGGAACCGCCGCCGTTTCGCTCACCAGGCTTGCCAGGATGGGCCAGTTGTGTTCGCCGACGTCATAGGACAGCAACCCATCGCAGATGCTCTTGGGCCGTTCAATCCGCACGCGCCTTTGCTCGCGCAGCGATTGGCTGAAATCGTCCGCGTCGGCCGGTTCCACGCCAACGATGCGCGCAGCCGGGAACCCGTCGGCGATCGCCAACGCATGCCCAGCCATCAGTCCGCCGCCGCTGACCGGGCAAAGGAAGTGAGAAACCTCCCGGCCCAACCGCTTCAGCTCCTCGACAATCTCGAGTCCGCCGACGCCGTTGCCTGCAATTACGTGCGGGTCATCGTACGGCGAGGCTTGCAGGGCTTGATCATTCTCGGCAATCTCTCGCGTAATCCGGTCGCGATCGCCAGTGAGATGATCGCGCGTGATGTCATAGGTGCGAATCTCGGCTCCGAAGGAGCGTGTCCGCTCGAACTTGATGCGCGGGGCCGATTCCGGCATCACGACAATCACGCGCCGCCCAAAGCAGTGCCCGGCAAACGCAATGCCGGATGCAAAATTTCCCGAGGAATGCGCTGCTACCGGGCGCGTGCCGATGCGATCGAAATTCGAGGCCATCCAGTTGACGGCGCCGAACAGTTTGAACGAACCCGAGGCGGTCCACCCGTAGTCCTTCAGCCACACCCGCCGGGCCGGTGCAAAACCCAGTGCCTGTTCGAGCGCGAGCGAGCGTATCAACGGCACAGAGCCGACATGCGCGTGCACCACGGGCTCGGCGCGAAGCACATCCGCGATGGTGGGAATCTGCAGGGACATCATCCGATCCTACTGGGGAGTGGTGGGGAGCGCCAGCAGCGCGGAGTCTCGCCCCGCTGAGCGCAGGCGGACGCGGAGTGGCGCGCCCGCCGGGATGCGCGCGTTCACTTGTTGAATGCCCGCGACGCCTGGTGCGGCGCCGGCGAAGTCAATCGGCCACTCGCGGCCCGTTTCGTCGAGCACGGCGACGTCCGGCAGCGCGAGTCCGGTGGCGTACAGCACGGCGACGTCTCGCGTCACGTAGCCGCCGAGAATGCCGGGCTCGGATGACTGCACGGGCGCATCCGTACGCGCGGTTGACTGCGATACGCCGGTGACCAACTCCACGGGTGCGGCAGCGGAAAGCTGCGTGCCGGCGGGCGCGACGGCGAGGATGCGTTGGGGTGAGACCGAGACCAGCCCCGCAGCCACGCCATCGATCTTCACCGTGGTGCCGGCCAGCCGCGTGGGCAACGGGAGCGCGGCGGCGGCGAGCGTGGTGCCGGTGGTGAGTCCGGCGCCGTGGAGCGTGAAGAGAAGTCCAGGGGTGAGCGGCGTGTCGGCATCGGTGGACGCGGCGCTTCCGATGCGCGCGACAGTGGGCTGGCTGCGGCGCGGCGCGCTCTCGGCGTCGGGTGTTTGTCCGGTGAGGTAGCGCAGCGCGCCTTCCAGCATGCGCACGAACCGCGGGTCGCGCCACGTCTGATCGAAGTGTCCGAGCGCGGTGTAGAAGACCCGGCCCGTGCCATACGGGCGCACCCAGGCGAGGGCGAAGTCTTCATCGGTGCGGTTCACACCAGGCGCACGCAGATTGATGGAACGGGGATCCAGCGTGAGCAGCACACGCACGCGATCGCGCGAGAAGGAACGGAATTGATAGTACTCCTCCACCATCCGGAACGCCGGCCCGGAGTTGATGTCCCGCGTGGCCGGATGATCCGGATCCTCCACTTCCACCGTTGCCTCATGCACCCACGGGTGCCCGTCAAAGTACCCGCCGATCATCTCGCCGTACTCGGGCCATTGGTAGAGCGTGTCGGTTGCGCTGTGGGCGCCGCCGAATCCCTTGCCACGCATGCGCACGAAGTCCAGCAGATTCTGCCGCCGTGCGGCATTGAGCGCAAGCTCGCCGCTGGTGAATAAGAAGATCGCGTCAAAGTCGTCGAGCCGTGACGCCGAGTCGAAGTAGGAAAGATCTTCCGTAGCCGTGACCTCCACGCCCACCCGTGCCCCCGCCGCCGCCAACGCCTCGCGCGACACCCCGATGCTTCCGTGCACGAAGCCTGCCGAGTGGGTGACGTAGAGTACGCGCTTACTGAGAGGCGGCGTTGGGCTCTGCGATTGGCCCCATAAACTGAACGCTACGGCGGCGCACAGCCACCAGACTCTCCTCACTATGACGTCCACACGCCGATGGTAGACCGCACGCCCTCGCAAGGCAAGCCGGTCGGTTGCCGCCGCGCACCCGTGTAACATAGTGCTTAGTTGCATTAAGTAATAAGAGTATTTCGCAGCTGGCTTCCCTTGACCTCACGTTTGCGCCAGTGAAAAGGCTTGGGGTGTTCATTGGTCTTTGCGACGAATGCTTTGA
>VFZP01000124.1 GCA_016871115.1 Acidobacteriota bacterium
GCCAGGAGTCACCCACCGGGCGGGCGTACCGCTTCCAGCGCTTCTCGAACTCCGGCATGTAATGCTGCACCCAGCGCAGAATCGTCGTGTGCGCAAGTTTGATGCCACGTTCGCTCATCATGCTGACCAAATCCCGGTAACTCAACTTGAAGCTCAAGCACCAGCGGACGCACAGCACCATGATCTCGGCATCGAAGTGGCGACCAGCGAACAATTCTTCGACCGGAACGAAGGAGGGCAGTGCGTCATTTTCTCTCATCTCGGCGGGTTTGCACCAGAGCCCCCAAAGGCAGGGGCGCCTCAGTATAAAATGATGACATGCGATGCCTCGTTGCGATCCTGCTGGGAGCGGCCTCGCTTGCGGCTGCCGCGGACTTCGTACGCGAAGTAGAGCCGATTCTCAAGAAGAACTGCACGGGCTGTCACGGCGCTGCGATGCAGACCAGCGGCCTGCGGCTTGACAACGGCGTGGACGCGTTGCGCGGCGGTTACTCCGGCGCGGCGATCCGTCCCGGCGATGCCGCGGGCAGCAAGCTGATCCAGTTGGTGGAAGCGGGCAAGATGCCGCCGATGGACCGCAAGTTGACCGCGGCCGAAGTGGGCATGCTGAAGGCGTGGATCGCCGACGGCGCGAAGTTTCCCGCTGGCACCGGCAACGTAGCGGTGGCAAAGACGCAGCGGCCCAAGTCCTCGCATTGGGCGTTTCAAACCGTGCGGCGTCCGGCGGAACCGGCGGTGCGCGGGGCGGCGTGGAGCCGGAATCCAATTGATCGCTTCGTGCTGGCGCGCCTTGAAAAAGACGGCATTCAGCCTTCGCCCGAAGCCGATCGCGCCGTGTTGCTGCGGCGCGTGACGCTCGATTTGACGGGGCTGCCACCTACGCCCGCCGAGCTTGAAGATTTTCTCGCCGACACCACTCCGGGCGCGTATGAACGCGCGGTGGAGCGCTTGTTGAACTCCGAGCACTACGGCGAGAGGTGGGCGCGGCAATGGCTGGACCTAGCGCGGTACGCCGACTCTGACGGGTATGAGAAGGATAGTCCGCGGCCGTGGGCGTGGCGCTACCGGAACTGGGTGATCGATGCGTTCAATCGCGACATGGGCTTTGACCGGTTCACCATCGATCAACTCGCCGGTGATCTTCTCCCCGCGCCGACCGCCGAGCGACGCGCCGCCGTGGGTTTCTACCGCAACTCACTGACGAACCGCGAAGGCGGCGTGGACACCGAAGAGTTCCGCATCGCGCAGGTGAAGGACCGCACCAGCACGGTTAGCACTACCTGGCTGGGGCTCAGCGCCGGTTGCGCCGAATGCCATGATCACAAGTTCGATCCGATTTCGCAGCGCGAGTATTACTCGCTGTTTGCGTTTTTCAATCCGTTGATGGATCACGACGTGGAAGCGCCGTTGCCCGGAGAACTCGGCCCGTGGCTGGCGGCGCGGCCGGGCTATGAGGCGTCGCGGCGGGAGATGTTTACAAGCTACGGCGGGCCGGAGTTGATGCGCGAGTGGCGCGCGCGGCTACTCAAAGCGGTGGCGCAGCCAGGCAACAACGATCCGATCCAGTTTGCCTGGAAGTTCGTCGGCAATCTCACCAACGGGTTGCAACCGGTGCTCCAACTCGAAGAAGCGCACCGTCCGCGCGAGCAGCAGGAGCAGCTCGTTGACTATTTCATCGACCGGGCGGGCGACGTGTTCTCGAAGGAAGAGTTGGCGCTGCACGATTGGCGTTCGTTGCAGAAGGAGTGGGCGGCTCTCGCTCGTTCTCAACCCAGGATCACGATGGCGCAGTCGGTGCGGCAATCGTTCACGCCCCGGCCCAGCCACATTCTGATGCGTGGCGACTTCCGCAGCCGCGGCATCGAAGTGCAGGCCGGCACTCCGGCCGCATTGCCCGCGTTGCCCGGCGAGCCGAACCGGTTGAACTTCGCCAAATGGCTGGTGGCAAAAGAAAACCCGCTGACGGCGCGCGTAACGGTGAACCGCGTATGGCAAGAGTACTTCGGGCGCGGGCTGGTGTTCACGTCGGAAGATTTCGGCACGCGCGGCGAGCGGCCTACGCATCCCGAGTTGCTCGACTGGCTATCGGCGGAGTTCATGGATCGCGGCTGGCGCTTCAAGAGCCTGCACCGGCTGATCGTAACTTCGGCCACCTACCGGCAATCGTCAAAGGTGCGGCAGGATTTGAAAGAGAGGGATCCGGACAACCTGCTGCTGGCGCGCCAGACGCGGTTGCGGCTGCCGGCGGAAGCCATTCGCGATACCGCGCTATCGGCGGCGGGCTTGCTCATGCCTGCGGTGG
Organism: Acidobacteriota bacterium; assembly: GCA_016871115.1. GTDB lineage: Bacteria > Acidobacteriota > Terriglobia > Bryobacterales > Bryobacteraceae > VFZP01. Next base: position 2,303 of record VFZP01000124.1, read on the forward strand.
GCGGACCCGGCGTGCGGCCTCCGCAACCCAAAGGCGTTACGGAACTGAGTTACGCCAATAGCGTGAAGTGGCCTGAATCGACGGGGCCGGATCGCTACCGCCGCGGCCTGTACATCTTCTTCCAACGCACGGTGCCCTATCCTCAGTTGATGACGTTCGATGCGCCGGATGCCGTGATGGCGTGCAGCCGGCGGGGGCGCTCCACCACGCCGTTGCAGGCGCTGAATCTGTTGAACGATCCGGTGTTTCTCGAAGCCGCGCAATCGTTGGGCGTGCGCGTGCTGCGCGAGGCGCCGGCTTTTGAAGACCGCCTGAGGCTGGCGTTCCGGTTGTGTTTGGGGCGCGATCCGAAAACGAAGGAACTCGCGGCCATGAGCCGGCACTATCAGACGGAAATGACGGCGTTGCGCGCGAACCCCGAGGAAGCGAGTTACCTGCATCCGCACAACATGACGGGTGTGAGCGCGGCCGAAGGCGGGGCGTGGACAGTGATGGCGCGCGTGCTGCTTAACCTCGACGAGTTTCTGCACAGGGAATAGATCACATGAATCCAACACGGCGCGGTTTCTTTGAAAAGTGCGCGGGCGGGCTCTGGGCCGCGGCGCTGGCTGATCGCCTGGGTGCCGAGGGAATGATGCCGCGCAAGCCGCACTTCCCGGCCAAGGCCAAGAACGTAATCTTCATGTTCATGGAGGGTGGCCCGAGCCAGCTCGATCTGTTCGATCCCAAGCCGGGCCTGGCGAAGTATGCGGGCAAGCCATTGCCCGCTGAGTTCGTCAAGTTCTACGAATCGAAGCTGGCCTTCGCGCAGCCCGATGCGGGCGTCCTGCCGAGTCCGCGCACGTTTAAGAAGTGGGGCCAGTGCGGCACCGAGATGGCCGACTGGATTCCGCACACCGCGGCGCGGGCTGACGACATCTGCCTGATCCGTTCGATGCACACCGACGCGTTCAATCACCATCCGGGCCAGTTACTGCTGTTCAGCGGCAGCATGCAGTTCGGGCGGCCCTCGTTGGGCGCGTGGGCAACGTATGGGTTAGGGTCGCAGTCGCACGATCTACCCGGCTTTGTGGTGCTGGCTTCCGGACGCGGCACGTCGGGCGGGGTGACGAATTGGACCAATGGCTTCCTGCCGTCGCTCTATCAAGGCACCGTATTCCGCAACTCGGGTGATCCGATTCTGTATCTTTCGAATCCGGGCCAGTTGTCGCGCCAGACGCAGCGGACGACGCTCGACGCGTTGAAGGAACTTAACGAGCAGCATCTCGAGGACACGGCCGAGCTCGACATCGCCTCGCGCATTTCGTCTTATGAACTCGCGTTCCGGATGCAAGCAGCGGCGCCCGATTTGCTGGATTTTTCCACGGAAACAGCGGCTACGCGCGAATCGTACGGCATTGGCGAGAAGGAGACGAAATCATTCGGCACCAACTGCCTGCTGGCGCGGCGCATGGTGGAGCGCGGCGTGCGTTTTGTGATGCTGGCGCATGCGTCGTGGGACGATCACACCGAGCTAAACAAGAAGCTGAAGGAAAACTGCGACGCCACCGACAAGCCCGTGGGCGCGTTGCTGGCGGATCTGAAGCAGCGTGGGCTGCTCGATTCAACGATGGTGGTGTGGTGCGGCGAGTTTGGGCGCACGCCGATGGTGGAGCACCGCTTGGGCCGCAACCCGGATCAAGGCGGGCGCGACCATCACCCGTTTGCCTACTCTCTGTGGATGGCGGGCGGCGGAATCAAGGGCGGACAGGTGGTGGGGAAGACCGACGAGTTCTGTATGCGGGCCGAAGAGGATCCGGTGCATGTGCACGATCTGCAGGCGACGATGCTGCATTGCCTCGGGTTTGACCACACCAAGCTCACCTACCGGCACCTGGGGCGTGACTTCCGGTTGACGGACGTGCACGGGAAAGTAGTGAACAAGCTTCTGGCGTAACCGCGCCTCAGTTCACGCGTTCGAAACGCCCGTCGCGATGCAGGTAGTAGGTGCGTCCGCGCCAGGCGATCGTGTTGCCGAAGAAGCCACCGAGCCAGAAGATAAAGCTGGCGATTTCAGCGGCGGGCACGGCGTACCAGTAGCGGCGGCAAAGCGGATCGCGGAGCGTGAAGGCAGCGGTTTCGAGCTTCGACCAAATCCATACGGGGAGCGCGGCGAGTGACCACGGCAGGGCGAGCAGCATCCAGGGCAGCGCGTAGGTGAAGAGCTGTCCGGCGTAGCCTGCTGGGCGCGAGCGGCGTGTGGACCGGCACCAGCGTAGGCGGTGGCGCGCGTTGGCGTCGAAGTGCTGCGCGCCGATGCGATGCTCGATCACGTAGCCCGATAGGCCCACGCCGAGGCCGCGCGCGGCGGCGCGTTGGCCGAGCACGAAGTCTTCGGCGAGATAGTCTTTGAGCGCGGGCCAGCCGCCGATGGCGTCAATCGCACTGCGTCGCGCAACGATGGTGGGGCCGACGGCGAAGCGCATGCCTTCGAGCATCCGTGCCGTGAGGATGCCGGCGAGGAACTCGGTGTTCATCATCATCGCTTCGAGCGCGGACCACACGCTGCCCGCCCCCGGCACGGCGCGGTACGGGCAGGTGTTGACGGCGAGTTGCGGGTCGCGCTCGAACTCTGCGGCGACGGTGCGGAGGAACGCGGGCGTGACGCGGATGTCGGAATCGGCCATGGCGAGCAGATCGAAGCGGGCCGCGCTGGTGAGGTGTTCAAGGCTCCAGGCCTTGGCGTTCGCGCATGGCGGCTCGCCGACGAATAGGATGCGACTCGCGATGCGCGGGAACTCAGCGCGGACGGCTTGGGCGATGGGCACCGCAGCGTCTTCCGGCGTGCGCACGGCGAGCAGCACTTCGAATTCGCCGGGGTAGTCTTGCGCGAAGAAGCTGCGAAGGTTGTCCGCAAGGCCTTCATCGGCTCCCTTGAGCGGTTTGAGGATACTGACCGGCGGCGGCGTGTGGCTGAGCGGCGGCACGGGAAGAGCTTCGCTGCGATGGCGGCGAGCCGCTATCGCAGCGAGGATGCAGAAGACAGACGAGCCCGCGACAAGTACGAGTTTAAGGGCGAGCCACAACGACATTATTCATGCGGCGCGCGCGACGTGGACAGTTCGCTGAGCCGCGCGATGAACTGATCGAGCGGCTGCGCGCCCTGATCGCCATGCTTGCGGTTGCGCACGGAGACCGTTTTGTTCTCGGCTTCCTTGTCGCCCACCACCAGCATGAACGGGATCTTCTGCAGTTGCGCTTCGCGAATTTTGGCGTTGACCTTGTCGTTGCCCGCGTCGAGTTCCACGCGGAAGCCCTGCGCTTCGAGCGTCTGCTTCACTTCAGTTGCGTAGGCTATGTGGCGATCAGCGATGGACATCACGCGCACCTGCACAGGCGCAAGCCACACCGGAAAAGCGCCGGCGTATTGCTCGAGCAGAATGCCGAAGAAGCGCTCCACCGAGCCGTACAGTGCGCGATGCACCATCAACGGCTGATGCTTCTTGCCGTCCTCGCCCACGTATTCGAGATTGAAACGGCGCGGCAGATTGAAATCGAACTGCACGGTCGAAAGCTGCCACGGCCGGTCCAACACGTCGACGAGTTTCACGTCGATCTTCGGACCGTAGAAGGCGGCTTCCTCGGGCATCACCTTGACCTTGAGCCCCACGCGCTCCACGGCGCGGCGCAGCGTCGATTCGGCGAGTTCCCATTCTTCATTCGTACCGAGATACTTGCCGCTCACGCCGCCGTCCCACGTGGAGAGTTCGGCACTGTAGCGATCGAAGCCGTAGGTCCTCAGCGTGTCGACCGCAAACTCGAGGCAGCTGACGATCTCTTCTTCAATCTGCTGCGGCGTGCAGAAGATATGCGCGTCGTCTTGCGTGAAGCCGCGCACGCGGAACAGCCCGTGCAGCACGCCCGAGCGCTCGTAGCGATACACGGTGCCGAGCTCGCCGAGGCGGACGGGAAGGTCGCGGTAGCTGCGCTGGCGGTCCTGATAAATCAGGATGTGGAACGGGCAGTTCATCGGCTTCAGCCGGTACGTCGCATCGTCGAGCGCCATGCCCACGAACATGCCGTCGGCGTAGTTCACGAGGTGCCCCGAGGTGTGCCAGAGTTGTTCGCGGCCGATGTGCGGCGTCGAGACGATCGAGTAGCCGCGCTTCAGATACTGCTCGCGCATCCAGTCTTCGAGCAGCTTGCGCACGAGCGCGCCCTTCGGGTGGAAGAAGACGAGGCCAGGCCCGGCGAGCTCCTGGATCGAGATGAGATCGAGTTCCTTGCCCAGCTTGCGATGGTCGCGCTTCTTCGCTTCTTCGAGGCGGTGGAGATAGTCGTCCTGGTCCTTCTTGGAGAAGAACGCGGTGCCGTAGACGCGCTGGAGTTGCTCGCGCTGCTGGTCGCCTTTCCAATACGCGCCGGAGACGGAGAGGAGCTTGAACGCCTTGATGCGCTTGGTGGACGGCACATGCGGACCGCGGCAGAAGTCAATGAAATGGGGTCCAAGCGTGTATTCGCTGAACCACTCGTCGGCTTTTTCGGTGATGAGTTCGCACTTCATCCACGCGCCTTCTTTGCCGTACTTGTCGAGGCCTTCGGGCTTGTGCGTCATCACGCGTTCGTACTTCAAGTCGCGCGCCTGGATCTCCCACATCTTGGCTTCGATCTTTTCGAGCTCTTCGGTGGAGAAGGGCGTAGCGCGCTGGAAGTCGTAGTAGAAGCCGGTTTCGGTTGGCGGCCCGACGCCGAGGCGCGTCTCGGGATAAACTTCGAGCACGGCGGCGGCCAGCAGGTGAGCAGTCGAGTGGCGGTACACCTCAAGCGCTTCGGGGTTCTTGGAGGTGAGGATCTCGATGGTGGCGTCGGCTTCGAGCGGACGGGTGAGGTCTTGCAGTGTGCCGTTGACACGCGCGACCACGGCATCGTCGGCGAGGCGCGGGCTGATCGACTTGGCGATATCGAGAGGTTGTGTGCCGTGCGGGTGCTGTTGCTGGGACCCGTCCGGCAGCGTAATCGTGATGGTGCTCATTGCGGGGACTGCTCGGGGAAAAGGAGAAAATCCTCAAGATTATTAGGGTATCACGCAGGGCGCAGGCGAGGGTTCAGATGCGAAGGATTGCCACAATGCCACTAATGAAAACGATGGCGCAGAGCAAGAGAGTGGCTCCGAGCCAAGGAATGCCGCATTCGTGTAGACTCAGGTTCGCCGACGATAGCAAGCCTGCGACCGCGAGCAAGAGTAAGAAGCCGCTCAGCACGAATCTGCCGGCGGCGGGCAGCCGACTTACTCACACAGAAACGCGGAGGAGATCGACAGCGCGCAGCCGCCGGTGATCAGTATTATGTCTCGCGTAGTAATCTGTTGCATCGCCTATTGCACTCTGACCGCGCGCCGCACGCGTCTCAAACCGGAGGCTACGAACATGCCGCCAAGAATCAGCAGGCTCAGAACGAGGGCGGCCGCCGAAATCGTAAAGAGGGCGATCGATTACGTCCCAGGGGCTGTCTCAACCGAGTTGCCAAGCAAGCAGGAAGAGCCATCACCAACAGCAGCGTGCTGAGAATCAGCCTGCCTTGGGTGGAAAGGCGAGTGGCGAACGCGATTGCCGAGACGATCAGGGCAGTGTGCTACGGCCACGAGAAGCACTCCACCGAAGTGAGCATGGCTTACTCCGCTCCGGTGGCGCGGCGTACGCGGCCTTCCGCGGGCGCCTCGATGCGGCCCGTGCGCGCAGCGTGGCCGCAGAGCGCCATCGTGAGCGGGATCTCCGTGGAGCGATAGTCGAGCTTGCGGAAGCGGCCGGCCAGCTTCACGGACTCGCGCTCCATCGCTTGCCCTTCCATCACCACCGTGTAGACCTTCGCGGCGTCGAGCGTGTCGCGCACGATCTTCTGGCCGTCCGGGCGATGCGGATCGAACGTATACGACGCCCCGGAAATCTGCAGCAGGCGGCTTGCGCCTGGCGTGTCCATGCGCAGCGGCTGGTTCTTCTTCGGATGCGGCACGTTGTCATCGAAAATCGCGCAGATCTCGCGGCCGGTGAGGCGCACGGTGACAAGGTATTGATCGAATGGGCGGCTGCATTGAATGAGGTCCACCATGTCCGCCGGGCCCGCGGGAATCGGAAGGCCGCGATAGGCCGAACCGCCCCACAGCGCGATGTCGGCCTGCGTGGCGGCGCGCATGGCATCGGTGATCCAGTTGGCAAGGAGCTTTTCGTTCTCGCCGGTCATATCGAGCGATTGCGGCGCGATGGCCACCTGCGTCGTCCGCCACGCGGCGGGGTTGCGAGCAATCGCACTGGTGAGCCGCGCGGACACGCCCGCGACGCGCACGGCTTTGCCATCAGGCACAATCGCGTTCCACACGCGGCCGTTGACATGGAGCGCCATCGGCGCGCCAGCGTCAAACACCGCGCGGTCCGGTTCGAAAACAAAAGCGGCGATATTCGTGGCGGTCACGTCGGCGCGCTCCCGCGACGCCGCGCGCGCTTCAATGGTCGCCATTCGGCTGGGGACGGCGATGCGTTAGATACTCGTCCACCAAGCCGTGCCATGGAGGGACGAATCCGTCTCAAAGAAGTACGAGCGCGGATGCGCGTTCCGGTGGTGACGCGCGAGCCACTCCAGCACACGATCGAAGTTCTTCACCGGACCGTTGTGCCCCTCGCCCGGGATCGCCTCCGCCATCACCGGCACATCGAACTTCCGCATGCGCTCCACGCCCACGGCCACGCCGCTATGGTAGTACTCGTCATCGGCCGCGCCGCCGATCCACAGAAACGGAATCGTCACGGCATTGCGCGCGAGCCACGGGAAGCTGTAGGCGGCGGCCAGCGGCGCGACGGCGGCAAACAGATCCGGGTGCCGCAGCGCGAGATACGCCGCGCCCGTGCGGCCCATCGAGTGGCCGGTGAGATAGATGCGATCCGGGTTTACGCGATAACGTGCGCGGATGTCGGCGAGCATTTCAAACACGTCGGTCTCGCCCACGCCGCGAAACTCAGACACGCCGCGCCCGAGCGGAGACGCCACAAGCATGCCGTGCTTTTCCGCCGCTGCTTTCAGCGCGCCTTGCTTGTAGGCGTCGCCATCGAAGAGCGTGTTTTCGTTGCCGCCCGTGCCGTGCATGGCGATCACCAGCGGCAGCGGCGCTGAGGCCGATGCACCGTAGACGCCGGGCACTTAAAGACGATAGGGCTGATCCGTCTGATCGATGGCCGAGCGGAAGTGCAGCCGCAGATCCTGGCCGGAGAGAACGAACAGCAGCGGGAGCGTGACGGCGGCGATCATGAGAGAGCCTCGAATAGCGCAGGTTGCGACTGGTGCGGACGCAGGATGCCGCCGGGCAGCAGATGCGTGACGGCGACGCCTTGTGCCACTGCCGCGTCGGCAATGTGGCGGCGGTGGCAATGCGCCGGATCCGCTTCGGCACACATCACGGCCACAACGGCTGGGCAACTGATGAGTTCCGCAAGCGCCTCGCGAAATTGGAGAGTAGCCATATGCTGCTGGTAGCTGGTGGTCAACAGCTTGCCGCCGAGTGCGGGAAAATGGCGATACGCGATGCCGCGCGCGGCGAGCGAAGCGGCCAACGCTTCGCGCGAGAACTGCGGGTAGCGGCGCGAGTACGGCTGGCTGCGCACGTCGGCGAGGATCGTGGCGCCCGCGCTGCCGAGCAGGTCGAGGAGCGTCGCGATCGCGCGATTTGAGTGACCCACGGTGAGTAACACGGCAGTCTTCCTGATTGTAGCTATCGGCGCGCTATTGACGGCTGCGGGCGCGGTGTGGCTGGCCGAGCGTAACATCCGCGTGCGCGCCAAGCGGCGCTTCGTTGCGAACCACGACGCGGCACGCGAGGCTACGGACGCCGAGGTGGAGCGCGTGGAAGTGCGCGCGATGGACGGCACGCCGCTGCGTGCGTGGCTGCTGCACAACCCGGAGAAGTGGAGCGGGCGCGCGGCTCTGGTGCTGCATGGATTTGTGGATACGCGCGCGGCGATGCTGCAACACGCGGCCATGCTGTTGCGCCAGGGCTTTGCGGTGCTGGCGCCTGACAGCCGCGGCCACGGCGAAAGCGGCGGGCGCGAGGTGACGTTCGGGCTGCGCGAATCCGCAGACGTGCGCACGTGGGGCGACTGGCTCTGCACGCGGCTGGGCGTGGAGAGCTTTGTGGGACTCGGGCAGTCCATGGGAGCGTGCGTGCTGCTGCATGCGTTGCCCATCGAAGCGCGCCTGGAAGCTGTCATTGCCGAATTTCCTTTCACTTCGTTTTCGTCCGCCGCCTACGACAAACTGGCGGACCGCTACGGGCTGCCGCGCCGCTTCACGCAACATTGCGTTTCGGCCCATGGGCGAGTTGGCGTTTTGGTACGTGCGCTGGCGCTACGGCGTGGACATGCTTCGCGCTCGGCCGGTGGATGCCATTCAACAGTCGGCCGTGCCGGTGCTGCTGATTCACGGCGCCGAGGACCGTGCGATCCGGGTGACGCACGCGCGGGAGTTGCACGCGGTGAGCGGCTGCGACTACTGGGAAGTACCGCGCGCGGGGCACACCGAGCCGTTCCGCGTGGCGGCGCACGAGTACGAACGGCGCGTTGTGGCGTGCCTGGCGGGTGAGGCTACTTCACCGACAACCGGAAATCGACCGGAAGCACGACGGCCTGCGACGTCACTTCAATGACTGAGATGCCGAAGTCGCGGAGTTCCTGTTTAAACGGCGAGCCGGGCTTGGGTTCTTCGAGAATCCGCTTGGCGTCGGCATCGAGCGGATAGGTGAACTCGCGCTCGAGGCTCTGCCCCAGGCGCTGGCGAACGTTGCGGATGTACATCGAGTCTTTGCCCTCGGTGACGACGCTCACGTTTTTCAGCCGCAGCTTGCCGCTTTGGTAGTGGGGCTCGGCGAGAACCGTCAAATCGAAATCGTCGCCGAGACCGATGCAGCGGCCGATCACGTCGAGCGCGCTACGCCCGGTGAATCGGGCCTTGATCGTCAGCTTGCCGTTCCAGCCGCCGAGCTTGGGCTTGCTGAGATACGCAAACGAGCACTTGTCCGCTTTCGAACCCTTCACGTAGCGGCGGCCGTCCTGCGCGAACATCTGCTCTGAGATCGCACGTTCGAGCACCGGGAAGTGAATTTCCACCTGCACCGCGGCCCGAGCGGCGGGGGGCGCAGCCAGCAGCCACGCCCCCGCCGCCAACCCGACAACGACACGGCAGAGGAGGAAGAGGAAGAAGAACACGCGCAACTTTCAGGGTACAGCGCGGCCCATTAGAAGCGCAGGCCCGCCGAGCGCCATTTGGCCTGGAACGAGCGCGCAGCCAGCGTTTCGCCATTCCGGATGATGGAGTTGGCAAGCCAGCCGGCGCTGAACTGCTCGGAGTTGGCGCCGTCGGAAACGACGATGCGGCGTTCAATGGTCCGCGTGAACGGGCCCATGATGTTCTGCGAATCGTCGAGCGTGACCGTCAGCGTGGACGGCGCGATGGAGCGAGCCCAGGCGAGGATGCGTGTGGCGGTCTCGGCCGTAGCGAACCCGATGGGGTTGAGCCAGGGCCAGGTGAGATGCATGCCGAACGGGCCGGTCCAGCGCGCGTTCTCGAACGTGTAGCCGGTGTCGGTGCCGTCGTCGCGATAGGATTTGCCGGTGGCAGGGTCAAAGAAGATGCCGCTGTACTCGCGCAGTTCGGCCAGGTCTTCAAGTTTCATGATGGAAGCTCCTTGGTTTTCAGATGGGGCGCGCGCGAAACGGGCGGCACTCTCGATCACAACGTTGGCCCAGGGCTTTTTGAAGATGGCACTGTCAAAACCTGCAAGTGAAAGGAACGAAGGGAGAAAAAATTCCGCGAGGAGTGAATGGCCGACGCCGGCGGTTGCGGTTGAATGGTCATCCATTCTTGAAGGCGTCGTCGATGGCGTCGGTGTTGAACTAGGCGTGTTGGGCTGTGGTGAATTTGCAGAGGTATGCCTGGCGGAAATGCTCGTCGCCCATGACGCCGCGCTCTTCTTCGATGTACGCGGGAGCGATGCGGGGGCAGTGTGGGGTGCGGGCACGGCGAGGCGGAACCAGGAGATGTCGGCGCGGGTCCACTCTTCGTAGAAGAACCCTAGCGGCCGTTGGGCGTGGACATGAGCCAGATCGCCGCTTTGGCGTTGGCGGCGACCATGGGGCGGAGTGCGCGGTACAGTTCATCGGGCACGCGGGAAGCTTCGTCCACCAACAGCAGGCCAACGGAGGAGAAGCCGCGGATGGTGTCGGGATTGCCGGGGAGGCCCACGATGCGCGCGCCGTTGGGGAGCAGGAGCGAGAGGCTGTTGGTTCCGTCGCCGCGCGGGGCAATGCGCAGCTCCCGCAGAAGCCGGGCGGCCTTGCGCATGAACTCGGCGGACTGGCGCGCCGAGGGCGAGGCCACGATGGTGGTGGAGCCGGGCGTGAAGAACGCGAAGTGGACAGCGCGGACGGCGACGGTGGTGGGCTTGCCCCACTGGCGGCAACAGTTGATGATGCCGCGGCGCGCGGTGGCGTTGAGGACCTGGAGCTGTTGCTCGTCTGGATAGAAGCCGAGGTCCTGGCGCGCGAAGTCCGCAATCGGAGGGGGAGACGCTGCGGGCGTTTCCGGTTCCGGCAGTAACAACTCCGGCGGTTCTGCGGCGATGGCTGCTGATGCTGTTGTTGCGCCGGGTTCGTTTGGCGCGGGAATTTCAGGCGGCGGCGTGGTGGGGTGGGCGTGCAGGTCGCGAAAGCGGCGGAGAGCGCGGTCAAACTGGCGGGAGGGGCGGGTTTCGTAGCGATCGATGAGCGTGAGGGTGCGGGCGTGGTTGAGGGCGAGTTGGCGGAAGCTGGCGCCGGCGCGGAGCGCGCCATCGATGCCTTCGACGCAGTTTTCGATGCCGGTGTGCATGTTGGCCATCTCCTCATTCATGACCCCACGCTCCATGTACCAAGCGCGCATTAGACGCCAGCGGCAGATGGCCATTTCTTCGACGAGCAGGGCTTCGGCGGCGGTGACGGGGCCGAAGTGATCGGCGAGGGCTTCGTGCATGACGACGAACTCGGCGCGGACTTCGACGTAGAGGCAGGTGAGTTCGGCGGCGACGTGGAGGCTCGACAGGCCGTGGCGGACCGAGTTGCGAGCGCTGCGAGCCTTGCCTTCGGGGGTGGCGGGGCCGCGGGACTTGGCGCCGTTGGCGCGGGCGGCGGCGCGCTGGGCCTCGGTGCGGGGCGGCTTGGGTTTTTGGCGGTGGTGGAGCTCCACGGTTCTGACGGCCAAACGGCATCCTGTCGCAGCCAAGTAGATCTCCCCGCGCTGACTCACGGCGATGCCCGTGAGAAAAGCTTCCGACGCCGCGGGAGTATTGGGGGGCAAGTACCGGTCGCAGTCCGGTATGGAGATCGCCTGCTGGATGATCGTGTAGGACGTGTAGGACCCACGGTGCACTTTTTGAGACAGCACCAGCAGTTATGGCATAGATTGAGTCATCGGGCTCTTCGGTTAGCCCTCTAAGAGCCTCCCGATCTGCAGGCCTCCTGGATGGAATCATCCGCTCGCCGTTACAGACGCAGTAAGATTGCCGTCGCGTCCGATGATGAGCGGGGAGCCGCCATCGGAAATAAGCGGCGGTGCATCCGGAAGGTTTCGGTGCTTGAACCGTCGAGGCCAATGATCGGATTGCTGAAAGTCTACCCCCCCCCGCAAATGTCTCTCGGAGGTCCGGTGTGATCCAATCACTTGCTTCGCGCGGGACGACGGCGACTCTACCGCCGGCACCGAACTTGAGGAGTCCCCGGTTGATGTCAGAGACGTACACGTCGCCAGCCGCATCGACGACGATTCCGGAACTGGGCGCCCAAGAGCAGCGCGCGAAAGCACGATCAAGCTAGTGATAACGACGTGAAATCGCAACGGACCCAATGCCACCACCCCGGTTGGCGCAGAGGATGCTGCTCCGTCTGCTCCGTCCGCCTAGAGGTGCTTAACGGAGTTGCGCAACGTGTAGTTGCGAAGGGAACCGCGAACTGGACATCGACGAGTAGCAGTAATGGCGTTGAGCCTCAAACTACGTTTCGCTGGGGACTCCGCTGGTGGCTACTGAAATAGCCGGGGGGTGGCGCGGTTCGTACAGCATGACCTGAACCCCGCCGGGCAGCGTCATCATCACGGCGATCCCCCAACCCTCATCGAGCGGTTCGCCGCCGATACGGATGCCCTTCGCTCTGAGTTCCGCGACGGTGGCATGAATGCGGTCGCACATGAAGCTGACTTGATGCCGGGCCCCGGCTTCGAAAAAACCCGGTTGTGATGGCAAGCGCCGATAATTCACTTCCCAGTTTGTAGTGTAGGTTTGCGGCGTTCATTCATGGAAGGCGGCCAGCCCTGCGATCCACAAGTTGTTTCTATCAACTCCGGTACGGGAGTGCTGATGATAATTGGGAGGGTTTCATGCCGGGCGGCAGAAGGTGTAGGAATTGCCAAGGCACGGGCTTGGTTGCAGACTCCGAGTGTAAGGGATCAGGTCAGGTTGATGACGTCATCTGCAACGGGAGAGGGCTGGTCCGCCTGATATAGTTCGGCATGCATAGCAGGGCTTCGATTTGCCTGGGCGTGCCGCTGCTGCTGGTGATCAGGGTGTTTGCCGCGTATGCCGTGTATCTACCCGCCAGTTCCAACGGATTCATCTACGACGACTCGCAGGTGATGCGTTGTTTTCTTGCAGAGCGGGCGCGCATATAATCCCACATTTCCGTTTTGAGCCGCGCGTGCGAGTCTCTCGGATGCTCGTCTGCATCAATATCCACAAGAGTTTGAAGGCAGTGAAGGCCCCTGCGGAGGACAGCACCCAATGGGTGACAAACAAAACCAGCCGTTTCAGCTCTCTTGCAACGGCCTTCTCA
>VFZP01000125.1 GCA_016871115.1 Acidobacteriota bacterium
CACCAGGATGTCGAGGTCGCCGTCATTGTCAAAATCGCCCGCCGCCGCGCCACGGCTTGAATGAACACCCGGCACGGTGGCAATCTGTTCAAACTTCCCGCCGCCGAGATTCCAGTAGAGCAGTCGCGGATTGCGGTAGCGTTGCGGCGTCTTCAACGCATCCACTTCCTGGAAGACGTGCCCGGCCGAGAAGAACAGATCCGGCCACGAGTCGTTGTCGAAATCGGCAAACAGCGCGCCCCAGAGCACGTACTGCGGATTGATGCCGAGGCCAGCGTGAAGCGCGCGATCGGTGTAGCCGAGTTGAGGACCGAGGTTGCGGTAGAGATTCGGGTAGTCGTCCGCGAAGTTCGTTTTGGCGATGTCGAGAAGGCCGTCGCCATCGTAGTCGCCCAGCGCGAGGCCCATGCCCGCCTGCTCCAACCCGTTCTCGTCATAGGCGAGGCCGGTGAACGAGGCGCGTTCGCTAAAGGTTCCATCCCTGTTGTTGCGATAAAACAGGCTGCGCGTGGAGTCGCCCGCGACGTACAAATCAGGCCAGGCATCGCCGTCCAGATCCGCCGCCAGCACGCCCAGCGCGTAGGTTTTCATCGACGCGCCGAGGCCCGACGCCTCCGACACATCCGCAAACCGGCCGCCGCCTTCATTGCGGTAGAGATAGTTGCGCGCAAAAGGCAACCCGCGCGGACCGCAAAACACGGGCACGCCGAGCCACTCACAACGCGAGTCTCGTCCCGGCGCGGGCGCGGTCTTCAGATCGAAGTCGAGATAGTTCGCCACGAACAGGTCGAGATCGCCATCGCGATCATAGTCGAAAAAGCTCGCCCCGCTCCCCCAGCGTGTGCCGCTGTGCGCCAGACCCGCGGCGGCCGTCGCATCTTCAAACGCGCCGGCACCCGTGTTGCGATACAACACGTTCTTACCCCAATAGGTCACGAACAGATCCGCGAACCCGTCCCCATCGTAGTCCGCCACGGCCACGCCTTGCCCCCAACCGGCGCGCGTGAGACCAGAGCGCGCGGTGACGTCGGTGAATGTGCCGTTACGATTGTTGCGATAGAGCAGGCTTTTCGGCGCTACGCCGTCGAGCCGCGCGCCGTTTACCAGGAAGATATCCAGCCAGCCGTCGTTGTCGAAATCGAGGAAGGCCACGCCGCTCCCCATCGCCTCCAGAATGTAACGGCTGCGGAGGGCTGAGCCGGCCACAACAGGCTGAGTGAGTCCGGCGGCGGGCGCCACCTCAGTGAACGCGGCAGGGAAGACACGGCCGGAGGACTTCGGCTTCGGCATTGTCGAAGCTCCGCCGCGCGCGGCTACACCTTGCGCCGGCGCGCTGGCGGGAAGCGGCAGCAACAAAGCCACCGCGAACGCGAATAGCCGCTTTAATACCGAAAACGTTTGTGATAACATCGCTCCCGAAATGACGAAGCCATCTTTCATCGTCGCTCTCTTTCTCGCCAGTCTCGCCACGCTGAGCGCACAACAGGATCGCGGCTCGCTCACCGGCGCGGTCAAGGACCCGAGCGGCGCGGCTGTCGTCGGCGCCAAGGTGACGGCGACGCACATCGACACGAACACCAGTTTATCCACCGCCACGACGGAGACGGGTGACTACACTCTTTCCGCGCTCAACATCGGCAACTATCGCGTCGAAGTGGAGGCGCCGGGCTTCAAGCGCGCCGTGCGCTCCAGCGTCATTGTCTCTTCGGGCAGCACGCTGCGCCTGGACTTCGGCGTTGAGATCGGCGCGGTGAGCGAGTCCGTGCAGGTGGCCGCGCAGGCTTCGGCGCTGGAGACCGAGAACACGCGCGTCGCCACCAGCCTCACTACGAAGCTTATTGAAGACCTGCCGCTGGTGGTGGCTGGACAGATCCGCAACGTGTTCAACCTCGCGTTGATAGCGCCCGAAGTGCGCACCAACAACGGCTACCGCATCGGCGGCGCGCAGGGAGCGGGCTGGGAGATGAACATGGACGGGGCGTCGCTCACCAGCGCGTCGACGGCTTATCAGGCCGAGCGCGCGCCGATCAGTTCAGTGCCGGTGGACGCGATCGCCGAGTTCACCGTGGAGAGCACGGGCATGAAGGCCGAGTACGGCCGCGCCATGGGGCAGATCAGCTTCGTCACCAAGTCCGGCACCAACCAGGTTCACGGCAACGTATTTGAGTTCCTGCGCAACAATGCCACGGACGCGCGCGGCTTCTTCGCGCAAAGAACACCCGTGCTGAAGCAGAACGATTTCGGTTTCACGGTCGGCGGCCCGGTCTATCTGCCGAAGATCTACAACGGCAGAAACCGTACCTTCTTCTTTACCAGCTACGAAGGGTTCCGCAACCGCAGCGGCAACACGCCGAGTTTTAACACGGTGCCGCTCGAAGAGATGTATGCCGGCGATTTCCGCGGCAACATCCGTACCGTGAACAACCAGCCTGTCCTGATGCCGATCTACGATCCCGCCACCACCACGCTGAACGCCGACGGGCGCACCTATTCGCGCCAGATCTTCCCCAACAACACGATTCCGCGCGCGCGGTTCAGTTCCGTAGCCAACAAGTACATCGGCTTCAGACCGCCGGAGATGGTGGCGAATCAGCCCGGCATCAACCGCAACTACTTCCGGGACCGCGGCACCAACGTCAGCCCGTGGAACAAATTCAGCGTCCGCGGCGATCACAATTTCAATTCCGCCAACCGCGTTTCGTTTCTTTATCTGAGCGGCACGAAGGACGACCTTTTCGGCGCCGACGGGCCTCCCGGACTGCCTGTGCCTTTCAACGGCGGTTCGGAGTGGTATCGCAAGAACGCCTCCGGCCGCTTCTCGTGGGACCGCACCGTGAGCGCGCGCGTGTTGAACAGCCTGCGCGTCAGCTATCAGCGCGAAGCCGGTGGACTTACCACGATCAACTCGCTGGATCCGAATGCGAAGTGGGCCGAAAAGCTGGGATTGAGAAACGCTCCGGGGCCGGATCGCGCGCTGACTCAGGTTACCTTCTCCGGCTACACGGGCTGGAGCGGCGCGGCCTGGGGCTTTGACCGCGGGCGCGACCTGATCATCACCGACGACATCACGCTGGTGCGCGGGTCACACACGTTCAAGTTCGGTGGCTTCTTCCAAAACGACCAATGGTGGGGCGGCGGCCAGCATCGGCCGAACGGCAGCTTCGGCTTCACCGCCGACCCGACGTCGCTACCGGGCGATACGACGGCGTTGACCGGCAACGGCTTCGCGTCGTTCCTGCTGGGCCAAGCCTCGTCATGGGGCCTGGAAACCCCGCGTGCGGTGATTCAGACCTGGAAATACTACGGCGGCTTCTTCCAGGACGACTGGCGCGTGAACTCGCGCCTGACGCTGAACCTTGGGCTGCGGTATGAGTACACCGGCCCCATCGGCGGCGGCGCGGTGCTCGACATCAAGGACTGGACAGACTTCGGCAGCTACAAGAGTCCGGCCGGTTTCATGAATTTCGACCCCTCGGTTCCGAATCCCGTGGTTGGCGGATTGCTCGGCTCGACCGTTTATACGGGCAACTGCAGCGACGGTTGCAACGGACAGAAATACCCGTTCGACAGCTACAAAGCGGCTATCGCCCCGCGCATCGGCCTTGCCTACCGGGTGCGGCCGGGCACGGTAATGCGCTTGTACGCCGGACGCTCCTACGGCGCGGTGAAAACCACGGGCGGCAGCACGCACTTCCAGGGTTTGATTCTCAACAGCAATTTCGGCACCGGAAACCTGCCCGCGTTTACTTATTTCAACTTCGACAACGGCCTGCCGGCGTGGCAGAAACCTCCGTTCCGCGGCCCAGCGACGGACTTGGGAGGTACGACCTGGTTGTGGCAAAAAGAAGACTCCGGACGCCCACCGGTTTACTACAGTTGGAACTTCGATCTCCAACATCAGTTGCCGAAGAACTTCGTCGCCAGCGCGGGCTATACGGCGACGCGCGGCGTGCGGCTCACCTCGTCGATTCTAAACGTCAATCAGATGGACCCGCGGTTCTTCCGACAGTATGGGCGCAATCTCTTGTTGGCCGACATCAATTCCCCGGCCGCGCGCGCGGCCGGCATCCCGTTGCCATACCCGGGCTTCCGCGGCTCGGTAGCGCAGTCGCTGCGTCCGTTTCCGCACTACGGCGATGTTGCCACGGGCAATGGGGCCACGGGTGAACGTACCGGCGACTCGACCTATCACGCGATGATTCTCAAACTCGACAAGCGCTACTCATCGGGCCTCACGTTGCTGTCGAGTTATGTTTTTTCGAAGCTGTTCAGCAACGCGGACTCGGCGGTTGCCAGCGGGCGCAACATCATCGACCATTACAATCGCGACCTACAGAAAGCACTGAGCGGGGACGACCAGACGCACATGTTTCGACAGGCCTTCAGTTACGAACTGCCCTTCGGCAAAGGCCGCCGCTGGTCGTTTGCAGGCGTGGCCGATAAGGTGCTCGGCGGTTGGGGACTGTCAGGCTTCCTGGAGTACAACTCGGGCGGCCCGCTGGGTGTGGGGCCGGGTTTTGCCCCGATACCGGGCGGCATGGGGAACCGCGTGTGGATCAATTCCTACGAAGGATGGCGCGGCGCGACGCCGCGGGGAAAGTTCGATCCGTTCACGGATAGTTGGTGGAACCCCGCCGCGTTTCAAGTGGCTCCCGATGGCCGCAGGCTGACCACCGCGGAACTGGAGTCCGGAATCGGCAACGCGACGGCGAATAACCCGAAGGCGCGGCAGCCTTGGAACTTGAACGAGAATCTGTCGCTCGCCAAGGACGTGAATATCACCGAACGCGTGCGCTTCACGCTGCGGTTTGAAGCGTTCAATATCCTAAACCGCACGCGATGGGGCGGGCCGGATTCCACGGTGACCTCGCCGACCTTCGGACAGGTGCGCAGCCAGGCTAACGATCCGCGGCGTATGCAGTTGGGCGCGAAGTTCGTTTTCTGAGGAAGCGCGCACAACGGAGCTTTCGCCGGCGATTCCGATGTCGCCAAGGCCAGCGGGGTCGTCGACGAACGGTAGCTAAAACCGGTAGTGCAACCCCAACTGGTTAATACGGGCCTGGTTGCCGGCGGTGAGGCCGAGGATCCGGCCGAAGTTCGGATTGCCTCTTCCCGTGGTCGGGTTGCCGAAGTTGGCGTGGTTGAGAAAGTTCAGGCTCTCCCAGCGGAATTGGAGTTTGTGGTTTTCCCAGGGCATGGAGAAATCCTTCAACACCGACAGATCGCCGATGATGGCGGCCGGGCCCGTGGCGACGGCACGGCCGAGGGTCCCGAACGTCAATTGAGGCGGCGCGACAAAGGTGGAGGTATTGAAGTAGTTTTGACTGAGGACGTTCGCGCGCCAGTTGGCGTTCTGAGTGTACGGGCCGGTGGCGTTGGAACGCACGGCGGCCGCGGTGGTGTAGATGGCGGCGGCGGCTCCGCCGAAGTCGGCCGAGACGGTTTGGCCGGCGACGCGGAGTTCCTGGATCATTTCGACCGGCACGGCGACGCGCGCGGCGCCGGTGGTTTCATCGCGATTGTCGCTGCCATCGATGGTAATGGAGTTGTTGCGCGAGCGCATGCCGGCCGCGGAGAAGCCGCTGTCGTTGGCCAGATTCCACGTGGAGGCGGGCGAGCGCCCGGTGGACGAGCCGGCCGCGGGGACGATGCCAGGCGCAGTGAGGACGAAGTTCAGATAGCCGCGGCCCTGGGAAGTGCCGTGCTCGACGCGTTCGTAGCCCATGGCGAGGCTGCCGCTGGTGGCGCTGGCCTGGAGCATTTCGCCTTGCTCGACTACTTCCATTTTCTCGGCTACCGAGTCGAGCGTAAGGTCGAAGGGCTGCACGACCGTTTGGCCCACGCTGACCAGCAGTTCCTTGATTTCGCGAGCGGCGAAGCCGGGCGCCTGGACCGTAACCGTGTACGAACCGATGGGCAGGAAACTGACGCGCTACTCGGAAACAATCGCCTCAGCCCAGCATCCCGCGCCGTTTTCATCGGAAGGAGCGGCCTCTGGCCGTTCAGCAACGGTTTAGCTCGGTTCAGTTAATGTCTGCACGGACAGGGGTTCATGGCCGCCACCAACATGATCTTGGCCGGGAACTTCATCGTGCCGGCGCTGCGGGCGATGGTGACGCTGCCCTCTTCCAACGGTTGCCGAAGCTGCTCCAGCACGTTGCGGGCGAACTCGGGAAGCTCGTCGAGAAACAGCACCCCGTTGTGCGCGAGACTCACTTCGCCGGGGCGCGGCACGCCGGCGCCGCCGCCCAGCAGGCCCGCGTCGCTCACCGTATGATGGGGCGCGCGGAACGGCCGGTCATGCAGCAGGCCGGAGCCGAGTTTCAGTTGCCCGGCCACCGAGTGGATCTGCGTGGCCTCGATGGCTTCGTCGAACGCGAGCGGTGGAAGAATCCCCGCCAGGCGCTGCGCCAGCATCGACTTGCCGCTGCCGGGCGGCCCAACGAACAAAACGTTGTGCCCGCCCGCGGCGGCCACCTCGCAGGCCCGCTTGGCCGTGGTTTGGCCCTTCACATCGGCGAAGTCCGGAAAGCCCTCGGCGTTCGACGGCGCCGGGCCCGGCGTCTCGGGCGGGAAGGCGTCCGGGGCGCGAAGCGCGTTGACGGCCTCCGCCAAGTGGCGGACGCCAAGAATGCGGATGCCCTCCACTACGGCTGCCTCCGCGGCGTTTTCCTTCGGGACGACAAGGTACTTCAGCCCCGCGTCGCGCGCGCAGACGGCCATCGACAGCGCGCCGCGAACGGGACGCACCGTGCCGTCGAGCGACAGCTCTCCGGCGAAAGCGTGGGACTCGGGCAGCTTCAGCGCTCCCGTGGCGCCGAGGATGCCGAGGGCCATAGGCAGGTCGAAGCCGGCCCCTTCCTTGCGAACGTTCGCGGGGGCGAGATTGATCGTAACGGCCTTGGCCGGGAAGCCGAAACCGGAGTTGGTGAGCGCGGACTTGATGCGTTCGCGGCTTTCCCGGACGGCGAGGTCGGGCATGCCCACGGTGACGAAATCCCGCGCGCTGCCGGTGCGGTAGAGGTCGACCTCGACGTCGATCAAGTGGGCATCGATACCGAAGACGGCCGCGGTACGTGTCCGGAAGAGGCCCATATATACATAGTGGCCAGCACGTGAGAAAGTTCTCAGAATTCGGCGAGAGATTCTTCCGGCCCTGCCGATAACCGCGAAAAATGGCTTACTCCACCCGGAATCCGTGGCGGGTCTCGCTATGCTGCATACCCAATTGGTCGTAAAGGTGCAGCACGATGGTGTATTCGCCAAGGGCGAGGTCGCGTGTCAGGTTGAGGCTCAATGACCCGAATAGATACCGTCGCGGGTAGAACGAATCGCCGGCCTCGCGGGCGGCCTCTTCCTGTTTAAACAGGCTCTCCCCGTTCGCCCGGAACACCTCGAGACCGTAGCTGGCGGAAAAGGAGTGGTTCGGACCCAGCTTGTAGCCGGCCAGCTCGAACTTCGCCCACACCGTATCGCCCGGCCGGTAGGCGGCGACGGTCAAAGCTTCGGTCGCATCTTCGGCGCGGAAAAACCGGAACCGCACGGGCTGCAGCGTATCGATACCGGTCAGGTTCAATCCGCGCGTGCGGAACGGCACGCGGTGCGACGCCGACTTCATGGCGATGTTGTCGGTCACCTCCACGCGAAGCTCCCCTTGGCCGGAGGCCAGCGCCTGCGGCAGCGCAATCTCTACTCGCACGCGCGGGCGCCAGTTCTTATCCTCCGGGGCCAATTCCACTTTTACCGTTCCCCGCGCCGGAGCGAGCAACGCCAGGCCCGCGCCGTCCACCGCCGTACACTGCCAGGCGAGGTCGACTTTCGGATCGTCGTCCGCGCTGGGCTTAAAGCCCGTCACGTCGAACGACAGGAAGATGGACTCGCCCGAGCCGAAGGCGTAGCCGGCCGGTGCCGCCGGCCCGCCGTCGAACTGGGCCAGCAGCGGCGCGGCCACCGAGAGCGACTGCGAGTAGGCGGGCGCGCCGAGAGCCAACAGGAAAAGGGCGCCCGCGCGCATGCCTCTACTCGCCGGTCTTGCTCGGAACCACCGGCGGCGGCGCAAGCGAGGCCGGAATCTCGATGTAGGCCGATTCCTCGCGGTCGGCGTCGGAGTTGTCGACGATCTCGAGTTTGTAGGCGCCGACCGGGACGTCGAAATAGAGAATCCCGTTCTCCGTCAACGCCGGATTCAGCCGCCGCAGCAGGCCGAACCAGCGAGGATTGTCTTCGATCTCGGCCACTTCGCCGTGCTCCGCGGAGTCCGCGCCGATCAGCCGCAGCATCGGGAAACTCAGCTCCTTTGATCCGCTGTTGGTCACCGAAAGCGTCACCTGCAGCACCCGGTTGCGCGGCGGATTCTTGGCGCCCGGAATTTCCCCGCGCCATTCGGCTTCCACCACGTGATAGACCAGCTTTCCAACCTGAATTTTCGCTCCCAGCGGATGCGTCGCAAGCGGAACCGCTCGTGGCCCGCACGCGCCGAGCAGCAATAGCATGGGCGCTAGCAGCGCCCGCCGGTTGAGAAATTGCATTGAGCCATTCATTCGACGTTTGAAGCTATTATGAGTATCTTGATGACTGGAAAGCAAATCAGACTCGTCTCCGCCGCGGCTGCCGCCGTCCTTGCGCTTTTCGCGCAGAGGACACCGGCCAGGCATCCGGTAAGCGGGCGCGTTATCGCACCGGTCATGTCCGCGGCCGGCGCGGATTGGCTGGAACGCAGCGAGCGCGAGAACGAGGAGAGCCCCGCCAGGGCCATCAAACTGCTCGGGCTGAAAAAGGGCATGACGGTTTGCGATCTCGGTGCGGGCACCGGTTATTACACCGCCCGCATGTCGCGGCTCGTCGGCGACGCCGGCAAGGTCTACGCGGTGGACATCCAGCCGAAGATGCTCGAACTGCTCCGCCGCAGGCTGGCATCGTCGGGCATTCGAAACGTGGAAACTATTCAAGGCGCGGAGGCGGAGACCAACCTCCCGGATGCCTCCCAGGACATGATCCTGCTGGTGGACGTCTACCATGAATTTTCCAAACCGCAAGAGATGTTGCGGTCCATCCACAGGGCGTTAAAGCCCGATGGGCGCCTGGTACTGCTTGAGTTCCGCAAGGAAGACACCTCCGTGCCCATCCGGTTGGAGCACAAGATGAGCGTCGACGAAGTGAAGATGGAGTTGGAGCCGGAAGGGTTTCTCATCGAGAAAGTTTTGCCGGATCTGCCCTGGCAGCACATGATTTTCCTCCGAAAAAAATCATGAGCAAAGGCGCCACGTCTCCTTCGGAAATGACCGGGGAGCGCGACGCGGCCACCGGGCGGCGCGTCCGCCGCATGACGTCCCACCCCTCCATCAATCACGCGACGTATTTCCTGCAGTCCTCCTTCACCGCCGATGGCCGGACGATGCTGTTCATCTCGAACCGCACCGGCGCATGGCAACTCTTCGCGGTGCGCGGATTCCCGGATGGGCCTATCGTCCAGCTCACCGATGGCGCCGCCATCCATCCCTTCTCGCCGGCGATTCATCCCTCCGGACAACGAGTGCTCTTCGTCCGCGGCGCGGCCATATGGTCGCTGGATCTCGATACGCTCGGCGAAACGCCGGTGGTCGATTTCGGCACGGGCTCCATGGGCGAGCCGTCGCTTGATGCCGATGGCGAGTGGATCGTCGCCGCGCTCAAGCGGGACGGCCAATCCGGACTCGCCGTTGGCCGCGTGGACGGAACCCAGTGGACCGTGTTGCCCTATCCGCGCACCGTGATTCATCCGCAGTTCCACCCGCGCGAGAAGGATTGGATTCTCTTCGCCGGTGATCCTGCGCCGCGCATGCATCGCATCCGGCGCGACGGTTCGGGTTTGGAGTGCCTTCTGGCGCACGGCAACGGCTACTTCGTCGTGCATGAGACGTTCCTGGGCCACACCGCCGATATCGTCTTCACGGTCTGGCCGCGCGAGTTGCGAGTGCTGGACTGGCGCACGCTCAGCCATCGCCGCGTCTGCGAGTTCAACGCCTGGCACATCACGCCAAACCGGGCCGGCACGAAGGTTCTTTGCGATACGAACCATCCCGACCGCGGCATCTACTTGATCGACGTAGACAGCGGCGAGCGCGAGCTGATCTGCGCGTCCGGCGCGTCCAACGGCGGCTCGCAGTGGCGAACCGCGCGCTATGCCGAGGCCGAAGACTTCGCCGCCGCGCGCAGCGGAGCGAGCGCGGCCCACACATTAAGTTGGATGGAGGCCGGCGCCGACACAGTGTACGGCCCGCAGTGGACGCATCCGCATCCGTCGTTTGGACCGGACGAGAAGAGCGTCGTCTTCGCCAGCGACCGCACGGGCGCCACGCAAGTCTACGTCGTGGACATCGATTAGCGGCATTACAATAGGGGCAGCATGGCCTCCGCATTCCTCTTTCTGCTGGCCTTCGCCGCGCCTCCGGATTTCGATCGGGAGATCCGGCCGCTCCTCGCGCGCCGGTGCCTGGCCTGCCACGGACCGACGATGCAGAAGAGTCATCTGCGCCTGGATCAACGCGCCAGCGTACTGAAGGGCGGCGAGAGCGGAGTGCCCGCCGTCGAGCCCGGCAGGAGCGCGGCGAGCCTCCTGGTGCGCTACGTCGAGGGAACCGATCCGAAATTCGTCATGCCTCCGCAAGGGCCGCGGCTCACCGCCGTCGAAGTGGATCTGCTGAAACGCTGGATCGACGCGGGCGCACCGTATCCCGCCAATGCGGACGCATCCCCCGCCGCGCCCGATCCGCGCCGGGCTCATTGGGCCTTTCAGTCCGTGCGGCAGCCGGCCGTTCCCGGCGTGAAGGACAAGTCCTGGGTGCGCACTCCCATCGACGCGTTCGTGTTGGCGAAGTTGGAAGCCCGCGGCTGGCGGCCGAATCCGCCGGCGGCTCCGGCGCAACTGCAGCGGCGAATGTACTTCGATATCACGGGACTGCCGCCGTCGCTTCCCGAGCAGCGCGCCTTTCGCGGCGACCTGGATGCGGAGGCGGCGCGCCTGCTGGCCAGTCCGGCCTACGGCGAGCGCTGGGCCCGCCACTGGCTGGATCTGGTTCGCTACGCTGACACCAACGCCTATGAGCGGGACGCCCTGAAGCCGCAGGTGTGGAAGTATCGCGACTGGGTGATTCGCGCTCTAAACGAGGACAAACCCTTCGATCGATTCGCGATCGAACAACTGGCGGGCGACGAGTTGCCGGATTCGGATGCCGGCACGCTGCTCGCCACCGGTTATCATCGTCTGGGTCCGTGGGACGACGAACCTGCCAATCCGGAAGAAGACCGCTTCGATCAACTCGACGACATCATCAGCACCACATCGCAGGCGTTTCTCGGGCTCACGCTGGGCTGCGCGCGCTGCCACAATCATAAGTTCGAGCCCTTGTTGACGCGCGACTACTACTCGATGCTGGCCGTATTCAACGGCTTGGAACGGCCGCGCAAGGATCGCACCGAGCTCGATAGCCCCATCGGACCGCGCGCCGTCGTGGGCCGTGCCGCCGCGATGGAGACCCGCATCGACACGCTTCGAGCCGGGTTTCGCTTGCAGTGGTTGCGCGGATCGGAGTCGAAGCTGCCAGCCGCCGCGCGGGAAGCGTTCCTCACGCCGGGAAACATGCGCACCGAAGAGCAGCGGAAGCTCGTCAAGGACAATCAGAAAACGCTGGACGCGGAACTGAAGGCCGCGCCGGTGGAGACGGAGATCGCCGCGATTCGAGACGAATTGGAACAAACTCCGCGCGGGTACTTCATGGTGGAACGTTCCGCGGTGCCCCCGAAAACGCACATCCTGATCCGGGGCAAGGCCGGGGCGCTGGGTCCGGGAGTGGAGCCGGCCGCGCCGGAGATCGTCGCCGCCAAGCCGCTTCGGCCCGAGGCGGGATCCACGTCCGGGCGCCGCCTGGCCTTCGCGAAGTGGATGACGTCCCGGGAGAATCCGCTGACGGCGCGCGTGATCGTCAATCGCGTGTGGCAGTGGCATTTTGGCGAAGGCCTGGTACGAACGCCCAGCGACTTCGGCGTGATGGGCGACAAGCCGGAGCATCCGGAGCTGCTCGACTGGCTCGCCGCCTGGTTCATGGACAACGGCTGGTCTTTGAAGAAACTCCACACGCTCATTCTTTCCAGCAACACCTACCGCATGGCGAAGACCTCGAACGCGGAGTACGCGGCCGCCGATCCGGAGAACCGGCTGTGGTGGCGCTTCCCGTACCGGCGGTTGGAGGCCGAAGCGCTGCTGGACTCCACGCTCGCCGTCAGCGGGCAGCTCAATCGAGAGCTGTACGGCCCGCAAGTGTGGCCGGCGATTCAGAAGGAAGCGCTGGAGGGTTCGTCCGATCCGGGCAAGATCTGGCAGCCCTTCGACGAGAAGAAGGCGTCGCGCCGGGCCATCTACTACATCGTGAAGCGCTCGCTGATGGTGCCGTTGATGGAAGCGCTCGATTTCTGCGATACCGCCCGCACGTCCGCCCGGCGCTTGAACACCGCCGTGGCGCCGCAGGCGTTGCAACTCTTCAACGGCGGCTTCGTCAACCGGCAGGCCAGTCACTTCGCCGCGCGAATACGCAGTGAGGCCGGCGCGGACCCGGCCGCGCAAGTCCGGCATGCGTGGCAGCTCGCATTGGCGCGCGAACCAAACGCCGCCGAAACCGGAAAAATGCTCGCCTTCCTTCGCGGCTCCAGTCTCGAAGAGTTGGCCAGGGTGGTGCTGAACCTTAATGAATTCGCCTACACCAACTAAACGCAGCCGCCGCGATTTCGTCTGGCAAACCGGCGGCGGCTTTGCCGGCCTCGCGCTCATGGACCTGGAGGCGCGCGCGGGCAGCCTGCTCGCTGCCAGGAAGCCGCACTTCCCCGCGAAGGCCAAGCGCGCCGTGTTCCTTTTCATGAACGGCGGGCCCAGCCAGATCGATACCTTCGACTACAAGCCGGAATTGACGCAGCGCAATGGGCAGACATACAAAGGCCCGCTCGCGGTCGGCTCCAACAACAGGCCTGTCGGCTACCTGATGCAATCGCCGTTCGAATTCCGCCGGCGCGGGCAGTCCGGTCTGTGGGTCAGCGATCTGTTTCCGCACACGTCCAAGTTCGCCGACGACCTGTGCGTCATCCGCTCCATGTACACCGACACGGCGGCGCATGCCTCCGGATGCCTGCAAATGAACACCGGCAGCATCTTCATCGGCAAGCCCAGCATGGGCGCGTGGACCACCTATGGGCTCGGCACGGACAACGAGAGTCTGCCCGCCTTCGTCGTGATGACGGATCCGCGCGGCGGGCCTATCGGCAGCGCGTCGAACTGGACCGCCGGGTTCATGCCGGCGGCGTACCAGGGCACTCTGTTCCGCTCCGGCGGCGCGCCGCTTCTCGATCTCAAAGCGCCGGTCGACGACGCCACGCAGCGCCGCTCGCTCGGCCTGCTGAAGGAATTGAACGAGCAGCATTTGATCGACCACAAGGACGAAAGCGAACTCGCCGCGCGGATCCAGTCCTACGAACTGGCGTACCGCATGCAGACCGAGGCTCTCGGCATCGTCGACCTGGACCGCGAAACTCCGGAGACCCGCGCGCGCTATGGAATCGACGCTAAGCTCACGGCCGATTTCGGACGCAAGTGCCTCATCACGCGGCGCCTCCTGGAAAAAGGCGTTCGCTTCGTACAGCTTTATTCGGGCGGCGGCCACATTGAAGATACCTGGGATGGGCATGAGGACTGCATCACGAATCACCGCTTGCACGCAGGTGAGACGGATAAGCCCATCGCGGCGCTCATCGAGGATTTGAAGGCCGGCGGCCTGTGGGACGAGACTGTGCTGCTGTGGGGCGGCGAGTTCGGGCGCACGCCGACAAGCGAGGGCATTGGCAAGCCCGGGCGCGATCACGATTGGCATGGCTTCTCGATGTGGCTGGCCGGGGCGGGTGTGAAGGGCGGGCAGGCGATCGGCGCCACGGACGATCTGGGTTTCGCGGCCGTCGAGGACCGCGTTCACGTTTCGGATCTGCACGCGACGCTTCTGCATCTGTTGGGGCTGGACCACACCAAGCTCACCTGGTTCCATCAAGGCTTGAATCAACGGCTCACCGGCGTACGCGGTGAGGTGGTTCGAAAGGTGCTGGCGTAGAAGTAGATCGCGGCCTGGAAGCCTCACGTCACCCGCAACCGCTGCCGCGTCTAAAGATGGTGGCCCTCACCTGCCTCGGAACCAACGCAGTCTCCGCCCAACTCGGCGCTGCGAGCCGAACGTTGTCCGCTGCTGTCGAGGACTTCAAAACCGCGCCGCCCCGGCCGATCGCGCCGGCGCTTCATCGCCGCGAAATAAGGTGTGGGCCGCAAAGCGCCCCTGGTTCGCGTCGGAACGCCCTTCGCGACCCGTGTGGAACCGGAACTGGGGTTGCACTCGGGACGACGCTTTCGCCCGATCGCCAAGCTAACTTCCGGTTGGCGCGAGATCCGGGCGGAATAGCTCTACACTTCGCGACTCAGACGGCCTCGGCCAGGACTTCTCAGCAGCGGATGATACCATCCAATCGATGCCAAACCCGCTCACTGTCGACGATATCGTTCCGCTGATCGCGGCGTTAACACCGCAGGAGCGCGCTCGTTTGTTTCGTCTGATTGCAAAACCGCAAAGCGACGACGCGAGACTCTATCGCGCCATACCGGCCACCGAGCAAGAGTTTTCCGCGGACGGCGAACTGGTGGCTTGGGAAGGTGAGGATTGGGAGAACGTGGCTTGAAGCGCGGGGAAATCCGCTGGTATACCTTCCGCCTCCCCGACAAGCGCCGCCCTGTTCTTATTCTGACGCGAGACAGCGTGATTGATCGATTAGACGAGGTCGTTGTAGCCCCCGCTACTTGAACGATACGTGGATTGTCCACCGAAGTGGTTTTGACGCCCGACGAGGGAATGCCGGTGGCCTGCGCCCGAAACTTCGATCCTGTATCGCTGGCGCTGCGGGATCCTATCGGGCCGCTCATTTGCCTATTCCCGGAGGTTTTGTGGCCCGAAGTGCGCCGGGCTTTGCT
>VFZP01000126.1 GCA_016871115.1 Acidobacteriota bacterium
TGTCGGTTTGGTAGGTTCGGCTATCCCGGAAGTTGCCCAGGCCGGCGACCTGGGAAGTTTGCAGTGGACCTAGGTGCGACAGGTCGGACTTTGCCGCATAACGCCCAATCTGTACATCTGGACGTTTCGCAACCTGAGGTTCCGCGACGTTGAAGAAGTGGCCGGCGAGCCGCCGGCTCATCGACCCAAGCGCGTCAAGCCAAGCTCTCCCGATCCGTGTTCGATGCGGCAATCGAAATCGACCAGCGAATATACTTCGCCAACGGAACTCCCAAGGCGTGGGCGACGGACTGGCAATCAGCATTATCGCCAGATGCTTCTAGCGTGGCGATCAACGCATCGCGCCGCTTCTGAAACTGCCGCAGGTTGCGCGGCAACGGGTCGATCTGCCGTAAATAATCGAGCATCGCGCCGCGAATACGGTGCTCGGCCAGAGTCTTCAACTTGAGCCCGCGCGACGCATCGAAGCGGTCCACGGCCTGTATCAGCCCGATGGTTGCCACCGACATGAAGTCGTCGAACTCAACTTGCGGGCACCGCCGGTGCATCCGACGCGCCAGCAGTTCGGCCTGAGGGAGATGACTGATGATCAGTTCCTCGCGGTTCGGTACGATAGCGTTGGTCGTCGTCATGGTCGTTCTCCTCGCTCCCGGAGGCGCCGCTTACGCGGCGGCCTCCACGTCGCTCTCGACCTCATCCGCGCCATCCACCTGCGCGGCCGTCGCCGGCCGGTCCAGCCGCGACACGCGCTGCACGCGAACTTCAGCGACCGACTTCTTCGCGCCGTCCTTGGCGACGTACTCGCGGGTCTGGATCTCGCCCACCAGTTGCACGTGCGCGCCTTTGGTCAGCGTGGCCGCGTAATCAGCGATCCGCGGATTGAACACCACGCAGCGGTGCCACGTCGTCTGCTCGCGGCGCTCGCCGGACTCGCGGTCTTTCCAGACGCGCTTGGTCGCCAGCGAGAGCGTCACGAACGTGGAGGCTTCGTCGGTGCCGGGCCGGGCCGTGCGTGCTTCGGCGTCGCCGCCCAGGTAACCCGTCAGAATCACAGTGTTGAGGTACATTTCGTTGTCTCCTTCTTTCTCTTTCCTTTGCTGCCTGTCCGGCCTCTTGACCGGGGCACCAAAAAGCAAGCGAGGCCGCTCCCCAGAGCGCAGCGGTGAGTCCGAGCGCATTGTGTGACTTGAAGCATCCTTTGGCCGCTTTGGCCAAACGATGCTTCCGATTCGGCACCGAAGGCCGGGTTACCCGGTCAATCTCCTTGCCGTGGTCGCGTCGTGGATCGACACCGGCTCAGAGGCGACGATCATCCGGGAGAGAGCCGCGTACTTCCGTAACGAAACTCCGAGCACCTGCGCGAGGCGCTCGTGGCTGGGCGTTTCGCCGGCCGCCGCCATCTGGGCGATGACAGCATCGCGCTGTTTCTGAAAGCGCCGGACGTTGCGAGGCAGCGGATCGATCTGCCGCAGGTAGTCGAGCATCGCGCCACGAATCCGGTGTTCAGCGAGAGTCTTCAGGAGACAGCCCTTGGACTCGTCGTACCGGTCCGTCGCGTGGATGAGGCCCACGGTGCCGACGGAGATCAGGTCGTCGAGTTCGACTTGCGGACAACGGCGATGCAAGCGGCGGGCGAGAAGCTCAACCTGCGGCATGTGCGAAAGGATCAACTCGTCGCGGTGCGAGGTGGTCGTGATCATGGCGAGATCCTCCTGGCCAGTGAGGGCCGCTTACGCGGCGGCCCCCTCGGTGGACTCGGTCTTAGGCCCGCGGTCCAGGCGGGCGATGCGCTGGATGCGGATCTCGGTGACCGACTTGTTGGTGCCGTCCTTGGCCACGTAGCTGCGCGTCTGGATTTCGCCGACGACCTGGATGTGCGCACCCTTCGTCAGCTTCGCGGCGTATTCCGCCGTGCGGCCGAATGACACGCATTTGTGCCAGGTGGTCTGCGACTCGCCTTCGCCGGTTTCGCGATTCTTCCAGGTGCGCTTGGTGGCAAGCGAGAGAACCGCCATGGCGGTGTTGTTGCGGGTGGTACGGGATTCGGCGTCGGAGCCGAGGTAGCCGATCAGAGTCACGTTGTTGAACATTTCGTCGTTATCTCCTTCTGCCCCGTCTCTAGACCGGGGCACCACCCAGGCAAGCGGGGCACGCTCCCAAGAGCGAAGCGGTGCGACTCCGCGCTTTGTTGGGGGAGACCGGGCGAATTCCGGTGAGTGCTCGCGCGAACGAACTCGCAGAGCGGAATTTGGCTGGGGGAACCGGCAAAGCAGAGCGGAGGCGCGCGCAGGGCGCGGCCAGGCGGTCACGCCGTCAAGCGCAGCGGTGCCCGGTCAAGGGCGTGGCAGGGAGGGACGAGATGTGGAATTGCGGCGTGATTTCTGGTGGCTCGGCCGCCGCGTAGAATCCGACCCGCGGCATCGCGATGACGGACGAAGCTGCAACCGGCACCCAAAGTCGAAACCGGCGGCGCGCGGCCCAGACCCTACTGAGCCAGAAAGATGTCGATGCTGCCGGAGGTCCAGGTGGCCACGCCGCAGCCGAAGAAGTCGGTGTCCTCGGTCCAGATCGGGCACCCCAGAGCAAGCGCAGTGGCCAGCACCGGCCAGTCGTCGGGATCGCGCGCACCCAGCCGCTTGCGGGCTTCGGCCTCGAAGGCGCCGTAGAGTTCCAAACCGGCGATGGTGCCGAATTCGGCAACGGTTCTCAAGACCGCCAGCGCTTTGTCCGGATCGCCACCGCGCTTGATGGCCAGTGCCGCAAGATGCTCCTCCGCTTCCGCGTATGCCGTTTCCGGAATGAAGAAGGAGATGTCGTCAACGTGGGCTTCAAGGATGCGTCGAACCCGTTGACCGAGCACGGCGCGAATCAGAATGTTGGCGTCCAGCGCCACGACTTTGCGTGACATGCCGGCTACTTCGTATTCCGCCTCTTCTCGCGGCTGGCGCGCCGGATCTCCTTGAACTCTTGCATCAACTCGTCCTCGGACGCGCCCCACGTAGCAATCATCGCGTCGAGTTCCTTGGCCGCGGCGCGCATGGCATCGACTTTGGCCTGCTGGGTCTGCCGATGGGCGGGAATGAAGAAGCCCAGCGTCTCACCATGACGGGTAATGGCAAGCGGCCGGCCTCCTTCCAAGTACCCGGCGAGGTTTTCACGGAATTCCCGCATGCCGATTTTTTCAGTTTCCATGTTGCGTACTCTGTGTACACAATAACATATTTGAGGATTCCTGGCGGCTCTGCCGCAGCGCCGCCGCCAGCTTCGGAAAGCGCCTCGTAATCCGGTTGACGTCCCTCAATCGCAATCTCCGCGCCAGTTCCGTCAGCGTCGGCACCGGCGTTTCGTTGAGCGCAGCCTGGAGTGCGCCCCTGATCGCATCGGCGCGCTGTTTTCTGAGCCGCTGGTTCTTCGCCACTACGGCGCATCGAAGATCATGGAAGCCCTTATAAAGGCGTCGCCGATTGCGTAACCCGATCTTCGCGGCGACAGCGTGAAGGCTCACGGGATCGTCCTGCTCCAGCGCCTCGGAGAGGCCTTGCTCAATATGCTCCCGTGACAGAGGCGGGTTTACTGGCGCATGTGATCGCAACCAGCAGCGCCTCCTGGTGACAATCTGCCTGCAGAGGTCAGGGAAGCGGTTCAGCAGCGATGACGCGCCCCGATAGCCAACGGTGCGTGCAACATCTTCGAGACTGCGTGGAGGCTCCTCCCGCAATGCCGTGCGCAACGCGTCCTCCGCGGCACAATCGGCCACACGGTAGTGCGCGCGCGTAGAGGCATGGCGCTCGCCGGTGTTCTCGATTTCAATGTTCTCCGTCAGGAGAGCAAGCATCGAAATGTTCTGGCCTTGAGAGAGAGCGATGAGAGAATCCATGCGAGGTGCATTGCCTTGCCGCATCCACCCACGGATGTTGCGGTAGCGAAAAGGGCCAGTGAACCGGTTCTTTCGCCCGAGGTGCCGGGCATTCTTCTGAAACTGGTCCAACGCGAAACCGGGCGGCAGGTTCGGGCCAGCGACAATCAGTTCGCTCACCATTTCCGCAACCCGAGTCGCCTCCGCGCCACCTTGTCCAGTTCGAACTGGCTCCCGCCCGAGCCAACTTCGGCAATGCGAACAATAGCCGGGGCGCGACTTTGGCGACAGCACGTACTGGTCTTGCCGGCAAGACGGGCAGACCGTCTCCAACGGACAGTGATGGTTCGGGGAGGCTGTCACCACTTGAAAGGCCCACAACAATCGCTCGTATACGTCCGCGGCGCCATCTCGTTCCGTACCGTAGCAGGCAGGGCACCAGGCGCGAACTGTGCGAACCAGATGCACACAGGAAATGACCCTGGCCCACGGAAGCGCCGTCAGCAGGTCCAGGCGGTCGACGCAGGTGAACTGTTCGAGCACGGCGGCCCACAGCCTGGCCCGCTCGCCAGTTCCGTTCAAGGAGTGTGCCTGCGAATGGAACGAGTAGACTTTGAGTGGAGGCTGCCCAACCAAGCGGCCTTTGGTGCAGGGAACCTGCGGTAGCAGTTCGCGGTTGACGAGAGTGCCTGTTTCACACGCAGGAGGTCCACGGTTCGAGTCCGTGCGCGCCCACCATCAGAATCAACAACATACAAGTAGTCTAGATGAGCGCCTGCGTTTCGAGCATGTGTTTCAGAGGGTTTTCCGAGGTGCAAGACGGCAACTGTGTTCGAAACTGTGCCCGAACACGTGGTTTTCGGCCTGCGCGCCGGATCTGAATCCAGCCGAAGATCTCAACGCGTCTTCCAAACGGATGTCGGCGCCGCTGGCGGCGAAAGGCGAAAACGGGGTACACCCTGTTCACGCTGCCTGAATTCCTTGTTCCAAGGTCACTACTTCGTAGTCGCATGATTTCTCGTAGTCATTTCTTTCCGCTGCTGGCCGGACCGGCCATGCTTTCCGCCGCGGCTCCGAAGCTGAAGATCATCGGGCTCGATACGTTTGTGGTGGATGTTTACCGCTGCAACTGGGTGTATTGCTCACCGCTTCCTTGGACAGGTAGCCCGCGAATCCGCCAAGCGCAAGTGCTGGGCGGCTATGCGCAAGGCAATTTTCTCAGGCGGCTCGGCGAAGGGCGCTCTCTCATTCCTTTGGTCAAGTACCAATACTACAGCGGCGGCAAGAAGAAACGAACTCGATGCGCGCAGCTATCTGGTGCGCGCTCTTGACTTCGGCGTAGAGTGGCAGAAGAACCAGTATTTGGAGATCCTGGCGCAATACCCCGGTCCGACCGTACGTACGAGGATGCGCGCACGCCGAACAACCGCCAGAAAGGAGGACTGTTCCGCCTACAGTTGCAATTAACTTATTGACCGTGGTCGCGCCTGTACAGAAATCCCCGTATGGCGCTCCGCTGCCCACGGTCATAAACTCTCCACGCGGTGGGTGCCTCGTTTTGGGAGGAATTGATCATGGGCAATGGTTTGAAGCGCTTTGGGATGTTTGGCCTGCTATCGGCGATCGCCCTCGGGCAATCGAGTCAATCCATCCAGGGTCTGGTGGAAGACGGGTCGGGCGCGGTGGTGGCGGGCGCGAAGGTCACGGCCACCAATACAGGCACCGGCGTCGCACAGACCGCGGAAACCAACACAGCAGGTCTGTACAACTTCCCGTTGATTCTGGTCGGGAATTACGAAGTACGCGTCGAAATGCAGGGCTTCAAGGCGGAAACGGTACGGAACATTCGCGTTGAGACGTCCGCGCAAGTTCGCCAGGACTTCAAACTCGAGGTTGGCGCGGTGACCGAGTCGGTGGAGGTGTCCGCCAATTCGGTCCAACTCAACACCGAAAACGCGACGGTGGGCGGCGTCATTGAGAACAAGCGCATCATCGATCTGCCCATTAACGGGCGGAACATGGTGGGTCTGGCCGTGCTGATTCCGGGAGTGCAATTCGGCGAACGTACGGGGCGGGGCGACGGCATGGGCGGCTTCCCCATTCCCGGTTCCGGATTCTCGGTGTCGGCCAACGGCCAGCGGGAGACGTTTCAGGTGGTTTCGCTCGATGGGGTGGATGCCAAAGACCCCCGTATTAACATCACCAACTTCGTGCCTTCTATCGAAGCGATTGAGGAATTCAAGATTCAGACCAACGCTTTCACGGCCGAATATGGCTTCGGCGGCGGCGCCAACGTCCAGATCACGATGAAGAGCGGCACGAACACGCTGCACGGGACATTTTTCGAGTTTCTGCGAAACAACATCTTCGACGCCGAGCACTACTTCCTGAACTTCGAGCGCCCGGCCAACCTGGAGCGGCTCAAACAGAATCCGCTCCGGCGCAACCAGTTCGGCTTCGTGCTGAGCGGTCCGGTTACGCTGCCCAAGATTTACAGCGGCAAGAATCGCACATTCTGGGCGTTCAACATGGAGCACCGGCTGGACCGGGTTGCCGCCGTACAAAACGCCGACTTCGTGATTGAGCCGTTCCGCCGCGGCAATTTCTCTGAAATCGTCGGGCCCACTCCTATTGGCGGCACCGGAAGGCTGCGTAACCCCACCATCGTTTTCGACGCTAATACGGGTCTTCCGTTTCCGAACAACATCCTCCCAGCCTCGCGGATTCACCCGGGCGCCCGGAACATTCTCAATACTTACGTTCCCACGCCGCAGTTTCGCCAACCGGACCCGTTTGACTTCAACGCCACGGCCGCGGTGCCACAGCCGGTAAATGCCCACACCTATTTTGCCCGTGTCGACCACAACTTCAGTTCGAACGACCGTGTTTTCGGGCGTCTGGCATGGGATCGCTCGAATCTCACGCGCAACAACATCAATCCGAACCTGCCGGTCTTCGTCAAGTCGGCGGTGACGAATCTCGCCACGCAATGGATTCACACCTTCAGCCCCTCGATGATCAACGAACTGCGTTTCGGCTTCAACATCTCCGACGACATCACGGCGAACCCCCGGACCGACAACACGTCGTTCGACATGGACTCGCTGGGTATCGGGCAATTTCGCGTTTTCTCCGATGGCGGCCGCAAGTTGACGCCGCGTGAGCACGGGCTGCCCCGTTTGAACGGACTGCCGTTTCCGGTTGGCGAAAACACGAACGGCAACGGCTACGACAACATGGACACGGTGCAGGCGGGCAATCACCTGTCGATCTTCCGAGGCAAACACAACCTGAAGCTGGGCGCGGAAGTTTACTACATCACCATGGAGCGCGGCGCCGCGAATGTGGAAGAGGGCGCGCTGGGATTCAGCGGGAATGAATCGGGTTTGGCCTTTGCTTCGTTCCTGCTGGGTCTGCCGAACTCATCGACCTCGCCGGAAGGACTGCCGCTGACGTTCCCCCGCAACACGCGCGCCGGCGGCTATTTCCATGACGACTGGAAAGTGAGCCCGCGCATGACGATCAGCGGCGGGCTGCGGTGGGACTACATCGGCGCGCCCTACGACTCAAAGGGCCTTTGGCGCACACTGGACTTCCCCGGCGACGGCGCCGGGATTACAGGCCGCGGAGCCGGCTATCAGATTCCCGGCGGGGCGCGCATTCCGGCGATTGCCCCGGTGGCGCTGGGCGGGGCCGGAGCGATTCCGCTGTTCCCGGCGCGGAACTACTTCATGCCCCGGTTGGGCATCACTTTCCGGCCCACTACCAAGTGGGTTTTCCGGACGGGCGCGGGTCTTTTCGACAACATCAATCACCTGAACACGTGGACCATCTTCAATTTGATGCCGCCCAAGTCCGGCTCGTTGATCTTCAACTCCGTCACGGACGTGGCACAGACCATCAACGTGATCGGAGGCATGGGTACCGAAGTGCCCATTCAGTTGCGCCGGTTCCGGCCTGGGCAACCCGTGCTGACTCTGAGCGACCCGTTCCTGCAAGGCGCCGGGGTGGCCGCCGCCCCCAGGCCCGTGGCGCTGAACTATGTTCCGCCCGACTACAAACACGGGCGCGTGTGGAAGTGGAGCTTCGATATCCAGCGCGAGTTGCCGTTCAACGCCGCGCTGACCGTGGGCTACGTCGGGTCCAAGGGCACACATTCGGGAAACTCCATCGGCAACTACAACCAGCCGACGCCCTCGCCGGACACGAACGTGCAGGCGCGCCGGCCCTTCCGGCAGTTCTTCGATCCCGCGGTGGCCGCGCTGGGCGTGCAGACTCTGAGCACGATCCGGTACATCGACTCATACGGCGAAAGCTTTTATCACGGCCTGCAGGCCAAGCTGGAACGCCGCTTCATGAAAGGGCTCGCCGCCGGCCTCTCTTACACCCTCTCGAAGTCGCACGGCGACGGCGAGAACGGCGGGCAGGAGGGCGTATCTTTCCAGGATCCGCTCGACCGCAAGGGCAGCCGCGGGCGCTTTCGCTTCGACCAGAGGCACAACATGGTGGCAAACTTCGTGTGGGAGTTGCCGGGGCAGCGCCTGAAGGGCCCGGTGCGCTTCTTCCTGGGCGGCTGGCAATCCAACGGCATTCTGTCTCTTCGCACAGGGTTTCCGTTCAATGTGAATCAGGGCGGCGATTTGAATACCGGTGGGCCGGTCCGTCCGGATCAGACAAGTGAACCGCGGCTGTCAAATCCCAGCCGCGCCCAATGGTACAACCCGCTGGCGTTCTCCCGTGTGACCTGCAATATTCCCAACCGCCAGGACCTGTGCCGGTTCGGTACCTTTGGCTACAACGTGCTGACCGGCCCGGGCCAGCGGAACCTTGACTTCTCGATGTTCAAGAACTTCCCGTTTAGGGAGCGGTTCAATGTGCAGTTCCGCTGGGAGGCGATCAACTCCACTAACACACCCTTCTACGGAGATCCCGGCGGCATTGGCTTCACCAACGTCAATCAACTCACGCCGGACGGCACGCGCATGGGCGAGGTGCGGGGCCTGCGGAATCCAATGCGCATCATGCAGTGGGGCCTGAAGCTGATGTTCTGATTTCACCGCGTCTCGCAGAAGCTTGCATCGGCGGGCTCGCCCGGAGCGGCATCGACAATCTCGACCGGTGCGGATACCCGGAAAAACAAGGCCCGTCGAGCCTCATCGAGCGAAACGGGGAAACACGAAACGCGCAGCGGACCGGGCCGGTCCAGAGCCGCGCGGTCTACCAAGACCTCAAACGGTTCGGCGCGTTCCCGGAATGCCTGCCGTTTCACGAGCCAAAGGTAGCCGGTGTTGTGGAGGGCGAACACCACGGCCAGGGCGGGCGCGAGCACCCGTAGGCGATCGAGCCGTGTGAGCGCCAACAACGCGGCAGCGATCATGAGTGAAAACCCAACGGACGCGAAATAGTGGTGCCGGCTGGGAATCCGCGGCATGTAAGAAACAAAACCATACGGCAGGAGCGTAAACACTACCCACGCCGCACTCGCCGCGACCAGCCAGCGCACCCGCCGCTGGTGGCGCGCAAGGGCCAACAACGCCACGAGCGAGAGCGTTCCCCAAATCCAAAGCCCCCGTGCAGCGCTGTTCACCAGCGTGATCAGAGCGGCAAAACCGGGCGAAAACGTGCCGTCCTGAAAGTGCTGGTTCCCGCCGGCCCCGGAAAAAATGAGCGCGACATCGACGGCCGCTACCGCAGCAAAAGGCAACCCCGCCTTCCTCCAAGCCACGCCTGCATGGCGGTATGGCCACGCAAAGACCGCCAGCAGCGGCACGATGGCCACGGCGGACTCCTTGGACAGGAGAGCGCCAACAAATAGCAGGAACGATGCCCACCAGCGCCGGTCAAACGCTCCTGAGCGAGACCGAAGCCAGAGTATCCATTGGCCGACGGCCCCGAGTGCGAAGCCGATCACGAGCAGTTCAGGCAGGGCCGCATACCAGATAACCGCTTCGTGGTGCCTCTCGCGGGCGGCAAAAACCACGGCACCGAGCGCGGCCACGCGGCGGCCCACCAGCGGCGAATGTCTGAGGCCATAGAACAACCGGACGTTGGCAACGTGCAACAACACTCCCGTAGCGTTCATGGCCACCGGTGAAAAGCCAACGGCAAGCAGCGTCAGGTAGGACAAGATCAGAGAAGTGGCCCGCGACCGGTACAGCGGATCCTGAGCAAGCTCCCACCATCCTGAAACAGGGATAAACCGCTGCGCCAGATGCAGTTGCAGGTAGTCGTCAGAGAGGAGCGGCAGGTTCAGGAAAGGCGCATAGACAACCACCGCCACGGCCATGGCCAGCCAGACGAGCCATCGGCTTGGCCAGGAAGCCGGAAACTGGCGCCAGTTCATCCTCAGTATGGTGGAAACAACGCAACTGAGAAGTCGATACTGGGTTTTCTGTATTTGGTGGTAACGGCGCGCGTCCGGTTTGAATCTCCAATACTGGAGCCTTGTTGAGACTCGCAATTCTACTCATTCCGGCGTATGCGTGTTTCGGGCAGACCTTCGAACTCAGGCCCGTGGAACCGGTGCGATTGGCAACGCTGGTGGACTCCAATACGCCGGTCTTTTGGCGAGATGGCCGGTATCACGCTTTCAGTTCTTCCGGAACGCCGCTGTTGAATGCCGGCCCGGAGGCATTCCAACTGAACGAATCGCGCCCGGTGCAACTGAGCGGGAGCCCCGAGCCACTGTGGGTCGAGTCAGTCTGGGAGGATGCCGACGGCACGCTTTTTCTCTGGTACCACCACGAGGTGACCGGCATCTGTCCCGGGCTCGCGGTACCCAGGATTGGCGCAGCGGTCTCCTTCGATGGCGGACGCTCGATGACCGATCTCGGCTTTGTCCTCGAGTCTGGCCATCCGCCCGATTGCTCGGCGAAGAACGGCTACTTCGCCGGAGGCCATGGCGACTTCACGGTGATCCACAACCCGGCCGACGATCACTTCTATTTCTTCTTCTCCACATATGACGGCGATGTGGCCGAGCAGGGAGTCGCGGTGGCACGCATGCGAGCCGACCGGCGTTACTCTCCGGCCGGCGCCGTCTGGAAGCACCACGCCGGGGAATGGAATCAACCGGGTCTAGGCGGCCGGGTGACGCCGGTCTTTCCCGCTCAGGCTGACTGGCGCAGTTCCGAGGCGGACTCCTATTGGGGCCCGGCGGTGCACTGGAACACTTACTTGAACCAGTTTGTCATGCTACTGAACCGCAGTTGCTGCACGCCGGGCTGGCCCCAGGCAGGGGTCTTCATCTCCTTCAGCAAAGACCTCTCGAAACCGGAGTCATGGCCCGCTCCCGAGATCCTGATCGGAGCGGGAGAGTGGTATCCGCAGGTCCAGGGCACAGGCCCCGGAGAGACAGACCGAGTGGCAGGCCAGCGGCCACGGTTATTCGTGCGAGGGTTCTCGGATTGGGAGATTGTATTCAGCCAGCCGGACCCCGAAATGCCGGCGTCCTCGGTGTCTAAGGTACGCGGTAAATGAAAATCGAGTAGCCGGCCTTGGCCACCGGCTTCATCTCCCGAAAAGCTTCGTAATAGTCCCTGTATTTGGGCGCAAAGTATTGGCCGGTAAGCAAGGTAGCGCTGACGGCATAGTAGCCCGGTTGCGGCAGGAATCGCTCCCCCTGGGCCAAGGCTTCGTTCCATGGCGGAGCAATGGTCTCCAGCCGGGCATCGGTGAGGTAGGCATACGGATTGTCCGTGCCAAAGTACGCCAGCCGGATGTGGGGGATGTTTTGTTCCTCTACATAACGGGCCAAGCGTGGAATATCCTGCCCCCAGTCTATGTTGCTATCCGATAGCACCTGAAGACCGTTCTCCGGTCCGCCAATCCAGCTATTGAAAAAGGAAAGGTAGTGGGGGTAAGTTGCGGCCGCTCTCCAAGCCATCCAGCCCAGCAGGAGGACTGGAGCGAGTGCGGCCGCTCTCCATCGCGAGGTCAGCTTGGGCCACTGTCCCGCGAAGAGGAAAAAAAACGGAAGCGCCGGAAGAACCAGACGCACGCCGAGTTGGAGGTTGGACAGAGACGCCAGGAGGAGGTAAAGGAGCCCCGGTCCGGCCCAAAGCAGATCGTGTAGCTCCGTCCGCTGACGCCAAAGGCTCCACAAGAACATCGCGATCCCGCTCAGGATAAAGATCTGGGCCGCGATAGGCAACTTGACCGCCAAGGCCACGGCGAAGTAGAGCGGATGGCCCCGCTCGTGGAGCCGCCCAAACAAATAGACCGGCCCCGTTTCCCCGTTGGACTGCACCAGCGACATCGCGCCCTGCCAAAGGCGTGGAGGTGCCGGCAGAAGCGATGCGGCCGCACTCACCGGGAGGCTGACCCAACCGGGTACGGCGCGGTTTTGACGCCAGCCAGCCAGATCAGACTCCGATGGCCTGCCCACGGATCCTTGCCAGGCCGCGATGACGCCAGCGTAAACAATGCATCCGGCGAGTAACGCCGATTTCAGGGAGGTGGCGAAAGACGGCCGGCCCGGCGTCGAGGCCCGCATCAACAGAATGATGCCCGCCAACGGGGCAAGGATCAGCAAAGAGAATTTCGCCAGCAAGGCCAATAGCAGCGCGCCTCCCCAAGCTGCGGCGCGAGTGAGACTCGGCGAGCGCCAATACCTCCAGGCTGCGTACCAGAAGGCCAGATGTCCGAACGTGGCGGCCAAGTCGTTCTTGAACAGGGCGCCATGGCCCAACACGTTGGGAGATAGAGCAAACACGGCAGCCACCAGGAGTCCGCCCGCCGGTGAAAACAACTGACGCGCCCACCACCACAGCAGCGCCGCGGTTGCCAACGGAAACGCAATCAGCGGCAACCGGGTCCAAAAGAAGATCCGCCGGATTTCCTCTCTACCGAGGCTGTACATCATTTGCAAGGACACGTGCCATTCGTGATTCGAATCCCACGCCGGATGGTCCGAAGGCGGTAGACGTAAGCCAAGCCTCCCGGGCACCCAGCCTCCCATGATCTTGATCAGCGGCGGCATGTCTCCCGGTTCGAGCGTGTCGCGTCCTTGCCAGTACAGATGTGCCGACAACACATGACTCGGCTCATCCACGGTGACACCTGTTTCCCTGGCGAGTTGGACGAGCACCACTCCCATCGCCAGCAGAAGTAGAACGACGCAGACGGATTCGGCGATAGACGGCCTGCCGGCGCCGTAGTGGGACAAAACTTGCATGGGTGCGCGAAAGGGCGAGCTCTCTCTGCTTTTCCCTGAGCTTAGGGTCGGCGCAAAAACAATTTCACAGATTGGGTGAGATCGTGTAGTTCCACCTGGGCAAGATTTCGTGCGGCTTCACTTTCAGGACTTGGAGTTGTTCGGGAGTCGGGGCGATGCCAGTTGGATAGTTGTGACGGTCCAGATGCGCGGTGACCGCCAAGCCTGTTTTCGTTTTGGTCGAGCGAATGAAGCGGAGGATCTTTTGGTAGCTGTCGAGCGGTTCACCGGCCCAGTTTTTGGAGATCTCCGAGAAGAGCCGGTGCTCGATGGGATTCCATTTCGAAGCCCCCGTCGGGTAGTGGGCGATGGTGAGTGTGAGCCCGCGTGAATCAGCCAGTTGGGACTGGAGTTCGGTTTTCCAGGCGCGGCATCGATAGCCATTGCTGCCGCCGGTGTCGCCCAGAATGAGGAGTCTACGCGCGCGCGGATAGCGGAGCGATCCCTCCTGGTCCCACCAATGAGCAATCGCGTGAGCGGCGAAGGCGGGCGTGTCATGCGAGACGCCCACCATGACAGAACCTCGATTGGCGAGTACGTCGTAGATGCCATAGGGGATGGCGACCCCAGTGGCATCGGAGCGAAAGTCGTGATCGTTGACCCGGCGAGGAGCAAGATCCCAGCGAGCCCCGGCATTCTTGAAAGGGCCGACCAGTTCGCGCTTCTTGGTATCCACGCTGATGATGGGAATCCCCTGGCGCTGGAATTGATCGCGCAGATCGAAGAGATAGCGGAACTGATCGTTGCGGTCGGGGCTGTGGCTGGTGGCAAGCTGCTTGTGATTGACCCGTAGCGAGTAGCCCATCTGATGCAGCAGACGGGCCACGGTATTCGCGCTGACCACCACGCCGAAGTCCGTCAGCGCGATCGCGATCTTCGCGGTGGTGCGCCGGGACCACTTCAGGCCCGTCATGGGATCTCCGGCGGTGTCGTATTCGAGCAGGAACTCGATCAGCGTCACGATATCGGCAGTTTTTTTTCCACCAGCTTGCGTCCACCGCCCGCGCGGCGGGTCCGCCCCAGAGTCACGGTTTGATCGAGCAGTTGCTGGCGCCCGCGGGCCACGGTGTGCGGATCCAAGCCAAGGAAGGCAGCGAGTTTCGTATCGCCGCCGTGTCCCAGTTTGATGGATTCCAGGCCGGCGAACAGGCGGCGTTCCTGCTCGTCCAGCAGACTGTAGAACAGCAGTATGGCGGCCTTGAGTTCGTCCGGAGAAACCTGGAGCGCGGAGGCGTTTGCCACTAGCGGCACGGCGCTCGCCGTTTGTCTGGCGCGGAGTTGATCTTGGGACTGTCTGTGATCGGCGGCGGTATAAAGAAAACGCCCGGCGACTTCGTTCCGGTGCAAACGTCCAGCCTGAACCAAATCGTGGAGGGGATCCTGGACCTCGGCATGGAGTGCCTCGGCCAGTTCGTCGGCAAACCATCCGTGCGGAGCTTGGTTGATGAAGGCTTGAATGGTGGCGACGAGCGTGCCGTGCCGAGAAAACCAAACGGCATCGTGGGACCAGAGGCCGGCCTCGTCGAAGCGGACCGCTTCACGGAGCGCGTAGTAGCGGCCGCGATGAGTATAGCTGGACAAGTAGTCGAGGAGTTTGAGTTTGCGAAAGACGGTGAGGCTGGCGGAGGTGCCGAGGGCCTGTTTGAGTTCAGGGAGAGTAGCAATTTTGTGGCGAAGCAGGTGTTTGCGGAGGAGTTGGGGATCGAAGGAGAGGGGTCGCATAATGTTATAGTTCCGATAGATGGGGGTCTACACTCGGAACTATACCATAACGAAAACAGGGCCAGGCGAGCACTCTCAATGCGTCTGGATGTAATGATTACTGGGTCTACAGCGTCAACGACCCCGAGCGGCGCAGGAGTGACTGGGCTGCTCAATTGATCCAAGTACGACTACGACTGAGTAGTTGTTTTTGCGTCGACCCTTAGGTGGCGATT
>VFZP01000127.1 GCA_016871115.1 Acidobacteriota bacterium
CGCAGCGTGGATCGCTCTTCTGGAGTGAGCTCGATGGTTGAGACAGGGCGTGCCATGGCTAAGCATGGCACAGTTCCGCCGTTATTTAAATGCAATTCACTTACAGAACACTAGGGAGCAGCCGTTAGCTGCACCCGCTCGTCCCGCCGCAGTTCTCGCACTTGTAGCAGGAGCCGTTTACCACCATCATGCTGCCGCACTCCGAGCAAATCGGAGCGTCGGCGACGACGGGGGTGAACTGCAGCGTTTGCTGCGCTTCGGGTTCAGTGGGTTTCAGCACCTGCGTGCCGGAGTTGTCCACTTCCGAGTTGCCGTATTCAGGACCGAGATACTTCGCGCCCATCCAGCGGAAGATGTAATCCATGATTGACTTGGCGTACGGGATCTGCTTGTTTCCGGTCCAGCCGCTCGGTTCAAAGCGCACGTGGGCGAACTTGTCCACGTAGAACTTCAGTGGCACGCCATATTGCAGGCCGTAGCTGATCGCCGTGGCGAAGCTGTCCATGAGACCAGAGATGGTTGAGCCTTCCTTGGCCATGGTGATGAACAACTCGCCAGGCGTGCCGTCCTCGAACATGCCGACGGTGAAGTAGCCTTCGTGGCCGGCAATCGAGAACTTGTGCGTGATCGACAGGCGTTCGTCGGGCAGCTTGCGCCGCTGCGGGCGGTACACCACCTTCTCGATGACCGCAGGAGTAGCGGCGGGCGCGGCGGTTGCCGCCGCAGCCTTCTTCTCCTTGTCCTTCGCGGTGTTGAGCGGCTGCACCATCTTTGAGCCGTCGCGATAAATCGCAATCGCCTTCAGGCCCAAGCGCCAGCCTTCGATGTAGGCGTCCATCACCTGCTCGACGGTGGATTCGGTCGGCATGTTGATGGTCTTCGAGATCGCGCCCGAGATGAACGGCTGCACGGCGGCCATCATGCGGATGTGGCCCATGTGATGAATGGTGCGCGTGCCGTTCTGCGCGCGGAAGCTGCAATCGAACACCGGCAGGTGATGTTCCTTGATGTGCGGCGCGCCTTCGATGGTGCCGGTGGAATCGATGTGCTGCACGATCGCCTCCACCTGCTCGGGCGTGTATCCGAGCTTGATGAGCGCTTGCGGCACGGTGTTGTTGACAATCT
Source organism: Acidobacteriota bacterium (assembly GCA_016871115.1). Lineage (GTDB taxonomy): Bacteria > Acidobacteriota > Terriglobia > Bryobacterales > Bryobacteraceae > VFZP01. The sequence continues at coordinate 1,126 of VFZP01000127.1, forward strand.
TGATCACGCCGCCGCCGACGAGCTTCTTGTACTTCACCAGCGCCAGTTCAGGCTCAATGCCGGTGGTGTCGCAATCCATCATGAAGCCGATGGTGCCGGTGGGCGCGATGACGGTGGCCTGCGCGTTGCGGTAGCCGTTGATGCGGCCATTTTCGTACGCATCGTGCCAGCAGCGGCGCGCGGCTTCGAACATGGGCTGCGGGACCACGCGCGAATCGATGTTCGGTACCGCGTCGCGATGCATGCGGATCACTTCGAGGAACGGCGCTTCGTTCATCGCGTAGCCCGGGAAGGGCCCGACGGCTTCGGACACACGCGCGCTGGTGAGGTACGACTGGCCGCAGAGGATCGACGTGATCGCCGCGGCGTAGTTGCGGCCTTCGTTCGAATCGTAGGCGATCCCCTGCGCCATCAGCAGCGCGCCGAGGTTGGCGTAGCCGAGGCCGAGCGGGCGATAGTCGCGCGAGTTGCGCGCGATGCGTTCGGTGGGATAGCTGGCGTTTTCGACGATGATCTCCATCGCCACGATCAGCGTGTCCACGGCATGGCGGAACGCTTCGATGTCGAACTGGCCATCCGGACCGAGGAACTTCATCAGGTTGAAGCTCGCCAGGTTGCAGGCCGAATCGTCAAGGAACATGTACTCCGAGCACGGGTTGGACGCATTGATGCGCGCCGTGTTCTTCGACGTGTGCCACCGGTTGATGGTGGCGTCAAACTGCATGCCCGGGTCGCCGCACTGCCAGGTGGCTTCGGCGAGCGACTTCATCAGATCGCGGGCGCGATAGCGCTTAACGGGCTGGTTGTTGAAGACGGACTTCGTCCACCAGTCGCGGTCTTCGACGACGGCTTGCATGAAGTCGTCCGAGGCGCGCACGGAGTTGTTGGCGTTCTGGAAGAAGATGGAGGAGTAGGCTTCGCCGTCGAGCGAGGAATCGTAGCCGGCCTCGATGAGCGTGTGCGCCTTCTTCTCTTCCTTGGCTTTGCACCAGATGAACTTCTCAACGTCCGGGTGCTCTGCGTTGAGGATCACCATCTTGGCCGCGCGGCGCGTCTTGCCGCCGGACTTGATGACGCCGGCAAAGGCGTCGAAGCCGCGCATGAAGCTCAAGGGACCGGAGGCGCGGCCGCCGCCGGAGAGGATCGCGTCTTCCTCGCGCAGCGCCGACAGGTTGGTGCCCGTGCCGGAGCCGAATTTGAATAACATGCCTTCGGTCTTGGCGAGATCAAGAATTGCCTCCAGCGAGTCCCCTACAGCGTTGATGAAGCAGGCTGAGCATTGCGGCCGGTCGACCCCGCGTTCGAGCTTCAGCACCGTCTGCTGCGATTCGTCGTAGTACCAGCCGTACCCGCGCGACTCCTGGCGCACTCCCACGTTGAACCATACGGGCGAGTTGAACGAGCACTTCTGCGTGAGCATCAAATGCGCCAGTTCGTTGCGGAAGTTCTCGCCGTCTTCCGAAGTCTTGAAGTAGCGGCCGGCTTTCCCCCAGTCGGCAATGGTGTCGACAACGCGATGCACCAGTTGGGCCACGCTGTGTTCGCGCTCGGGTGACCCCATTTTGCCGTGGAAATACTTGCTGGCGACAATATTGGTGGCGGTTTGCGACCAGTCGGCGGGCACTTCGATGTCCCGCTGTTCAAAGATTGTCGTGCCCTTGTCGTTTCCGATGGACGCCGTGCGGACTTCCCAGTTCAATTCGTCATACGGGGTCTTGCCGGCTTCCAGCCGGGCGGTGAAATAGCGCGGAAACGAAACACCAGAGCGTTCGGCTGCGGCGAGCGAACGCTTCATGTCGTGGGCGCGCGAGGTGAAATCGACGGTAAGCTGTCCCATTAGTACTTTTTCCTTAGCCTCGGGGGGGAGTGCAGTCGCCATGATGCCCCAATAGGTTGTGTCTCGTCAAGAACTATATCTATATGCGGCGTTAACAAGTTACAAAGTCTGTCGTTCTTGTTTTGGGTCTTCCGCCAGATTTCCACAGGACCTCCTCTATCTTTATTAAAGCGGGGGGGGGGTGGACCAATCAATACATGGGGCCTCAAAAGGGGGCGGCGGCCCCAGGACGGGGGAGCGTATACTGAAAACGATGTCAATCCCCAAGATATTTTTGGCGCTCTCGCTGGTGGCCGCGACACAAGGGATTGTGGTCTCGCAAACAGTTGTACCGGAATTGAACGATGGTGAGGCCCATGGCGATGCTCCGTATCTCATTGAAGATGGATGGCGTTCTCTGCAGAATGGCCGCGATCTCGCCGGGTGGCAGCCGCAGGACGGCAAGCCCAGCGACTGGCTGACGGTGCGGGGTGTTGTGTGGGAGCGCCTTCTGGGCCCCACCTGCTTGCGCGGGATTCCGGCCCCTGCCGGGACAATGTTGAACGGGCCAACCGGGCGGCCGGCGAACTTCGTGACGACGGAGAAGTTTGGGGACACGGAGCTGTACGTGGAGTTCATGATCCCGAAGGGGTCGAACTCGGGCGTGTACCTGCACGGGCTGTACGAGCTCCAGGTGTTTGACAGCTACGGGTCGAGCGAGCCGATGAAGACGAGCGACTGCGGCGGGGTTTACCATCGCTGGATCGACAACAAGGGCGTGGGCGGGTCGGCGCCGTCGCGCAATGCGTCGCGCCGCGCGGGCGAGTGGCAGAGTTTCCACATCTGGTTTCGCGCGCCGCGCTTCGACGCGCCGGGCAAGAAGACGGAGAACGCGCGTTTCGTGCGGGTGCTGCACAACGGGCTGAGCGTACAGAAAGGACGTGGAACTCGAAGGGCCGACGCGCGCGCACATGAATCTGCCCGAGGCGGCGATGAATCCGCTGATGCTGCGGGGCGATCATGGTCCGGTAGCGTATCGCAACATGTACTGGCGTCCGCTGCGGCCGATCGTCAACCGGTAGGGCTCTGGCGGGTTGGCGATCACACGCGATCGATGCGGAACTTGGCGAAGGCAATGGTGTCGTAAGAGGACTTTTCGCCGCGCTCGTAAAGACACCCCGCCCATCCACGCTTGAGAGCGGCCAGCGACGAGTACGCCGCGGGGCCCTCGTGCAGCACCAGGCCGCTGCTCCAGGTCTTCGCGTCGTCGCGGCTGACGCGGACCGTCATGCGTTCCCGCTTCTTGCTGGCGGGATTGGAAAACAGCAGATGGCGGCGGTCAAAGCGGATCAAGCTGGCCTGGCACACAGGTTCGATCAGTTGCTCGTCGAAGCCTGCGTCCGTCCAGGTGAGTCCGCCGTCGGTGGATCGCGCGAGCGCGCGTCGGTTGCGTCCGGCGTAGCTGCGCATGTTCAGCAGCAGTGAGCCATCGCTCAACTCCACTACTGCGCACTCGTTGGTTTCTGGTTGAGCGCTGCCGCCAAGTTGCCAGGTCTTGCCGTGATCGTCTGAGTACACGATGTGCGAGTGCCGGGCCTGGGCGGCGAACCGGCGATGGTCGCAAGGAACCACCATGCGGCCGCTGCGGAGTTGGATGGCGTTACCTGGCCCGGTGGCGTACCAGCCCCAGCCGGGGTCCTTCGCGATGTTGGTGATTTCGTACGGCGTGGCCCAGATGCGCCCGTCGTCTTTAGAATACGTCATCCACACTGTGCGCGTGCCGCGCTGCGAGTTCTTTTCGATCTCGCGCTCGGCGAGGTCGCCGGGGTTGGCGGTGAGCGGCATCCAGATGGTGGACGTGGAGCGGTCTTGCACGGGGCAGGGATTGCCGATGGTGTTGGCGCCCTGATCGGCGAACACCTGCTGGGCGGACCAGGTGCGTCCCTGATCTTCGCTTCGCTTCACCACCATGTCGATGTCGCCGGTGTCGGACCGGGAGTTCTTGCGGGCCTCGGCGAAAGCGAGCAGCGTGCCTTTCCGCGTGGCGAGTAGCGCGGGAATGCGATAGCTGAAGTAGCCGCCTTCGCCGGCTCTCCAGACCGTGAACTGTTCGACCGGCGGAGGAGCCGCCGTAGAGGCGGCCGCGGCAGCTGTCAGTGAGATGAAATTCCTGCGATTCATGGTCTGTCTAGAGAACTCCCTCTTCGCCCATCATGTCAAGAGCCGCGGCGAAGGCGGCGACGGTACGTTCCACGCCTGCGTCCGAGTGCGTGCACGAGGTCAGTCCGCCGGGCCAGCCGGCGATGTCCACGCCTTCGCTGAGCAACCCGCAGCGAAGTTGCTGGATGAGCTCCGCAGACATGCCGCCTTTGAGCCGCGCGGCGGGAATCGCGCCCGAGTAGATGGCATCCACCGTGGCCGTTTCGCCCGGCGCGCCGGCGTAGATGCGGAAGTCTGAAAACTCGCCGTAGATGCACCAGTTGATGCCTTTACGGGCGATGGCGGCGTTCATGCCTGCGCGGAGGGCGGCGGCGGTGTGGTTGGCGCGCGCAATGGCGCCGGTATCGCGAATGATCTTGAGCGTGGCGATGCCGGCGGCGGCGGAAACCGGGCTGGCGTTGTAGGTGCCCTGGTGCATCACGCGCGGCGAGACGATCGCGCCGGCGCCGGTTTTGCGGTAGTCGAGCGCGGCGAGGATCCCGGCTTTTCCAGCGAGCGCCGCGACGGAGAATCCGCCCGCGACAATTTTGGCGAGCGAGGCGAGATCCGGGGTGATGCCGTAGAACTGCTGGGCGCCACCGGGCGAGCAGCGGAAGCCACTGATCACTTCGTCAAAGAAGAGCAGCGCGCCGTGGGCGGTGGTGAGCGTGCGCAGTCGTGCGAGGAAGCCAGCGGGAAGCGGCGCGTGGCCGAGGGATGCGCCGGTGGGCTCGACCATCACAGCAGCAATGTCGCTGCGCGTGGTGAGCGCCGCGTGTATGGCTTCGATGTCTCCGGGCGGTAATACCAGCATGCCGTCCTGCACGCCTTGCGGAATGCCGGGGGCTGCGCCGGTGGCGGGGAACGAAACGTGATCGTGCCAGCCGCGGAAGTTATCGGCGAAGCGAATCACCACGGGTTTACCCGTGAAGGCGCGCACGAGGCGGATGCCGAGATGGGTGGCCTCGGTGCCGGTGACCGTGAAGCGCACTTTTCAGCGCACGGAATCATCTGTTGGATGAGCGTGGCCCACTCCACTTCGAGCGGATGCGAGGCGCCGCAGTGGACGCCGCGGGCGAGTTGCGCAGAGGCGGCCTCCATGACGGCGGGGTGGTTGTGGCCGAGCAGCAGCGCGCCATGGCCACCGAAGTAGTCGACGTATTCGTTGCCGTCCACGTCCCACTTGTGTGCTCCCACTGCGCGGTCCATGCTGGGCGGGTGCGGCTCCAGATACCGGGCCACGTGCGCGATGCCGCTGGGCAGCACTGCGCATACCTGACGATAGAGCTCCGCTGAGCGAGGCGTTCTGGCGGCGTAGCGTTCGGCGGCGATGGCGGCCATGGTTTCCTCATTCTAGCGGGCTACACTATCGGGGATGCTTTCTCGCCGCTCGTTTCTCGGTTCGGCCGCGGCTGCGGCTGCGTATGCCGCCCCCGCCGCGGGTCCCAATGTCTTGTTCATCTCGGTGGACGACATGAATGACTGGGTGGGCTGCCTGGGCCACCCGACGATCAAGACGCCCAACATCGACCGGCTGGCCAAGCGCGGCGTGTTGTTTGCCGGCGCCCATTGCGCGTCGCCGCTGTGCAACCCGTCGCGCACGGCGTTGCTTACCGGCATGCGCGCGTCGTCCACAGGCGTTTATGACAACGATCAATACTGGCGGCCGGCGCTGCCTGGCGTGGAGACGCTGCCGATGTACTTCCGCAAGCACGGTTATCACGTGGTCGGGGCGGGGAAGGTGTTTCATCACGTGGCGGGCTTCAATCCGCCGGACCAGTGGGACGAGTTCCAACTGCAGGAGTTTGACGATCCGTGGTACCGGCGCGATGAGTGGTATCCGTGGAACAAGAAAATTCCCGCGCCGAAGGGCCATCCGTTCAATGGACTGCAGAAGTTTCAAGGCGAGTTCGATTGGGGCGTGTTGTCCAAGCCCGAGGCCGAGTACGGCGATCAGCGCGCGGTGGACTTCGGCGCGAAGTTCCTGAACCGTGCGCATGCGAAGCCATTTTTCCTCGCCGTGGGGTTGTGGCATCCGCACATCCCGATGTTTGCGCCGCAGAACTACTTCGACATGTATCGGGATGCGAAGATTCCGGACTCGCCGGCCGACGATTTGAATGACGTGCCCGAGGCGGGCCGCAAGTTTGCCGCCTTCCGCCGCAACGAGCACGAGCGAATTGTGGCTGAGGGCAAGTGGAAAGACGCTGTTCAGGCGTACATGGCGTGCATCACGTTTGCCGATGCCATGATCGGGCGTCTGCTCGATGCGCTCGACGCCAGCCCGCACGCACGCAACACGGTGATTGTGTTCTGGTCTGATAACGGCTGGCATCTGGGCGAGAAGCAGCACTGGCACAAGTCCACGTTGTGGCAGCGGTCAACGCATGTGCCCATGATCTTTGCGGGCGAAGCGGCGGGCCTGAAGCAGGCGGGCACGGCGCGGCGGCAGCCGGTGAGCTTGCTGGACATCTATCCGACACTGGTGGACTTGTGCGGGCTGCCGGCGAATCCGCGGAATGAAGGCACGTCGCTCAGGCCTTTGCTGGCGAGCGCCGGGAAGAAGTGGCGGCCCACGGTGAGCACGTACTTACAGAACAACCACGCGGTGATCGATGAGCAATGGCGCTATATCCGGTATGCAGATGGCGGTGAGGAACTGTATGACCGGCGCGCGGATCCCAACGAGTATAAGAACTTAGCCGGCGAGGCGCGGCACTCGCGCCGTAAGCAGGAAATGGCGAAGTGGATTCCGGCGAAGAACGTGGCGCCCGCGCCGGACCGTTCGGAGTTCGATTTCGATTTTGCCACGCACACCTACAAGCGGAAGTAGCCGTCAGTTCGCTTCGACGGCTTTTTTCATCAGCGCGAGATCCCTGTTGAGTTTGCGCCCGGCGGCGACGGTGACGAGAGGCAGCATGAGTTTGGGTAGCCAGTGATTGAGGGTGTAACGCTGGCGTGTGATCACCTTGGTGCCATTGCCGGACGGGACCAACTCTTACTCGCCGTGGCCCGTGAAACTGCCCGTGACATCGAGGTCTACTTCCAAGCGCCGCGCCGGTTCCATGGCGGTCACGACTGAGTCGATCCGCATCAGCTCGCCGCCGTTGTTTTCGTCGCGCATCAGCCAGCGTCCGCGCGCGCCGAGCGTGGGTTCGGCAGACGGCTTGGCTTCCACCAACCAGGTGACCCATTGCTTGAGCTTGGCCTCTTCATAAATAAACGGCCAAATCTGCGCGGGCGGGCGCGCGATCTCAATCGACGCTTCGAGGCGGCGCCAGCTATCGAACTGTCCCAGCACGAGCAAGGTGACGGCGGCGAGAGCGACGACGCCGCCGAGCGCGGCGGCGATAAGAGTAAGCCAGATCATGCAGAAATCCTTCTCGGCCTGCGGCGGCCGGCAAAAGTAATGATGAAGACGGCCCAGGCGCGGTAGGCGATGGGCCAGGGCAATGCGGAGGAAGCGAGTAACGCGGCGGGGAACAGCGCGCCCATCCAAAGAGCCGGCGCGCCCGCTCGGGCCCGGGCGGCCACGGTGGCCAGCATAGCCGGCAGCAATGGCACGGTCAGCATGAACCAGACGGGCCGCGCGGCGGAAGCTTTGAGCGGGACCAGTGAAAGCGTGTATGCGCACAGTAGCTCCATGACCAGGAGCGGCGCGACCGTGATGAGTGCCAGCGAGATGGTGGCGAGCATATCTGCCTCCAGCAAACGGGCGCGCAACAGGGAAGGCAGCGACCGGCCGACTTCGCGCCACAAGGCCGGCGCGCCGTGGGCGGCGGCGTGTTCGGCGAGGTCTCCGAGCATCGCCTCGCGGAGTGCTGCGGAGGTGACCAGTGACTGCAGTACCCGTTCGACGGCGCTCATGCGAGGCCCAGGCCTTTCAGCCCGTCGGCCATGGCGCGAGTGGCGCCGATCGATTGCCGCAGCGCGGCTTTGCCCGCAGGCGTGACGGTGAAGATACGCTTGGCGCGCCCGCCGCGTTCCGCTGTGGACTCGCCGAGTTCTGAGCGTACGAGTTGCTTCTGCTCCAACCGGTCGAGCGTGGTGTAAATGGCGCCGATGGAGGCTTCCCGCCCGGCGCGAGCGGATAACTCCTGCTGAATGCCCAGTCCGTACGCCTCACGATCGAGGCGTAACACGGCGAGCAGGATGAGCTGTTCGAAGTCTCCGAGAAACTCGCCGCGTGACATGTTCTATTTTGTAGAACAAATTGGTGAGCCTGTCAAGTGGGGCAACTCAAAATTTGTTTTTGCCATCGTCTAGTAGTTTCTGATAAAGATGCAGTGCGGTACCAAATCACTCGATTGCGGAGAAACTGAACATGCATTTGCCGGGAAGACTGCTCTTTCTTTCGCTGGCTACGGCTGCGGCGTGGGCGGCCCCTCAGCCTTGGCGCCCGTCTCCGGAGATTCACTTTGAACCGAACGTGGGACAAGCGCCCTCCCCCGTGCGTTACCTGGCACGCTCGCAGCGCTCGACGCTGGCGCTGACTCCCAACGGCGCAACGCCGCAATTGCACAAGGCGCAAGCCGCCGATACGCTGCAACTGGAGCTGCTGGGCGCGCGCAACAAGGGTGCGGCGATCGAGGGCGAAGCCATGCTGCCCAGCGTCACGAACTATCTGCATGGCGGTGACCGCCGGCAGTGGCGCACGGGCGTGGCCCACTATACACGTGTGCGGTACCGCGAGGTGCACAAGGGTATCGATCTGGTCTTCTACGGCAATGCCGCCGGCGAGTTGGAGTACGATTTTGTGGTGAAGCCGGGCGCGCGTCCCGAGGCGATCCGGCTGCGCTTTACCGGGCAGAAAGGCCAGTCGGTATCGGCGGAAGGGGATTTGGTATTCGCGCTATCGGGCGGCGAGGTACGGCAGAAACGCCCGCACGTTTTTCAGGAAACCGCGGCGGGCCGGCAGGAAATCGCGTCGGCGTATGTGGTGCGCGCGGACGGCACGGTGGGATTGCGGTTGGGCGAGTGGGATCGCGGGCGTGAACTGGTGGTGGACCCGGTGATCAGCTACGGGACTTGCTGGGGCGGAGCAAGTGATGAGTTCTCACCCGAACTCGCTGTGGACGCCGGGGGCAACGTGTATCTGCTGGGCGACACGAACTCGACGGTCTTTACGACCACCACGGGAGCGCTTCGCACTATGCGGCCCGGCGGACCATTCGACGCTTACGTGACCAAGTTTGGACCGGATGGCAAGGTGATCTGGTCTACCTTCCTTGGTGGCGCCGGCGATGAAACCGTGTCCGGTATTGCGGTAGACGCGACCGGCGCGACCTATTTGACCGGGTTCACGTCCTCCTCCGACTTTCCGATTACCACCGGTGCGCAGCAAAGCAACAAGGGTGCCAGTGGATCGGGCAATGAAGACGGTTTTGTGGCCAAGCTCAAGGCTGCGGGGAGCGCACTGGTGTACGCGACCTTCCTGGGCGGCAACAACGATGACTCGCCCACCGACATCGCGGTGAGCAGTGGCGGGGAAGCGCTGGTTTGCGGGTCCACGTTGTCCACGAACTTCCCTTCTACGGCCGGCGCTCTCAAGACTCGTGACGACGCTCTGCTTTTCGAAGGCTTCGCCTCGAAGTATGACGCAAATGGACGCTTCGCTTACTCCACCTATATCGGCGGCAATGTGGCCGAAATTGTCGCGGCCTGTGCGCTAGATCAATCCGGCAACGCCTATCTTGCAGGCGGTTCGTTTTCCGAGGACTTCGCGCGCACTGCCGGAGCCTTTCAGCCGACGCGCCGGGGGATCTCCGATGCGTTCGTGATGAAGTTGAATTCGCAAGGAAACACAGTGTTATTCAACACGCTGCTGGGGGGCGGGCAAGGGGTCGATACCTGACTGGATATCGCTGTAGACGCAAGTGGTAACTCGTATGTGACGGGCGTTGCCGAGTCGGGCGACTTTCCGATATCATCGAATCCCTTCCAGCGGACCAAACAAGGCAGCACGGACGCCTTCATTACGAAGTTGAATCCACAAGGCACGGCCTTGGCCGACAGTACCTTCTTCGGCGGCGGCGGCACAGAACGCGGCAAGTCGATTGCGGTGGATGCGCAAGGCCAAGCCTACGTCTTGATTACTACCGCGTCGCCGGGGCTCACGCCGGTGCAGCCGTTTCAGCCGCAACTGGCGGGCGGAATCTATCTGTTTGTGCTCCGGCTGAGTCCGGATGGCGCGACGGCCCAACACGCTTCTTGCATGGGCGGGAGCGCCAACGAAAGCGGCCGAGTTATTGCGATCGACAATCGCGAGCGCGCCTACATCAGTGCATCGACTTTGTCGACCATGTCAACCAATATGCCGGGCACCAACGGTGGTGCGCAGTCGGCCGCGGGTGGCAGTAGGGACGCCTTTTGGGCGCGCATTGACTTTGCTTCTCCGTCAGTAACGCTGTCGCTTTCGCCAGCGGCCCTGACCGCCACCGGCGCGGTGGGCAGCAACACGATCGCCCGGCAACAGCTCTCGCTCGTTGCCCCTGCCGGACAACGTCCCGATTGGAACATTGAGACCGCCACTGCGAATGGCACCCAGTGGATTGAAGTGACGCCACTGAGCGGTTCCGGGTCATCGACGCTAGACGTGAGTTTTCGTCCGGGACTGTTGGCGGCCGGGACGTATACCGGCACAATCACCGTAGTGAATCGCTCCGCCAACACGCGCACGCCGGTGCAGGTGACCATGACGTTGACCGCGCCCACCACCAACCCAGGCGGCGTACTCACCCGTGCGGGCATCCTCAGCGCGGCGAGTTTCCAGGGTGGCGGCGTATCGCCCGGATTGATCGTGACGATCTTCGGCCAGCGTATCGGGCCTGCGACGCTCGTGTCGGCCTCGGTGGGCGGCGATCTCAAGTTTCCCACGACGGTTTCCGAAACGCGCGTGCTGTTCGATGGCGTCGCGGCTCCGGTGATCTATGTCTCAGCGACGCAGGTGAGCGCGATTGCGCCGTATGCAGTGGCAACACGTACCATGTCCGATTTCGTGATCGAGTATCGGGGCAACCGGTCGAATGCCGTTTCGGTTCCGGTGGTGGCCGCCAGGCCCGGGTTGTTCACCGCCAATGCGTCCGGCTCGGGACCAGGCGCGATTCAGAATCAGGACTTGTCGGTGAATACGCCGTCCAATCCCGCGGCGCGCGGCAGCATTATTGGGCTGTATGCTACGGGCGAAGGCGCGACTGACCCGGCGGGCGTGGACGGGCAGGTGGCCGCGACCGTGTTTCCGAAACCTCGCCAGAGCGTGGCCGTGCGCATCGGCGGCGCGATGGCGGGGGGACTGTATGCGGGTGCCGCTCCTTCGCTGGTGGCGGGCGTGCTGCAGGTGGACGTCAAGGTGCCGGACAATGTGCCGGACGGCAACGTTCCGATCCAATTGCTGGTAGGCAACGCCGAAAGCCCGGCTGGTGTGACGGTGGCCGTACAGGGCGATCTCGCGACGAAGAACTAGCGCATGGGATATCATGCGCCACATGGTTTCCATGAGGTCCCCCGCCCGGGTTCTGTTTCTTGCCGCGGCCATTGCCGCTTCGCTCGCCGCACAGACTGCCACCGTGCAAGGCGTCGTTTCCGACTCCTCGCAAGCAGTGATGAATGAAGTGAAGATCAGCGCCACCAATCTCGACACGGGCGTGGTGCGCGAGGCGTCCAGCAACGTGCAGGGCGTCTACCAGATTCCGTCGTTGCCGATCGGACGCTACAAACTGGAAGCCACGCGGACGGGATTTGCGCCGTCGCAGGTGCCGGAGTTGAAGCTCGACACCAACCAAACCGCGCGTATCGACTTCACGCTGCGTGTGGGCGCGGTGGCCGAGAAGGTGGAAGTGACGGCAGCGGCTGCGCTCATCGACTCGGAAACGTCAACCGTGGGCCAGGTGATCGACAACAAGCGCATCGTGGAGATGCCGCTGAATGGCCGCAACTTTCTGCAACTCGCGGCGCTTACCGCTGGCGTCGCGCCGTCGGCCGGTGGGCGCACGTCGGATGAGGGCGGTTTCGTTGCGTCGGGCCAGCATGGCTACCAGGTGAACATCACGATTGACGGCTTGAATAACTCGTCGGTCGCGTCGGGCGGGCCACTGGGGTTTGAGGCGCAGGCGGTGAAGCCGTCCATCGACGCGGTGGGCGAATTCAAGGTGGTGACGAATAATTTTTCGGCCGAGTATGGCGACCGTATGGGCGGCCAAGTCATTGTAAACCTCAAGTCCGGCACCAATGAACTGCACGGATCGGCCTTTGAGTTTCTACGCAACTCCTCGCTGGACGGCACGAACTTCTTTGCCAACCGGAGCGGCGCGAAGAAACCAGCGTTTCGCCAGAATCAGTTCGGCGCCGCGCTGGGCGGGCCGATCGTCAAGAACCGCACGTTCTTCTTCGGGTCGTATGAGGGCACGCGGATCCGGCTGGGCCGCAGTTTTCTAGGGAGCGTACCCACCGCCGAGATCCGCGCCGGCAACTTTGCCGCGGTGCGCAACATCTTTGACCCGGCGACCACCACGGGCACGGGCGCGAATCTTCAACGCCAGCCGTTTCCGAATCGCCAGATTCCGGCCAGCCGCTTCGATCCGCTTATTCCGAAACTGCTGACGCTTTATCCGCTGCCCAACTCCGGCTCCGGTATTGCGAATAACCATTTCTTTGCACCGAGCGAGACGAACGATTCGAACACCTACGACATCAAAGGCGACCATAACTTCTCTGAGGCCAGCCGCCTGTCGGTGCGCTACTCGCGGCGCGACAAGGACCGCTTTGAGCCGGGGCCGTTGCCCCTGCCCGGCGATGGTGGCCTCGGCACCATTACCGATGTGGTGGCGCACTCCACGGTGGGCACGTGGACCAAGACCCTCAGCTCGACCTTGACCAACGAGTTCCGGCTCGGCAACACGCGGCTGCCCACGAAGTTCGATATTCCGTTCGACAAGCCGCTGTTTGATGAGTTCGGCATCAAGGGCATTCCGAAGACAAACCGCGCTACGTCCACCGACCACGGGCTCACGCGCTTTTCGCCGGCGGGCTTCACCGAGATCGGTTCGCGCAGCTTCTGGCCGAACATCAATCAATACTACTTGTGGCAGATCTCAGACACGGCGTTCAAGCAGGTGGGCAAGCACTCGATGCGGTTCGGTGGCGAGTACAAGCGCGAACGCACTTTCCGCAACGCGGCGAGGCTGTCGCGTGGCAACATGGTGTTCGGGCGCGAGTTCACGGCGGATCCGGCGAATCGCGGGGCCACTGGCGACGGCATGGCGGAGTTCCTGCTGGGCTGGCCGTCGGGCGGGACGGTGGGAAATGAAAACGGCGAGGATATGTTCTTCTCGTCGCTCGCGCTGTTCCTGCAAGACGATTGGAAAGTGACGCCGAACCTGACGCTGAATCTCGGCGTGCGTTACGACGCCTTCTTCACGCCGTATTTCCGGGATGGCGGCGTTTCGAATTTTGTCCTGGATCGATCGTTGAGCGGAGCGGCGGCGCGCTTGCAGCAGGTTCGACCCTCGGGCAAAAGTGATTGCGGCTGCAAAGAAGACCTGAACAACTTCGCGCCGCGAATCGGCCTTGCTTGGCGGGCGCGGCCCAACACGGTGGTGCGTACCGGGTGTGGCGTGATCTACGGACGGCCCGATCAATACGACACGCAGTTTGCGCGCTTCTCCAATCAGCCGCCGGATTTTGTGGAGGTGGGGTTGGGGACGCTCGATCGCATCAATCCGCGCTATTTCCTGAAGGACGGTTTCCCAGCG
>VFZP01000128.1 GCA_016871115.1 Acidobacteriota bacterium
TGCACTCACAAGCGAAACGACGACTGGCTCGCCAAGTACGAAGGTCGGGTGCATTTTCACTTCACGCCCACCTCGGCCAGTTGGCTCAATCAGATTGAGATTTGGTTCGGGCTGCTGACTCGCAAAGCTCTTCGCGGCGCCAGTTTTGCCAGCAAAGAACAACTGCGCATGGCCATCGGAGCATTCATCGCAAAGACCAATGAACACCCCAAGCCTTTTCACTGGCGCAAACGTGAGGTCAAGGGAAGCCAGCTGCGAAATACTCTTATTACTTTATGCAACTAAGCACTGGCTTAGCGCGGCGCGCCGGCGCACGGGTCGATCAGCAAGGCATGATACGCTGATGCATCGAAGTATGGAAAGTTGGGAGAACGTCTGGAGCGGCACGGAAGCCCGGCGGCTCTGGTCGGTTCCCGACCCGGCGGTCACGACGCTGGCAGAGATGCTTCAATCTCGCGGCCAGATCCAACGCTTCCTCGATCTCGGCTGCGGCTTGGGGCGCCATACGCGGCTGCTGGCTTTGCTGGGTTTTGAGGTGCATGGCATCGACCCATCGCCGGCGGCGATTGACTAATGCGGCAGAGCACTTGCCGCCGAAGGGTTGGCGGCCCGATTGTATACCGGCGGCCTCGCCACGCTGCCCCTGCCCAACCGCTATTTCGATGCGGCCATCGCCTTCAACAGCATCTACCACGGCACGGGCGGCGAAGTGCGCACCGCCGTCACCGAACTCGCGCGGCGGCTGCGGCCTGGTGGGACCCTGCTGGCGACGTTTCCGTCGCGCGCGAGCCTTTTCTATGGCAGAGGCATCGAGATGGCTCCCCACACGTTCGGAGGGACAGCGCTGTTTGAGTCCATTTTGGGATCCAGCGGCGAAGCAGGAGTGCCCCACTATTTCGCCGATGAGGCTGACCTGAAAGACATGCTGGGCATGTTCAAGATCGACGAATGCGTGCATGAGGAATTCAGGCTGCCATCCGTGCGGGACGGTGCGGTGGTTTGGACGCAGGTGCGTCGCGCCTATTTCTGGAGAGTGATCGCGACGAGACTGGAGGAGGAAGCATGCCAACCAACGAACTCATGTTGAAGGCATAATTGCTGGTGGAAGGAATGCGCATTGCCGATGCGGCTTTGGAGGGCGTGGGGCGGGACTACAAGGAACAACTCCATCACCTTTTTGAATACGACTTCGACGTGCACAAGTCTCACCTGACACCCGCGGAACTCCGGCTGCCCGGCGGGCTGGTAGTGCAAGTGCGGCTCAATGAACGCTCTCCCTACGTTGTCCGCCGCGATGACACTGGTCTGTATGTGGAGGATTGCGGGCAACGGCTGTCGAACATCGAGTGGCTGGCGCGGCCCGAGTTCTATTCCCGCAAGACGTAGCGCGGCAGGGTGAGCGTGGCGCAGCCGATGAGCGAGGCGGGAATCGCGGCGGCGGTCAACGCGTCTACCGTCTGCCGGTCTCGCGCGCCCACGGGCTGCCCGAACGCCTTCAGCCAACGGAGGTCGGCCTGCTTACGGAATTGCGGCCCGCTGACGCCCGCCAGCACGCAAGGCGGCACGCCGGGCCGGGGCGGCGCGTCTTTGCGAGCATGCCATTGAGGACGAGCGTGCGATCCGCCGGCGCGCCAGTCAGCCGGTGGCGATACACGCCATGGGCTTGCGGCAGCAGCCGGGTGAGGGCCACGGTCTGGGTCATGTCGCCGAGATTCTGGCAACGGTACACGACGACGGAGAAGCTCATGCGGGTTGGGTAAACACCGCATCTTCGCACACCTTGCAAAAAGACGCTTACGCTACAATCAGGGGCTTGCCATCGCCGATGCGATTTTGTCTGGTCACTACCTACTATCCTCCGTACCATTTCGGCGGCGATGCGGTGTTTACGCAGGGCTTGGCGCGCGCGCTGAGCGCCCGCGGACACAGCGTGGAGGTGATTAACTGCGAAGACGCGTTTCGGCTTCGCGCCGGGGCCGGGGCGTTGACTCCGGATGCCGCGGCCGATGACAAGGTGGTGGTGCACCGGTTGCGCAGCGGCTGAGGCGCGTTGTCTCCGCTGATTACGCAGCAGACCGGCCGGCCCAGGGTTGAAGCGCGCCGAACTGGCGCGCCTGCTGGGCCGCCCGTTCGACGTGGTGAACTTCCACAACATTTCGCTGGTGGGCGGGCCTGGTGTGCTGGAGATGGCGAAGGCGCCCGTGCGGACGATCACGCTGCATGAGCACTGGCTGCTCTGCCCCACCCATATCTTCTGGAAGAACGGCCGGGAAGCGTGCCAGACGCGGGAGTGCTTCCGTTGTTCTCTGCGGTCTGGCATTCCGCCGCAGTCGTGGCGGTATACAAAGCTGATCCAGCGCTCGCTGCGGCATCTGGATGTGATGGTGTCGCCCAGCGCGTACACCGCGCGGCAGCACGCAGACGCCGGAATCGCCGGCATTCGCCTGCTGCCCACTTACACGGATCTGGCGGCCGGTGAATGCGAGTATGTGGCTCCGGCGCGGCCCCGGTTTGTGTTTGCCTGGAGGGTGACGGCTTCAAAGGGCGTGAACGGGCTGCTGGAGGTGTTTGCGCGCCTGCCGCAGGTTGACCTCGATATCGTGGGCCATGGCGATCTGCTGGAACCGCTGCGGCGGCGTTATCCTAAATCCGGCAGTTGGAATCGGCCAGCCTCTGTCGCCGCACTCGTTTGCGGCGCGCCTGGCGGCGGTAAAGTACCCGGACGGGTCCACGATGACCGAGGATCAGGTGCGCGATGAACTGCTGAGCCTCACCAGCACCGGGTATGAAACCATCGGCGACGCGCTGGCGTGGACGCTGTACCTGCTGGCGCGGCATCCGGACGTGGAAGCGAAGGTGCTCGATGAGGTCAGCGCGGTGCTGGGCGGGGGTGAGCCGGCGGCGGAAGATCTGGGCAAGCTGACCTACACGCGACAGGTGCTGAACGAATCGATGCGGCTCTATCCGCCCACCTGGATTTTCGTGCGAATGGCGCTGGGGCCGGACACCCTGCCCAGCGGCGCGCCCGTGGCGGCGGGGCACAAGCTGTACCTGTCGCAATACGTGGTGCACCGGCATCCGCGCTACTTTCCCGAGCCCGAGCGGTTCGATCCGGGCCGGTTCACGGCGGAGGCGATGTCGGCGCACCCGCGGTTTTCCTACTTTCCGTTCGGCGGCGGGCAGCGGCTATGCATTGGCGAGCAGTTTGCCGTGCTGGAAATGCAGGCGGTACTGTCGCAGTTGCTGCCGGCTTTCCGATTTGAGCTGGCGGCCGAGACGGTGGAGCCTCGGCCGGCGATTACGTTGCGGCCGAAGCGCGGCCTGGCCATGGTGGTGCAGAAGCGCGGGTGAGCGGCGGGTTACGCGAATCTTCGGTAGGCGGCATCGCTGCGTCCGTAGTTGCGCGTAACGGAAAGCCCGTAGTTGCGCGTAAAAACGGACTGCGGCAGCCGTAGATTCGAGTAACGGGAGCCCGTAGATTCGCGTAAACGGGCGGGTTCAGCGTGCCGTAGAATGGCGTAAGGTGTTGATCTGCCGTGGCCCGGGGCTGCCCGTAGTTCCGCGGAAGCACACCCGGAGGCTGGCGGAAGGATTTCGAAGGACCAAGGAAGCGCCGCCGTAGTACCAGGTAAAGGAGACCGGAGCGCCGCGTAAGGAAGCCCGAAGCACCACGGAACAAAACTGGCCAGAAATGTCTTATTTGCAGCCAGATCCGCCGCGCTAGAGTTTTCAGATTGCTGCCGTATTTGTGCGATGCAACAAAACTGTGTGATTTTGTTGCGATCAAAAATCGCCGCATGGCACAATCGTACATCCTGACCGGTCCTTGTGCGGACCGGCAACATTGAGGAGATTCGGACCAACACATGGCCAAGGCTTTCGCCGCACCTGCGCAGCAGGCTACGCTTGCCGGGTTGCCGGAAACCGATCGCGCGCGGGATTTCGTCAAGCTTGAAAAGAATCTGAACTATATCAGCTTCTTCAGCCCGTCGAAGTCCAAGCGCGGGAAGAAGGACCCGGCGTCGGCGCCGCGCGTCCGCACCATCACCTATCCGCCGCGCGAAGTGGACGGCAAGATGGTGTGTCCGCGCACGACGATCAAGCCCGACGCGCAACTCGGTCTGCCCACCACGGCGGACCGCGACAAGTACATGGCCTCCATGAAAATCGTAACGGACCGGAAGGCCAAGCTGGGGCAAGTGCAGAATCCCATCGGGTTCACGACGTATGAGCTGCTCAAAGGGCTCGGCCTCACCGACGCGGGTTTTCACTACGAGGAAGTGAACCAGTTCCTCGAACGCATGGTCTCCACCACCATCAAGAGCGAGTACGCTGTGTATTTCCACGGCGCCAAACGCTACGCCAAAGACATCTTCCACGTGTTCAACCGCGTGGTGTTGACCGGCCAGGAATTGCCCGACGGCGCCGTAGCTCAGATGAACTACGTGTACCTGTCGGACTGGCAACTGGAGAACATCAACACCAACTACACGTTCCCGATCGATTTCACGTCCTACCGGCTGTTGAAGCGCGACATCGCCAAGGCGATGTTCGGGCACCTGCATACTTAGTTCTACGCCTCGCGCGGCAAGCCCGTGGAGCGGAAGTATTCCGAGTTGTGCGAACTGCTGGATATCCAGCGCTGGCCGCATTTGTCGAAGGCCAAGCAGATTCTGCAGCCGCCGCTCGATGAGTTGATCCGCATCCGGTATTTCGAATCGTGGGATCTGGTGCACACCGTGGGCGGGTCGGACTTCAAGCTCATCATGACGCCGGGCGACGCGATTCTGCGCATTACGCGTCCGCGGTTGGCGGCGACGGCGAACCCGGTGCATGATCCGGCGATGGAAGAGTTGCTGTGGGCATTGACCTCGCGCGGCGTGCGGGAAGCGGATGCGCGGCGCGCGCTGCTCGATATCGATCTCGACCGCCAGTGCGTGGCCGACCAGATTGAGTGGTTTGACGAGCAGGCGCGGCGCATGGGCCCGGCCATGACGAATCCTCCGGGCTTTCTGCTGGCTTTGCTGCGCGAGAACTGGGCTGTACCGGCGGGCTTTGAGACCACGCGCAAACGCGCCCTCCGCGCGCGCGCTTCGCAAGACACCGCGCAGCAGGAACTGCGGCGGCTGGAGGCCGAAGAGCAGTATCGTCTTTGGACCGATCAGCGGGCGAGCGAGGCGATTGCGCAAAAACTCAGCGCCGCGGAGAAGACACGGCGGTTGAAAGCACTGCGGCGCGAGATTCTGGAGAAGTATCCGGGTGTGTACGCCAAGGCCGTTTCCGGCGCGGGCACCTCGCCAGCGCTCGAAGAGCACGCCGAGTGGCTGCTACGCGAGGAAGTGAAACTGGACCTCGGGCTGCCGACGCTGGAGGAGTTCATGCGCGGGCCTCCGCAAGGGACGTTGTTCTAGCCCCGTCTCAGCTTCTCCCACAGCGCGGTAGTCCCGTGCACATCGGTTAGCCGGAAGTCGCGGCCCTGAAACGGATACGTCAGCTTCGTGTGATCGAAGCCCAGCAGCGCCAGCATCGTCGCGTGCAGATCGTGCACATGCACCGGGTCCTCGATCGCGCGCAGCCCGATCTCGTCGGTCCGCCCGATCACCTTGCCGCCGCGCACGCCGCCGCCGGCCATCCAAATGGAAAACCCATACGGGTTGTGGTCGCGCCCCAGCGAGTCGCCGCCACCGTTCATGCTGCCGTCGGAGGTTGGCGTGCGGCCGAATTCGCCTGCCCACACCACGAGCGTTGAATCGAGCAGTCCGCGCGACTCAAGATCCGCCAGCAGCCCGGCCACGGGCTTGTCGATCTTCGCCGACATCTTCACGTGATTGGCGTCGCATTCCTTGTGCCCGTCCCAATCGCCGCCTTCGGTCGTGCTGCCAGACCACAACTGCACAAAGCGTACGCCACGCTCCACCAGCCGCCGCGCCATCAGGCACTTGCCGCCGAAATCCGCCGTCGTCTTCTCGTCCACGCCGTACAGCGCGCGCGTCGCCGCGGACTCTTTCGTCAAATCCGCTAGCTCCGAGGCAGCCACCTGCATCCGAAACGCGAGTTCATACGACGACATCCGCGCGTCGAGTTCGCTCGCCGCCGTTTGGCGCGCGGTGCGGTGCTGTTGGTTGAACCACTGCAACTCATCCAGCATCGCGCGCTGTCCGCTTTTGGTCGTGCCCGCCGGTGGCTGCAAATACAGGATCGGCGCGGGACCGTTGCGCAGCGGCGTGCCCTGGTACATCGCCGGCAGAAAGCCCGAGTTGTACACCACCGGCCCGCTCTTGATGCCGCCTTCCAGCATCACCACAAACGCCGGCAGATTGTCCGCCTCGCTGCCCAACCCGTACACCACCCACGAGCCGAGACTCGGCCGCCCCAACCGCGGCCAGCCGTTGTTCAGATAGTTCAGCGCGGCAGTGTGAGTGAAGCCGTCGTGATTCATTGAGCGGATCACGGCGAGCGTGTCGGCCTGCTTCGCCAAATGCGGAAACAGGTCAGATACTTCCATGCCCGCGCGCCCGTAACGCGCAAATGTGCGCCGGCAGCCCAGCACGGGCGACTCGTTGAACTTGGAAAACTGCAACTGGACATGCCCGAAGCTCGGCGGCACGAGCTTGCCGTGCAGCTTGTTCAACTCGGGCTTCGGATCGAAGGTCTCAATGTGACTCGGCCCGCCGTGCATGAAAAGAAAAATGACAGACTTCGCCGTGGCAGGCAGCGGCGGTTTGCGTGCGGCGAGCGGATTGCGCTCAGCGTTATCGGTGGCAGCCGCGGCCAGGGCAGGGAAGCCGAGCGCGGAAGAAAGAAACTGGCGGCGATCAATCCACATAAATGAACTCGTTCACATTAAACAGCAACAAACAGAGTGAGGGAAGCCCGGCGCGCCCGGCGTAAATCTTGGCGCGCGAGTGCTCATCCGGAGTGGGCGCGCGGCCCAGCGCGCGTCGCCACGCACTCGCCACGGGGTCCGCTTCTTTCTCTACGCGCGCCGCCAGCCGCGCCGCCTGCGCATGCATCCAATGGCTATTCATCAGCGTCAGCGCTTGCGGAGCCACCGTGGAGGTTTCGCGCCGCCCGCAACTGGCAGCCGGGTCCGGAGCATCGAAGCTCTCCATCATCGGCAGCCGGTAGGAGCGCTTCACAAAGAGATAGATGCTGCGCCGGTCATGCTCAGCCGCGTCGAGCGATACCGGCCACTGCGAAGCGTCGCGCATACCGCCGTTGCGTTCTTCGCGTGTCAACGGCGGCACCACGGCGGGCCCGAATTGCTTGGCATTCAGCGCGCCGTTCGCCGCCAGCACCGCATCGCGGAGCGACTCGGCGTCCAAGCGCAGCGGCGTGCGTTGCTGCTGGTAGTAGCGCGACCGCAGCATCAACCGGTGCAGATGATTAACGCTCCAGTTCTTTTCACGAAACTCAACGGCCAGCCAATCAAGCAGCTCCTGGCTCACGGGCGCTTCGCCCTGCCGCCCGAAATCGTTTGCCGTACCCACCAGTCCGCGCCCGAAATGGCTTTGCCAGATGCGATTCACCATCACACGGGCAGTTAGCGGATGATCGGACGAAGTGAGCCACTCGGCCAGCGCCTTGCGGCGGCGCGGGATGAAGTAGTTGGTGTCGGCGGGCTCGCGGATCTCCGGCGCCTGGCCACCGAGCGAAGCAGGGAAGCCGGGCGCTACTTTCTCGCCCTTCTGCTTGAAGTCGCCGCGCGTGAGCACATGCGTGTCGTAGACAGGCTCGGTGTGCACTAGCAGGTTCGCCTTGTCATAGAACTTCGGCGTCTTCGTGTAGGCATCGCCCATCTGGCGCAACAGCGTCTCGCGTCCGTCCTTATCGCCGGGCTTCAACTGTTCGTACTTGTGGCGCAGTTCTTCGAGCGCCACCCATTTTGTTTGAAACCTCGTGAATTCAAAGATGCGCATCTGGCTTACGATGGGCACCTCGCGGTCTTCACTGCCGGCAAACACGGCGGAAAGGCGATAGAAGTCGCGCTGCGAGATCGGGTCGAACTTGTGATCGTGGCAGCGCGCGCAGCCGAGCGTCAAACCCAGAAACGCCGAGCCCACGGTTTCCACGGCTTCGGCCTGCCATTCGCTGCGGTATTGATCGCCGAAGAACGAATTCTCCACGGGCAGCGCGCCCAGCGTGAAAAGGGCCGTGCCGAAGCGGCGTTCGAGGCCTGCTAGGCGTGCCTTGGGCATTTCGTACGCGCCTTCGAGATCGAAGTTGTCGGGCCAGATTTCGTCAGCCGCGATCTGCTCTTTGACAAACACGTCGTACGGCTTGTCTTGTTGGAACGAACGGATCACGTAGTCGCGGTAGCGCCACGCGCTGGGGAGGTAGACGTCGGTTTCATAGCCGCCTGTGTCGGCGTAACGCACCACGTCCAGCCATTGCCGCGCCGCGCGTTCGCCGTAGTGGGGCGAATCGAGCAGCCGGTCAATCAGCTTCTCGTAGGCGGCAGGGTCGGGGTCGCGCTCAAATGCCTCTACGTCTTCAGGCTTCGGCGGCAGGCCGTGCACATCGAACGTCAGCCGGCGAATCAGCGTGCGGCGCGAAGCAGTCGGGCCGGGAGCGGGGAGAAACGCATCGATGGGATTGCCCGCGGTCCCCGCTTTCATCGCCGGACGCACGGGCGCGCGGAATGCCCACCACGAAGGCTGCGCCGCAGCGGTGTTCGCTTCACCCCACGGCGCGCCCGCATCGATCCAAGCGCGCAACGCTTGCACATCGGCGTCCGCCAGCGTCTGCTTCCCAGGCGGCATCTTCACCGGACCCGCGCCCGACACCACGCGATACAGCAGCGACTCGGCCGCCGCGCCCGGCTTCAGCGCCGTACCGCGCGCGCCGCCTTTCAGCATCGCGTCGCGTGAACGCAGATCCAGACCGGCCATGGCCGAAGCGCCATGGCAACCGAGGCAGTTCTTTTCGAGGATCGCCCGCGCGCCGGGCTCAGGCGCACTCCAGGCGATGGACAGACAGAGTAACAACAGGATGACGCGGCCCACGGCGGAATGTGGGCATTATATCGAAGGCCGTGGCGCACGAACCGGCCATTCCTGAGCCGGCTTTCTTAGTAGACTGCTCGGTCAATGGACCGACGCAAATTCCCGCTCGGCGCGGCGCCTGCCGCCTTGGTGGCCCAGCAGCCGCGCCGTGCGCGTCCCAACGTCATCATTATCCTTGCCGACGATCAAGGCTACAGCGACCTCTCCGCTCACGGCAACCCTCGTCTGAAAACACCAAACCTCGACCGGCTCCACGCCGCATCGGTGCGCCTCACCGATTTCCACGCCACGCCCATGTGCACGCCCACGCGGGCGCAGTTGATGACCGGGCGCGATGCGCTTACCACCAGCGCCATGAACGTATCGAGCGGCCGCACGCTGCTGCGGCGCGACCTTCCAGTGATGCCCGAAATCCTCGCTGAGGCCGGATACCGCACCGGAATCTTCGGCAAATGGCACCTGGGCGACAACTATCCGTACCGGCCCGAGGACCGGGGCTTTTAGGAAGCATTGTGGTTCCCCTCTTCGCACATCGGCTCCACCGCCGACGCCGGGGGTAATGACTATTTCAGCGACCGCTACCACCACAACGGCAAGCCGGAACAGTTTCAGGGCTACTGCACCGACGTCTTCTTCGATCAGGCACGGAACTGGATTCGCCAGCGCGCGCAGGCTTCCGAACCCTTCTTCGCCTACATCCCTTTGAATGCGCCGCACGGTCCGTTGTTTGTCGAGCGCCGCTACCGGGAGCCCTACCAGGATCTGCCCGCGCCACTCGCGAATTTCTTCGGCATGATCGCCAACCTCGATGAGAACGTTGGCCGGCTTGACCAAATGCTCCACGAGGCTGGCGTCGCCGATAACACGATTCTGGTCTATATGACCGACAACGGCGGCACCGCGGGCGTTGAGTTTTACAACGCTGGCATGCGCGGCCGCAAGATCATTTTGTGGGAGGGCCGACATCGCGTGCCCTGCTTCATCCGCTGGCCGGAGGGCGGGATGGGAGCGGGCCGCGACGAGAATGAGTTGACCGCGGTGCAGGATCTGCTGCCGACGCTGACCGACCTCTGCCAGGTTCCCCGCCCGCCCGGCAAGCTGGAAGGCGTGAGCCTCGCGCCGTTGTTGCGGCGTCAGACCCGGGCGCTCGCCAGCCGCATGATGGTGGTGCAGTTCAGCCGCATGAACGTGGGCCGGCCGCAGTGGGGCGATGCGGCGGTGCTGTGGAACAAGTGGCGTCTGGTGGAGAACGACAAACTGTACGATGTTGCCAAGGATCCGGCGCAACAGCACAACAGGATCGCCGAGCATCCAGACATTGCCTTCCGCATGCGCGCGCACTACGACGAATGGTGGAAGAATGTCTCGCCGCGCCTCGACACTTTTCTTCCGGTGCACATTGGAAGCGAGAAAGAAAATCCGGTGCTGGTTTCGCCCACCGAATGGGCCGACGTGTTTCTCGATCAGCACGTACAGATCCGGCGGGGCGAGCCGAAGAATGGCGCGTGGCACGTGATGGTTGAACACGAAGGCGACTACCGGTTCGCGCTGCGGCGCTGGCCCAAGGAGATCGATGTGCCGATGACCGCGAGCATCCCCGCGCACAAAGGCGAAATCGGAAGCTACCCCGAAGGCGTCGCGCTTCCCATCTCTACGGCGCGCTTGGTGATCGGAGCCCGTGACCTTTCCGCTCCCGTCCAAATGAAAGATCGCGAAGCGGTGTTTTCCCTGCGCCTGGCACAAGGCTGGACGCGCATGCAGACGTGGTTCTACGACGTGGCGGGCAGAGGGCTTAGCGGAGCCTACTTCGTCTGCGTGGAGCGCACCAGCCCGGCTCCCAGGCAATGAGGGCGCAACTCATCCAGCGTTGTGCGGCCGTGGCGGCGGTTTGGATGATGGCTTGCTCCGCGCCCTTGCCGCAAGTGCCGGCCGGATCGCTGCACGCCCGTGTCCGCGAGCAACTGACGGCGGCGCGCGCGGAAGGCACGTCGCGTTATTGCCGGATGCTGCACGCCTACGAGCTATACCGGGAGGCGGTGGCGTGTTACGAGCAACGGCCCGCGACGCCGTATCTGTTGGGCGCGGCGTTAAGCGCCATGGGCCGGCACGAAGAAGCCATCGTTGAACTGCGTAAGGCTCCTCCGGGCGAAGCGGCGCGCATCCGCCTGGGAGAAGCGCTGCTCACCGTGGGCCGCGCAAAGGAGGCGCTGGCGGAGTTTGAGCGGGGCGGCGCGAGCGTGGCGGCGCGGTTTGGGATGGCGCGGGCGGGGAGTCCGCAGGCCGTGGATTTGCTGCGGTCGGTGCTGCGCGACGATCCGCAGGCTGGCCCGCCCCGGCTGATGCTGGCGCGGCTGCTCCGCGAGTCGGGCAAGCCGGAAGAGGCCGAGCGGGAACCGGCCTTGTGGCGCAGCAGCGCTCAAACCGCGGTGGCGTTTGTTGACCCCGAGTATGACAAGTTGCGCAAGCTGCGCAGAGATCCCGGCTTTTTTTTCGAAGAGGGCCGGCGGCGGCAAGAGGATGGCGACCTGGTGGGTGCGGAGTATGAATACCGGAGGGCGCTGGAGATGGGTCCCAATTTCGGAGCGGCGCATGCCAACCTGCTGTCGGCGGCGGGCGCGCGCGGCGACTGGGCGGCGGCCGAGCGGCATTACCGGCAAGCGACGCCCGCGACCGAAGAAGTGCACGCGAACTGGGGCCGCGTGCTGGTGGCGCAGGGCCGATTCGCAGAGGCTGCGGAGGCATTTCGCGCAGCGATCGCACGGGCTGATCGCTTTGCCGATGCACACCATGACCTGGGCTTCGCACTACAGCAACTGGGCCGCGCGCAGGAGGCGATGACGGCTTACCGGCGCGCCATCGAGATCGATCCGCAGCACCGGATGGCGCACTTGCATCTGGGGATTTTGCTGCTGGCCGGCGGACGCAAGACTGAAGCGGCAGCGGAGTTCGAGCGGGTGATGATGCCGCCGGGCCGGCAGGCCGCGCAGCTTGTCTATGCGGCTGCCGATGGACTGCAGACGGCCGGCCGGCGCGATCGGGGGCGCGAGTTTGCACAGGTGGCGCTTGAGTACGCGCGCGGTGCGGGCGAGGCTGAATTCGCCGCGCAGATCGAAAGAGGCCTGGCGATTCTCTCGCGGCCGTGACTGTTCGGCAATCGAGGCATTCTTGCCTACTTCGGCGATTGCTTCAGTGCTTCCGCCTCCAGCATGCGCGCACCCTTCATAATGCCCGTAAACGAGTAGTTTCCTTCGTGGCAGGCATACTCATAGAGGCGCTGGGTGGTCTTGGGCCAAACCGTTTCGCCGCTCCAGGGCTTGAGCCACACGGCCGGATCCTCCACCGTGAATTTGTAGCTGAGCGTATTGGCATCGAGACGCGTGAACCGCTCGACGACATGCAGACTGCGGGAAGCCGAGAAGAGTCCGGGCGTGTCGTTGAAGTTGGTAGTGTCCACCACCAGCGTATCGCCTTCCCACCTGCCCACCGAATCGCCTAACCACCGCCGCATGTCGGGCGGATCGTGCTCAGCGTTCATACGGACGATGCGCACGTCGTGAATCATTTAATTCAGGATGAGAATCCGGTTCTTGGTTTGAACAATCTGCTTGAGGTTGTTGTAGGCGGTCGGTAACATGGGCGGGCCAGCCGAGGTGCCGTAGTTGCCCTCGGCAATAGTGCCCAGGCAGCGCTCGGTGAGCGGACGGAGTTCGGGATCGTCGAACGGGCCCGGCTTCATGTTCTCGGCGAGCCAGAACGCGGCCCCGGAGTTGAGGCCGTGCAGTACGTTCCGGGCCGCTATTGCCTTGCCTTGCTGCGTAAGTTCCGGTAGGCGGCCGTCCGGCGGATCTGTGATGATAGAGGCGCGCCACTTGCCGCCGATCTTGGCGGCCTGAATCCCGCGATCGAACCATAGCTGGTTGTAACTACTAACATCACCACCCGCGGTGGGCGCTTTGCGGTCAGGGTTGCTGGTGCGATTGTCGGCGGCCACGGTGGCCGTTACTTTCCTGGCAAGCGCTTCCGCCTCGGCGTCCGTCATCTCCAGGCGCGTGCCGAATTGGGTGGGACGCAATAGAGGAGTGAGCGACGCGATGTCGTAGAGCCCCGAAAAGTCGGGCTTCCCCTCGGGAGTCCTCTGGCCATGCGCGCCGGCCGACGCGGTCAGCGCGACCAGGAAATTAATGATGGTGCTGCGCATCTTCCATCCTCCGTAGATCGACAAATACGAGCGTCCTTATGCCAGGCGGACTAGAATTGCAGCTTCAGTCCAAGCTGAAGGTTGCGTGGCGTATCGGCGCTGGAAATGACTCCGAAGTTGCGGTTACCCACTTGCGCGACGGGAAAACCGAAGAGGGGCGTATTGGTGAAGTCTAACGCTTCAAAACGGAACTGCATGTTGATGCGCTCGGTGATGGTGAAGGCCTTGTAGGCGGAGAAATCGAAGTTCATGCGGCCGGGACCGAGCAGGACGTTGCGGCCGGTGTTGCCGTACTGGAACTGGGTATTGGGGACAAACGCGGCGGTGTTGAAAAACCGCTGCAGTGTACGTTGATCGCGGGGCAGTTGCCACTCGCCGGCAACGTTGGGGCGATCGGCGAGTCCGGCGTTGGAAGGGTTGCCGTTGACGGTGAGGTTCATGGGCGTGCCCGCGGCAAGCGTCAGGATGCCGCCGACGGCCCAACCGCCGGCGATGAAGTCCGCGGCCTTGTGCATACTGGCGCCGTAAGCGCGGCCGCGGCCAAAGGGGAGTTCGTAGACATAGCTACCGACAAAGCGATGCCCCATGTGGTTGGTGGCGAGCGAACGCTCGGAACGGAAGTCAAGCGGATTCTGGACGTTCCAATCTTCGCCGGGCGCGTTGCCCACGCCCGCAATGCCGCCAACGTCGGCAATGGCTTTGGACCAGGTGTAGTGAAGGATGAAAGTGGAGCCTTTGGAGTAGCACTTCTCGGCCTTCATCTGCAGGCCGTGATAAAGAGAATTGCCGTCGTACTGGAAACGGTTCATTTCGCCGAGCGTGCCGAAGAGGTTGGTGCCGGGGAACTGCACGCGGGTGTAGCGGCGGCGGGCGTTGATGTTGCCAGGCCCGGGCAAGGCATAGTGGGCATCCCAGCGCCGGATCATTTGATTCATCTTGTTGCCGAAGTAGCCCACCTCAAAAAGCATGTCGCCGGGCAGAGCTTGCTGGATGTTGAAGTTCCACTGCTGGGCCATTGGCCAGGGCACCTGGCGTTCAAAGGAGGACAAGCGTAGCGCTTGCGCGTTTTGCGGCGTAATGGCATCGGGCGGCACGCCGTTGCGCAGCAAGAGCGTGGGGAAACGGCGATCGGTAGTGAGGCTCGCCTTCAGGTGGAAGGGCGGATTGGTCTGCATGAACTCGCCGCCGCCGGTGTTGGTGACATTGCCATAGAAGACGCCATAGGCGCCGCGGACCACGGTGGAACCGCGCGCCTGATAGGCGAAGCCGAAGCGTGGGGCGATGTTGCCGCGGTCAGTGGATTGCAAACCCCGGCTGGCGCGGTTGCTGCCCTGGCTGCCGGCAATGACGAGTGTGGGCGAGGCGGGATTGGTGTCGATATCGTAGTTCGAAATCAGGTTGCGCGTCTCCACCACGGTGGATAGATTTCATAGCGCAGGCCGTAGTTGAGAGTAATTTCTTGCCTCGTCCGAGGAATCTGTGGGCGTTTGGGCTAACTCGTGCGACTGAGGAAACGGCGTAGTTTACGACAGGTGGCATCGAAGGATCGTTGATCCTGTTCGTCCATGCCGCCGTTGATGAGCGGCCCGCCTTCGTGGTCGTCGATGGCTTGCCAGAGAACTTGGCGCACCGGCAGC
>VFZP01000129.1 GCA_016871115.1 Acidobacteriota bacterium
GTAGTCGTACACCTTGACGACCTTCTTGCCGTCGTGGAGCCGATGGAGGCGGCCAACGTATTGTTGAAGTGTCCCCTTCCATGAAATTGGCATCGCGAGAAACAGCGTGTCGAGGCGGGCGTCGTCGAAGCCCTCGCCGATGTAGCTGCCAGTTGCGAGAATCAGTCGCGGTTCCGACTCGGGAATCGCGGCCAGCCGTTCGTTGACCTCGCGCCGTTGTTTGCGGCCCATGCCGCCTTTGAGGACGACGATGTTGCCAACGCGGTCGCTGAGTGCGGCCTGAAGCTGGGCGAGGTGCTCCGTTCGTCCGGTCAACAAAAGCGGAGAGCGGCCCTGTTCAACCGCGCGCGCCACATCTTCGGCGATCAAGCGATTGCGAGCCTCGTCGGTTGTCATTGCTGCATAGACGTCCTGAATCGTTGGTTCACCGGGAATTCGGAAGTTCGTCGCTCGGGGAATGACAATGTGGTCGAATGGCGTTGACTCTGTCATCGCGCGAACTGCCATCGTGAACCGTGCTGGCCCGCACTGCATGTAGATGATCGGATGATGCCCGTCTTTTCGGGTTGGCGTGGCCGTCAAGCCAACCACGAACTTTGCCTTCACCTGGCGCATCACCTGTTCGAACGTGAAGGCGGAAAGATGGTGGCATTCGTCGACAACCACGTGGCCGTACCCGGCGACAAACTCCTTCACCTCCATTTCACGATGCAGGCTCTGAATGAGAGATACGTCAATGACGCCGGTCCTCTTCGTCTTGCCGCCTCCCACTTGACCGATCTGGGCAATCGGCATGTTCAGAAACATCGCCAAGCGTTGGCGCCACTGATCGAGGAGTTGCTGGCGATGGACGATTACGAGCGCATTGACACCGCGCTTTGCGATCAGCCACGATGCAACTGCGGTTTTGCCGAAAGCCGTTGGAGCGCAGATTAGGCCGTCGTCATGCTGGAGCACTTTCGCTACCGCGTCTTCCTGCGCCTGACGTAGCGAGCCGTGAAAGACCGCGTCGATTCTCGCGCCTGCGTTGCGTTCATCGTGTACGACGACCTTTACTTTCAACCCCTCCAGGAACTCCGTCACCTCCGCAAGACAGCCGCGCGGCAATGCCAGGTGGCGGGGCAAGTCTTCGCCGCACGCAATCACACGTGGCTTGTTGTAGGTGGCCAGCCGCATCGATTGGGCTTTGTAGAATTCTGGATTCTGGAATGCCGCGAGGCGCAGAAGCCGGTTCATGAGATCAGGCGGCAACCCTTTCTTGTCGATGAACAACAAGTTGGCGCGCACGATCTCGATGGACCCCGGCGCGGTGCCATTGATTGGCTGCTCGGAACGCTGGCGCGAAGGAGGCAGAGTCCAAGGATCCGGTGCCGCATCATCTTCGGTGCTCGCAAAGCGTACACCGACGAGATCGCCTCCGTGCTGGAGTGCGTCAGAAATCAATCGTTCGGCCACGCCTCGCGCCATTCGCTTGACGGACTCGAGGTAGCCCCATTGATCCGCGTAAGGGCACATCGCTTCATCGAGAAACACGCTGCGGCCCAGTTCGCGAGGGGCCTTCTGAAGCGGCAGCGCGATCAGGTTGCCGAAGCCGCCTTTGGGCATGTTGTCCTGATTCGGGACGAATCGATCGTAGGAGTCCAACCCGATCTGATGCCGGCGCTCCATCGTCCTGGTGAGCAACATGGATCCCAGGCGCCGCGCGAGGCCGGCGGGAATGGGCCTTTCGAAGAAGATCCATATGTGCGCGCCGTTTCCTGACCTTGAGCATTCAACCGAGGCCGGCACGCCGAGAGCGTTGCACGTCTCCCGAAACGCAGCCGCGTCATCTTTCCACGTCTTCTTGTCGAAGTCCACAGCGAGGAACCAACAGGTTTCATCGAGCAGGAGCGGATAGACGCCGATCGTGTGTTTGCCAGAGAGGTGGTTGTGGATGGCTTCGTTATCGAGCGGAATATTTTTCTTGGTCTCTTTGTCGACGCGTTTTCGGTCCTCCGGCTTGGCGGCGTAGTAGGCCTTCCAGTCGCGCTCGGTGTTTGGCATGTATCCAGTGCGTCCGTCTGGGCTTTCCCAACGCCGCGCGTACACATCCTCGCGTCCACGGAAGAGGGAACGAAATAGGGCGACCTTCTCTGGCGTCTTGAGATGCGTAGTTGGGGGAGGTATCGCGCTCGGGCCCGGCTTGGGCACCGGGATTGCGATGCCGTGCTGGTCTAGCAGCGACCGGAGCCGTTCAATCTCCTGCTCGAGTTGCTCGCACCTCGCCGCCAGATCGGGATAAAGTTCGCCGGCTCGCCTTGCGTCGCTCATTTCACTCTGTTGGCTCGGGCCTCCAAGTCGCGGCATTGTTCGCGCAACGTCTCAAACGATTCGGCATCGGCCGGCAAAAGCCCACCGTCGAGCATTCTCGCGTAGTCGAGGGAGAGGCTGGTGAGCGCCTCTTCGCCCGGAACCAGTTGCAGTCCGCCGGATACGGCTGAACCGTAGTCGATCATAGCCCCGGACACATTCTTCTCGGAGAAGAACATGCACTTATGCTTGGCGACGGCATCCGCAAGTGTTCGATCAGCAATTGCAGCATCTGCGAAGCCCGCGGCGTCCAGACGAGTCAAATCATGCCAGTGCCGCGAAAAGCGTTCGCCGCCCCGAAACTCACCTTGCTGGCAGAATATGTGAACCGCGATGGCTGTCTCCCAGAACGTGCGCTCCGGGCGCATAACCCTGGCAGTGGCCGAAGGAAAGACAACGCCAGCAACGCTCGGCGCTGCGTCACAGGCGATCACTCGAGATTCCCACGGCTCGCCTGTAGAGCGAGCACCGAACTCGAGCATGGCCACTGGGCGCACATAGCCGGAACCTGCTGCCAGCGCGGCGTACTCAAGAAAGACCTTTTCGCCTTCCGATGAAAGCGTTGCGGTCAGCCCTTGATCCGCAAGGGCGGCCGAGATCTGCGGCATGACCTGCTCATCGATCCAGACCGGGAGGCAAGAACGAATTTCCTGGGTCCAACGTTTCTCTTGACTGCGCGTCGCCGGAAGCGGATCAATCCCAGAACCTGATAGTTCCGGCGCCAGCACGCGGATATCGTAGGTAAGGTCAACGTCTTCAGAGAACCGGCTGATGATCTGGTATCCCTTGGACAACGACGAGCCGCCTTTGAATACGAGGTGCTCGCCGAAAGGCGACTGGAACAGGACATCGAGCAGCCAGACCAGCCACACGTCTTTGTCTAACAAGTGGATCGGACGGCCCGAACCCGCGGCTGCTACCGCCAGCGCCTCGCGCCGGCCCGCTGCAGACAGTTTGAGGAATGCGTCAGGCACGGGACGCGAGCCGGCTCACCTGCTGCGCCATCCAGGTGGGCAACATTCGACGTAGTGCAACGACCGCGTTCCGTTCTGACTCTGGCAGTTTGCCGCGCACAGCTTCGATCGCGTGACTCGCATGCTCCGGACCCAGCCAAGCCAACGCTCGAATCAACGAACCTGCCTTACGTCCCGGAAGCGCTAACTGCCAGGGGGGAGCATGGCGAAGCTCGACAACCTGATTACCCAGTTTCAACTTCCGCGTTGGACCGGAGGTCAGGTACACCTCGCGCACCGGAACTTGCGTGGTTAGCCCCAACTCATTGGCCGCCGCCGCGCCGTGCGGAACCACGTTCTCGCCACGTTGTTCGACAAGGGCTTGCACAACGGCCGTGGGTTCGGGTGGCCGGGCGCCAAAGCGTCCCTTCACTGGCCAAACGTAGAGCCCGCGACTCACGCGGATCAGAATCCCACGCCGGACCAAGCGAGAGAGCGTCTGGTCTACGGCCGCACGAGTTCCAAGGTGCAGAAGTTCCTTCGCCGCGAGCGGCACTCCTTCTGGAGTCTTGCCGAAGTGATTGATCACAGCGGTTCCAAGCGTTTCCATGCCTGTTAGAAGTATAGCAATATTTCTGACAGTTTCTACAGCGACTCCAGGGCTCCGACCCTCGAATGGCGAGTGTGTGAATCGCAGACTGTCTACGGCACGGGACGGATGCCGTACAGGACCTTTGTGCGCGCCTCAATGCTTTGCGCCAGAGCTTCGATCAGCCGCACTCCTTCGGCCGCAGACGCGTGGGCCTGCTCGGTGAGGTACCGCCTGGCCAGCACGGGTTCACCAGCGCTGAAGAGCACCTGCGCGGTGCGCTCAATGGCCGGTTGCGCGTCGAGCTGGCGATGGTCAAACGCCGCCAGCGCAGCTCGCACTTCGGGCAGGAACTGGTCCCGATGCTCGTCGATGAGGTAGAGTAGCCGCTTCACGGCGCGGTTCACGTAGCGCGTGCTCTCGATGCCTTGCATGGCGCGTTCCGGCAGGTGGCGCTCAGCCTCGCCCGCCGTCAGGTAACGATGCCGCTGATACTCGGGCGGGACGGATTCGACCCCGATCCGCCACGGCACGAACGCGGCTGTGATGGGCGGACCTGGCGCCACCCACAGCGTGCGCAAATCGGACGGAATCCCCGCGCGCAGATGCGCCACCTGACCGTAGCCAGACGAGTCCCGGCCGACGGCGTGGATCCGTTCCATCAGCAGCCGCACATCCACACCCGGCGCGGCGGCGCGCACCGCGGCTTCGGCTTGGCGCGCTTCGGTCGCGGTCACTTCGCTGTACTGGTTCTGCCGCACGTAGACCTCGATCACGTTGAACGGCTTTCCCGCCTCCGGTTTGTACCAACCTTTTTGCACGGCAAACGAGACGAAGTTGTCCGAGGCGAGATAGCCGGAATGATTGCGCAGATCGGCGGCGGGCAGATCCTGTACGTAGCCGAAGCCGGTATAGCCTCGCCAGTTCAACCAGATGTCATCCGGCCCGAGGCGCTTGGCGATCCACAGGCCTTGGCCGCCGGCGAACGCAAGAAGAACCCAGCCTTCGTTGGGGTCGGCAAAGACATGCGAGTTGCCGCCATAGGTGAAGTCGCCGTGACGCCGGATCAGTTCGGCGGAGATTTCCACGGCCTCGCGCGCGGTCTTGGCGCGTTCGAGCGCGATGCGCGCCACGTCGCTGTAGTTGAGTCCGCGCTGCGGGTTCGGCGTCATCTCCACCAGTTCGCGGCGCGAGAACAGTGCTACGTCGCGCACCGCCACGCCATGTTCATTCATGCCGCCGTTGGTGAGCGGCGCGGGTAACGCCGAGTAGAACGAGTAGTCCATCGAGAGGTAGCGATGGGTTTGCAGCGCTTGCGGAATGCGGATGAGTTCGCCCGGCAGCCGCGACGCCGGAGTGCCGCCCACGGCGATGGTGACGCCCGGGGCGTGTTGGCGGCGCGGTTCTATGGTGAGCCAATGGCTGGACGGTTCGTCTCCGAACCCAGCGAGCAGCACGCTGCCGTCTTTGGTGAGATTCTTGCCGACGTAGACGGCGAGGCTCGCCGGCAGCGTGGGGACAATGAGGGCGAGCGTGGCGAGGATCTTTGCAGTAAGCCGCATAGGAATTGGTTGCCAGCCAGCTTAGCGCAATTGGCGGAAGTTCCTATGCGGCTTCCAGGCAGGGCCAGACCCAAACGGACAATCCGCTTGCCCGTCGTTCCAGCCCGGCCGGTGCTCCAGCGAAGTCAACATCCAAGACTTCGGCAAGAGCAAGAAGACGAAGGTGGACAAACGCGCGCTGATGCTCGTCAAGAACGGAGTGGCGTTCGGACGCGAACCGAAGCGTGTCAAGGCGGAAGCGCTCGATAGCATCACGGTTGGAGGCCGGGAAGCACGATGGACGATTGCTGCTTGCTCTCGGAGAAGCTCAGAGTGAGGTCCAGCAGATGAGCATCGGAATCCCCTAGATCTTGAGAAGCCTGGAGCTGAACGTGACCGCAGTCTATAAGACCAATGTGGCCGGAAGCGGCGTGGCGCAAACCGGCGGCGACCAACTCCGCTTGGCCATGTCCCTCAAAAGCGATAGAGATCGCGCGTGCCCACGGGAACGCCCAGGAGCTTAAGGTAGAAGAAGAGCTGGTAGCCGTGATGCAACAGGTGCTTCCAGTTCACCGACAGCACGTCCGCAAACGGCTGGCCTGCGGGCGAAAACACTGTGGGCAGCCGGCGCGGCAGGTCCGCATCGGTCACCAGCGCGAAGCCTGTGGCGGCGGCTGCGCGGCAATCCGCCAGGAGCGCGGCGGCTTCGGCGGGCGCAAGCGCGGTGAGGTCCGCGGTGCGCGCCGCCAACTCCGTGAAGTGCGCCAGAGGTTCCGGATGCAGTTTGTAGAGACAGGCGAGCACGCCGGAGAAGGACTCGACAATGTGCGCCGCGAGGCGGTCCAGCGGAAACGCGTCCGTACCGGGCGGCGACCATTGCTCGCGGCCCGGCGGGATGCGCGCGAGCAACTCGCCGATGAGCGCGGCGTCTTCCAGAATGCGCGCCGCCAGCACTGCGGCAGCAGCGGTGGGCTCAGCTCCGGGGTTGCTTGACAAGATTGACAAGGTACTCGCCATAACCTGAATTCCGGTAGCGCTGCGCAAGGCGTTCCACATCGGCGCCGGTCAGGTAGCCCATGTTGAAAGCCACCTCTTCCGGGCAGCCGATCTTCAATCCTTGCCGTTGCTCGATCGTCTCGACGAAGTTGCCCGCCTGCAGGAGCGACTCGTGAGTGCCCGTGTCGAGCCACGCCATGCCGCGCCCGAACAGCTCCACGTTCAGCGTGCCGCGCTGGAGGTAGACGTTATTGACATCGGTGATTTCGAGCTCGCCGCGGGCCGACGGCTTGATCCCGGCCGCGACTTCGGTGATCGACGCATCGTAAAAATACAAGCCCACCACCGCATAGTGCGAGCGTGGCTTGGGCGGCTTCTCTTCGATGGAAACCGCGCGGCCGCTTGCATCTAACTC
The DNA here is from genome assembly GCA_016871115.1 of Acidobacteriota bacterium. Classification (GTDB taxonomy): domain Bacteria; phylum Acidobacteriota; class Terriglobia; order Bryobacterales; family Bryobacteraceae; genus VFZP01. The sequence goes on from VFZP01000129.1 coordinate 6,844, forward strand.
GATCACGCCGTAGCGCTCCGGATCGCGCACCCAGTAGCCGAAAATCGTCGCGCCTTCGTTGCGTTCGGCGGCGCGCTGCAGTTGCTGCGAAATGCCGTGGCCGTAGAAGAGATTGTCGCCAAGAATGAGCGCCGCCGGGCCGCCCGCGACAAACTCCTTGCCGATATGGAATGCCTGCGCTAGCCCTTCCGGCTTCGGTTGCGCGGCATAGGCGAGGCGAATGCCGAAGCGGCTCCCGTCGCCCAGCAACCGCTCATAAAGCGGCAGATCCGCCGGCGTCGAGATGACGAGGATCTCGCTGATGCCCGCCAGCATCAGCGTCGACAGCGGGTAGTAGATCATCGGCTTGTCATAAACTGGCAGCAGTTGCTTGCTCACTGCCTCGGTTATCGGAAACAGGCGCGTGCCGCTGCCGCCCGCGAGAATGATGCCTTTCAGAAAACCCTCCTCTTCGCCTGACTCTCCAGCGTACGCCAGAATAGGAGGTCCCCATGCGTGTTCCCGTACTACTTCTCCTGGCGCTCACTTTCCAGGCAACGGCTCAGGACCGTTTCACGCTGGCCAAAGCGGTAGCGGTCGCCTTCAAGAACAATCCGCGCCTCGCGCTTGAGCGCGTCAACCGCGAACTGGCCGGCGAAGCCGTCACGTCCGCGCGGGCCAGTCTCTTCCCGGTCATCGCGGCCCACACTACGGCTGCCGGGGCAAACGACTCTACCCGCCTTGCCGCCAGAGCATTGAATAATCCGATCATCTTTAACCGCTACGCGTTTGGCACGTCGATGACGCAGTTGATCACCGACTTCGGCCGGACGGCGGAATTGGTGGAGGGTTCGCGCACCCGGCAGAAGTCACAGCGGGAAACGCGAGAGGTAGTCCGCGCCGAATTGGTGTTAGCGGTGCATCGCGCCTACTACACGAGCCTGCAAACGCGGGGCGCGCTGGCCATTCAAGAGCGCGTGGTGGGTCTGCGCGCGACAGGCGCCGCGCTGATTGAGGCCAAACTGGCCGCGGCGGAGGCGCGCAACGAACATCAAACCGCACTGGCCGATCTGGCGGCTTTGCTCGGCTACACGCAGCCCCCAGCGCCGTTCGACCTGGAAGACATCGCCACGCCCGCGGGCGACCCGCCGCTGGCGGCCGACGCCACGGCGCTGGTGGCCGCCGCAATGGCCGCGCGGCCGGAACTCGCCGCACTGCGCCTGGAGCGCGAGGCCGCGGTGCGACTGGCGCAAGCAGAGCGGAAACTGGCGTTACCCACCGTCACCGCTTTTGCCAACGCCGGCGTCGCGCCCGTTCAGGATGACCGGCTGAAGAGCCACTGGGCCGCGGCCGCGATTAACCTGTCGGTGCCCGTCTTCAACGGTCATCTGTTTTCCGCCCGCCGCCGCGATGCGGAACTCCGCGTGGAAGCCATCGATCAACGGCTGCGCAAACTCGAAGTGAGCATCACCCGCGAGGTCACAGTCGCGGCCGCGGCCGTCCGCACCGCTTGGGAGCGTCTCACGCTCACCGGTGAACTCCACGCCGCGTCCACAGAAAGCGAGAGCCACGCGATTGAGCTGCAGGAACTCGCCGCCCGTTACGACTACCTGCTACAACGCAGCGTGCTCGACTTTCAGACCGGCCGCCTGCGCTGAGATACGATGGTGCGCGGAACCATGAATCGCCGCGCTTTCCTCCGCTCCTCACTCGCAGCCGCCACGGTTGCCGGCGCCTCACTTGCCGAGCGTGCCGATGCCGCCGGTCTGCCGAAAACCAAGATCAAACGGATCCGCTACTTCCGCACACCCACGGACGCCGCGGGCCGCCCCAACACGCGCCAGCCGCTGTTCAACCAAAGCACCAACGTGGTGCTGGTGGAAACCGACAATGGCTTGGTTGGCGTGGGCGAAGGCGGCGCGCACGACACAATGGAACAGTGCGCGGGTCTGCTGATTGGCGAGGACCCGTTTCGCACAGACCGCCTATGGCAGTTGATGTACCGGTCTTACTTCTATCCGGCGGGCCGCGAAAAAGCACACGCGCTCGGCGCGCTCGACGTGGCACTGTGGGACCTTAAGGGCAAGGCGCTGGGCGTGCCCGTTTACCAGCTCCTGGGCGGCCAGACGCGCGACTACGTGGAGTGCTACTCCACCGGCTATCCGCACCAAGGCACGCCGCGCGAAGTGGCCAAGGCCTGCGTGGAGGCGGGCTTCCGCGCGTATCGGATTTCGACTGACTCGCGCGGCCAGGTGATGGATCGCTTCGACATGGTGAACCGCGTGTACGACCTGTGCAAGGAAGTGCGTGAGGGCGCCGGGCGCGACGGGAGCTGGTGCATCGACTTTCACACCGAGCTTGATATGCCCGACGCCGTGGCGCTGGCGAATCGCATTGAGCCGCTGCGGCCGTATTTCGTCGAAGACCTGGTGCGCAGCGAAAACCCTGGCGTCTACCGCACGCTACGCCACCAGGTGAAAGTGCCCATCGCCGTGGGAGAACAGTTCGGCTCCAAGTGGGATTGGAACGAGCTGATTGAAAACCATCTCACGGACTACGCACGCGCCACGATCCCTAACGTGGGCGGGATCACCGAGTTTCAGAAGATCGCCGCAATGTGCGAGACGCACTACGTGGGGCTGGTGCCCCACTTCACCGGACCGATTTCCGAAGCAGCCATGGTGCATTGCTCGACGGTGTTTTCCGGACCCGTGCTGATGGAACTGGTGATGGGCGGCACACGCCCGTGGCCGTATCTCAATCAGGGCTACGACCTGCGCAATGGCAAGCTCTGGCCGAACGATCGCCCGGGTCTCGGCGTGGAAGTGGATACGTCGAAGCTCCAGCAGATCGGCGACTTCACCGAAGCCTACTCGCTCACGCCCATGCTGCGCCGGCCCGACGGCTCACTCACGAATTGGTAGCCGCCACCCGCGCACGCCGCGCCTTGGCCGCCGCCGAGGCGCGGATATTCAGCATCTCGACGAGCACCGAGAACGCCGTCGCCGCGTAGATGTAGCCCTTGGGCACATGGAACTGCCAGCCCTCGGCAATCAGAGTGACGCCGATCAACAGCAGGAACGCGAGGGCGAGCATCTTCACCGTGGGGTGGCGGTCTACGAAGCGGCTGACCGGACCCGCTGCTAACAACATGATGCCCACGGAGACGACGACGGCCGTCACCATGATCGACAGATCGTCCACCATACCCACCGCGGTAATCACCGAATCGAGCGAGAACACAAGGTCAACCACGAGAATCTGCCCGAGCACGCCGGCCACGGTAACCCCGACGCCTGTACTCTGCACCTCTTCCCCGCCCGCATCCTCCAGCTTGTGGTGAATCTCGCGCGTCGCCTTAAAGATCAGAAACAGCCCTCCGAAAATCAGAATCAGATCGCGGCCCGTCAGTGCGCGCCCAGCAATGGGCGGCAGCAACGGCGTAGTGAGCTTCATGATCCACGTCAGTGAGAAGAGCAAGGCCAGACGTGACAACATGGCCACGGCAAGACCGATGGTCCGCGTGCTGGCTTGCTGCGCGGGCGGGAGTTTTCCGGACAGAATGAAGATGAAGATGATGTTGTCGATACCCAACACAATCTCCATAGCAATGAGCGTAAGCAGCGCCACCCAGGCATTCGGGTCGTCAAATGGGAACATGTTTGCAGATGGATGCAACACCGGCCGGGTTAGGTTAGATATCCTGTTCGCCGATGTCGATCACCAACCAGATTACCCGACGCGCGGCGCTGCTGGCTCCTGCCACTGCCGCCATCGTGCGAGCCCTGCCGCTAGGACAAGTCAAACTGGGCGTGACTACGGACGAGATCGACGATGATGTCGCTACGGCGGCGAAGTTTCTGCGCGAGTTCAAACTCGAATGGGCCGAGGTGCGCAACATCTGGGGCAAGTACAATACGGCGCTCCCCACCGAACGAGTGGCCGAGGCGAAGAAGATTTTTGACCAGCACGGTATCCGGACCTCCACGCTCGGCACGGCGTTCTTCAAGATCCCGCTGCCGCCCGATACACCCGAAGGCCGGGGCATTCTGGACAACCAATGGTCGCTGCTCGACGGCGCCATGGAGCGCGCCAAGATTCTCGGCACTGACAAGATCCGCGTCTTCGCCTTCACGCACGGCGCGAACGAAAAGCCGGCCCCGCAGCACTACGCGCGCATTTATGAACTGGTGGCCGAGGCCGCCCGCCGCGCGCACCGCCGCAACTTCCGCCTGGCGTTGGAGAATGTGGGCAACAGCTATGTGTGGAGCGGCGCACAGGCGGCTGAATTGCTGGCGCACGTCAAGCACGACGCGCTCGGGCTTGCCTGGGATCCGAACAACGCGGGTCAAACTGGCGAGCGCTCGTTCCCCGATGGCTACAAGCTCCTGGACCCGGCGCGCATCTTCCACGTCCACCTGCGCGACTACCGCAAGAACGCCGAGGGCAAGTACGAATGGTGCGCCGTGGGTGAAGGCGAGATGGACAACCTCGGCCAGATCCGCGCGCTCCGCAAGCACGGCTTCAAAGAGACCTACACGCTGGAGACGCACTACAAGCATCCGGAGGGCAAGGCAGCCGCCTCGCGCACCTCGCTCACGGCGCTGCTCAAAGTCTTCGCGGCGGTTTGATGCGGCTGCTGGTTCCTGTGCTGTTGTGGGCGCAGCTCGACAAGCCGCCGAGCTTTGACGACAAGCCCGCGTTTCAGCAGAGCACGGCCGGCGCTATTGATTCGTCCACGCCTGTTTCTGGACGCGCCGAGGCTGCGGCGTCGCAAGTGGCCGCGCAGATCGATCGCTTTGCGCCCGCTCCTGCTGAGGCTCGTTTGACGCCGCGCGCGCGTTGCTGAGGCAGGGTCACCTGGCCGCGGCGATGGCAAGCTTTGAAGCCGGCGCCGCGAAAGAGCCGGAGAACACTGCGCTAGTGGCCGGCTTGGCGATCGCACGGTTTCTTACGGGCCGCTACCAGGCGAGCGCGACGGCGATTGTCGATCTCGCGCGCCGCACTCCGCGCGATGAGCGGCTGATTCCTTTGCTGGGCGAGACCGCCGCGTCCGTCCCCGCGGCGAACTGCGCGGCTTATGTTTCTGCTTTGCGCGGCCTCACCGCAGCGTTTCCGAAGTCCGGCGGGGCGCGCTGCTATCTGGCGCAAATGCTCACGAGCGGCGCACCCACGCCGCCAGCCGAGGCGATCTCATTGTGGACCGAAGCTGCGCGGCTGGATGCCCGCGACGCGCGGCCATGCCTCGAACTGGCCCGGGCTGCCACCGCGCGTCCGGCCGAAGCGATCATGTGGCTGAACCAGGCTATCGAGCGCAACCCTGCGCTACCCGACGCGCACTTCCGGCTCTCGCGGCTCTACGCCAGGCAGGGCGACACGGCGCGCGCCGCGCGGCACCTCCAGGAATATCGCAAACTGCGCGCGGGGCAGCGATAGACAATGATCCGTGTAGGGCAAGCTTCAGCTTGCGGCGGACTCAGTCCGCCTGCCCATGGAAGAGCGGAGCTGAAGCTCTGCGCAAGCGAAAAGATCGCTCTACGAAGATGGGAGCATCGAGCGTGACCCGGCGCGACTTCTTTACCGCCACCGCGTTCGCGCTCGCTGCGCCGCCAGAGAGCTCGGCGGCACTGCCGCTTGAGGTCACCTATCGCCGCGCGCCCGCGTACTTCGCCTATCGTTCGAAACTCCAAGCGCCAGACGACGCACCGGCAATGTCCTTGCCGTCGCGCGCTCCGGTGGCCAGCCCGTTGTTCGCCGAAGTCACCGGCACCGTGCTCGACAGTGAACAACTCTCGCGCGGCATTCCCTACTGGATGGCGCGCCTCGAAGCCGGCACCGGCATCGACATCTACGGCAACAACGGACTCGCCGTGGGCGACATCGATGACGACGGAGTGGACGAGATCTACGTGTGCCACCCGGCGGGCCTGCCGAATCGCCTGTTCCGCTGGCGCGACAGCAAGCTTGAAGACATCTCCGCAACTGCCGGCGTGAATCTGCTGGATGACTCCGCCAGCGCGCTCTTCCTCGATCTCCGCAATCTAGGCCGTCAGGATCTGGTGGTGCTGCGCGGCTCCAGCCCTGTGCTTTTTCTGAACGAAGGCCGTGGCCGCTTCACGCTCGCGCCCGACGCCTTCCGCTTCGCCACGCCACCGAACGGCGCTTTCACCGGCATGGCTGCGGCGGACTACGATCGCGACGGCAAGCTGGACATCGACTGCTGCTCCTACTCGTTTTTCCGTAGCGAAGCGCAGTTTCTCTACCCCACGCCATACCACGACGCGCAAAACGGCCCGCCGAACTTTCTGTTCCGCAACCGGCTGAACGCGGACGGCACCGGGTGCTTCGAAGACGTCACCGCCGCCGTGGGCCTCAATCAGAACAACTACCGCTACAGCTTTGCGCCCACGTGGTGCGACGATGACGGCTCGGGCTGGCCGAGCCTCTATGTGGCGAACGATTTCGGGCGCAACAATCTCTATCGCAACGACAAGGGCACGTTCCGCGACGTGGCCGCCGAAGCGGGCGTCGAAGACATCGGCCCCGGCATGAGCGCCGCGTGGTTTGACGAAGACGGCGACGGGCAAGCCGATCTCTACGTGGCCAACATGTGGACCGCGCCCGGCCAGCGCGTGACGCAAACCGGCGCGTTCCGCCAGCGCTACGCGGGCCTCGATGACGTGTGGCGGCGGCACACCAAGGGCAACTCGCTCTATCGCAACTCGGGCAACGGGAAGTTTCAGGAGGTGGGCGCCAAGCTCGGCGTGGAGATGGGCCGCTGGGCGTGGAGTTGCGACGCAGCGGATCTCAACTTCGACGGCTGGCCGGAAATATTCATCACCTGCGGCATGCTCACAGGAACGAAGCAGCCGGACCTGATGAGCTTTTTCTGGCGCGAGGTGGTGGCCAAGACGCCAACGGGCGCCGAGCGCTCCGCCGCGTATGAAGAGGGCTGGAACGCGATCAATCAGTTCATCCGTGAAGGCTACAGTTGGAACGGCGGCGAACGCAACGTCTTCTACTGGAAGAAGCGGCACGCGGAAGGCTATTTCGATGTGGGCCGCGGTTCCGGGCTCGACTTCGCCGGCGACTCGCGCGCCTTTGTCTTCACCGACATTGACGGCGACGGTGCGCTCGACATCGTGGTGAAGAATCGCCTCGCACCCCAACTGCGCGTTTTCCAGAACCGCTTCGCAGACGTGCGCCCGCGCGTGGGCATCCGGCTGAGGGGTGTCGAGTCGAACCGCGATGGTATCGGTGCGTGCGTCACCATAAACGGCGGACACGCGCAGTGGCTGGCGGCGGGCTCGGGCTATTTGTCGCAACACACAAAGACGTTGTACTTCCCAGTGGGCGAGTGGGCCGAGGTGGTGTGGCCTTCGGGCCAGAAGCAGCGCGTGGATAGTCTGACGGCGTACGGGCTCCATGAAATCACCGAGGGCGAGGGCCTCAAGTTGATTCGCCGCTTCCCGAGGCAAACACCCATCGCCCCGCGCGAAGCAACTGCCGACAACACTCCGCGTCTCCACGACACCTGGCTCCAGGACCCGCTTCCGCTCCCAGACCGCCGCCGCGGACCCGGCCTGCTCGTGCTGCGCGAAAACGAACTCCGTCAATCCCCCGATCTCGCCGCCGCCTACGCGCTCTTCCGCCGTTACCTGTTCGAATACCGCGCCGATCTCGAACTCCCGCTCGCGCTGCTGCTCAACGACGCAGGCGAAGCCGTGAAAATCTACGCCGCGGTCCCCACGCCCGCCACCGTCGCCGCGGACCTCAAGCAGATCGCGCGGCGCCAGGCGCTTTCCTACCCCGGCCGCGCGCTCTCGCAGCCGCGCCGCGACTACTTCAAACTCGGCGCCGCGTTGTTGTGGTCCGGCTATGGAGACT
>VFZP01000130.1 GCA_016871115.1 Acidobacteriota bacterium
CCGTCATCGCCGAACTTCAGCGCCAACCCCTCTCGATCATGGCTACGTCGATTACCTCCGCCACAAGCCTCTGGCACTCAAGTCGGCGTGATGTTCAGAAATCTACGTTTTCACTTGCGCGCTAACAGACTATCGCCAGGCCTTCTATTTTCGTGTCCAAGTGGCCGAACCGGGCGTGATGCGGCCGGGGTTTGTGATGTGGCCCATCGATCACGGTTTCGTCTTTCAAGGTCCGAATTGGAGTCTGAAAGGCGCCCACGCGAAGGGCACCATGTCCGCGAATCCGGTGTATTCCTCGCTGGCCGGAGCCGGTGATTTGGAGCCGTGGCTCACGCGTATCGAGAACTTTCCGGAGACCGTGGTGGACCAGGCCCTTTGGTCTATGGCGCGTGAAAGGCTCGCGCCGGGCGAGGCGGATGAACTTGAGCGGCTCCTCGAACAACTGATGCGGCAGCGCGCGCGGCTCCGGTATGACTTGGACGATGCGTTGCGCGCATTGCCGCAGTTGTTCCCGCGCTGGCCCCGAGACTTATGAAGGGAAGAGCCGGTGCAACTCGGCCTGCTGATCCGGCGTGAGGAACTTGGTGGGCAAAGACCGCAGAATCATGTGCAGCTTCGCGGTCTCCTCCAGTTCCTCGGCGGCGTAGACGGCCTTGTCGAGGTCAGCCCCGCCAATCACCAGACCATGGTTGGCGAGCAACACACCCTTGGCGGCCCACGACGCTGAGGCGACAGTGGCGGCGAGATTCCGGTCGCCCGGCGCGAAATAAGGAATCAACGGCAACCGCCTGACGCGCATCACGTAGTACGCGGTGCTCGCCGGTAGCACATTCTCAGCATCCACCTCTGCCAGGCAACTCACCGCAACTGGCCAAGTGGAGTGCAGATGCACCACCGCCGTCTCTCTCTCGCGAGTATCATAGCAGGCCCGGTGGAGGAACAGTTCCTTCGATGGCGGCTTGCCTGACAACAGGTTTCCGGCGGAGTCGAGCCGTGAGATGGACTCGGGGTCCAATCGCCCCAGGCAGGAGTTGGTGGGCGTGATCAGCATGCCGTCTGGCAGCCGGACACCGATGTTTCGTGAACTCCCCGGCGTCAGCCCCCGATCGTAGAGCGACTTGCCGTGCAACGCCATTTGCTCGCGCAGTTCACGTTATGATTGCACTTATCCTCCTAGTTTCCGCACGGCAGCTTTGAAGAAATCCACACCTCCAAAGTTGCCCGACTTGAGCGCGAGCGACAGAACCGGCGCGCGCACGGAATAGACACAAGGTACACCCGCGGCAATCTCCTCACCGATGCGGATGGCGTCGATTCCCAGTGCGCTAATCACCGCTCCTGAGGTTTCACCGCCCGCGCAATGAACCGGTTCACTCCGCTGACAGCGAGTTGTTTCGCAATGGCTGCGAAGATAGACTCCGTCAATTGCTCGGCTCTTTTCTCACCCAGACGAGCGACCGCCTCGGCCACGCTCGCGGTGTCCGCTCCTGAAGCGATCAGCGCCACGCCAGCCCGGCTTGCCTGGACCCACGAGACCGCTTGCGCAATCGCCTCCTGAAAATCGGCTTCGCCTGTGCCCGCAGCCGTTACATCCAAGTGCATGACCGGAAGCCCCTCGGCCGCATAGGCCTCAATCTGGGGTCGAGTGGCCGCTGAACAGCTTCCGGCTAGGATCGCCACCGGTCCATTAGTACGAGTGTAGGCTTGCGGCGATGCCGGCGAGTTGCGGGGCGGGCGGGAACTCGCGTTTTCCGGCCAAAAGCCCGCGATCGCCGATCCGCCTCTCAGGAAAACAGAATCGCGCGCCAGCCGTGCAACCTGGCGAAGATCCGCATCGCACACCGCATCGACAATCCAATGCCTCGCCGCGTCCGGCTGTGCACACCGGGTGGCTTCGCCGGTAGCGCGAATCTCATCGAGACTGAGCAGATCCACGCGGGCGGTGCACTGCGCTTGCAAGACGCGCACCAAGTTGCTGTCCCTCATCGGATTCAACGGATGATCTTTCATTCCACTTTCGTGGAGAGGAACGCGGTTCACAAATAGATGCCTGCAGTACACCGTGCGGCCGTTCTCCGGGAATGCCGGAACGTACCAAACCCGCCTGACCTGTAGTGCGTCAGCTAGTGCTTCCGCCACCGGCCCGATGTTGCCCGCGGGCGTGGAATCGAACGTGGAACGGTACTTGAAAAAGTACCGCTCCGCGCCGATCGACTGTAGAAAACGAAGCGCCCGCAGCGACAGCGCGACGGCCTCGGCCGCGGGTATCGACCGGGACTTGAGCGACGCGACCACGGCGTCGGTATCACCGAGGTCCACATTCGATTCGGGGCCAAAAACCTGAACCACGCGCAAGCCCGCGCGAACCAACCTGGAAGAGAGGTCCGTGGCGCCCGTGCAGTCGTCGGCGATGCAGCCTAGCTTCATGCTGGCTCCTCGATCGCGATGGCGCGCACCGGACAGCCATCGCCCCAGGTGATGTTCAACGGCAGGGCGATAAACTCGACTTCCGGCTGTGTGAGGCGATCCAGATTGGCCAGACCCTCCACAATGACAACGCCGCCGCGAAACAACATCTGATGGACTTCGGTGAGTTCCGCCATGTTGTTGACGTCGGCCACCGAGGGCGGTTCCACGCCGATCAACGCTACCTGATGGTCTACCAGCCAGCGTGCGAGTTCGATCGAGATGCGGGGCAAGTCGTTGCGTTACTCCGGCGTTCCGGCGCATTTGGACCAATCGGTGCGGATCAGCAGACGATCTCCCGGATTCACCGTGCCGAGATTTGCTTCGATACCCTGCACTGTGAGCAGTTGCCGCGGCAGGGCCGGGGCCAGATTCACAACCCGCGCCGGGCCGCAGCAGGTAGCGAGATCCTGTTGATCCAGGGTGGCGCTGTCTGGCAGGAAGTGGCAAGGGGCGTCCATGTGGGTCCCGGCGTGTGAATTGAGGGTGAGCGTCGTCGCGTTCCACCCGTCGCGTTCGATCGTCTTTACCGGACTCACTTTTACGCCCGGCAGCGAGTTCGAAACGGGCATGCTCAGATCGATCACCCTTCGCTTCTGCACCAGCGCCACCGGCCGGTTGCGGCGGGCGGATTCGTAAAGAGCTTCCACTACGCGCAGCGACTTTTCATACTCAGCCGGAGCGGTCTCACACGCAGCCCTCCCATCGAGAACTTCAAGAAAGTGCTGCTGGCAAGCATAGACACAATCGCCGCCGAAGCCCTGGCGGGGCCGCGTGTATTCGTGAACAGACGCCGCTTGACCCAGCCTCTTGATCCGGAAGGTTCCGTCGAAATCGAGCCAAAGGCTGCCGCCGTCGCCTTCCACCAGCATCTCACCAAAGGTGTACCGGAAGCCTGAACTGAGCGACTCGTTGTAACGATTGGCATCCCACGCCGCTTCGGCGCCGCTTTGAAAGCGAAACGCGAAGCGGCCCGTATCCTCACCCGCGATGGCGGGATTGAGGCGCCGCAAGCTCGCCGAGCACTCCACAATTTCTCCGGCGAGATAGCGAAAGGTGTCTACAAAGTGAATGCCGGTTTCGTGCACCAGCAGGCGCGCCATCGTACGGAAGTAGGGCTGCCGGCTCAGGCACTCGTCGCCGCCCCAGCCGTCGCCCATGCGCGAACGCATGGTAATAGAGTGCAGCTTGCCGCCGATGACGCCGGCTTCCAACAGCCGTTTGATCTCGCGATACCAGGGCTGAAAGCGGAAATTCTCATGCACCATGAAGGGCGCGGACGAAGCAGCGCCGGCGTCCAGTACCTCTTTCGCCGTCGCGAAGTCGGCCGCGAGCGGCTTCTGGCAGATCACGGCGAGCCCTCGCTGCACGGCGAGTTCAACGAGTGGGAGGCGTCCGGTTGGCGGTGTGGCGATGTCGACGAAGTCGATGTCGTCCCGTTCGATGGCTACGCGCGGATCGGTGGCTACCTCAGCAATGCCGTACTTGGCGGCGGCTGCACGCGCTTTGCCTTCCTCCAGATCGCACACACTAACGATCTGCACGCCCGTCAACCTGCGCCAGGCATCCAGATGAAAGTCACTGAAGTATCCCGCGCCGACTACGACGCCGCGACGTGTTTTCATGATGCAACCCAGAATGGCATAGATGACCTCGCCCGAGCCAGCCGATACGGGTGCTCAAAACGCCGGCGATAAACACAAAGAGCACCCGGTTGCCCGGGTGCTCTTTTGCGTTGAAGGCTTGCGACCCGAGTCCGTTAGAACTCGAGGCGGAGGCCCATCGTGATGATGCGTGCGCCGTTCTGCGGGCCCGTGGGGCGCCCGAAGCTGGGGTTGCCGATTGTGCCGATCACACCACCGAAGTTGGTGCGGTTGAACAGATTGAACGCATCCATGCGCCAGGTGAGCACGATGGGGTTCTTGTCGTTAGGCACGAGTGTGGTGCGTTTGACCAGCGAGAGGTTTTCGCTGAAGACCGCCGGTTGGCGGAACGCGGAGTCAAAGAACGCGGCCGAGCCCAGCGTGAACTGCGGAGCGGCCGTGTAGGCTGCGGCGTTAAAGAACCGGTTGTTCGGATTGTTGGGATCGAGCGTGGTCCGATCGACCCCGGTGCGAATCGCCTGACCCGAGCGGTTGGCCTTGGTCTGCGGGGCAAACAGCACGCCGTTGCCGAGCGGGTTGCCCGGAGTGACGGCCTGGATGACCGTGCCCTGGCGGTAGACCTGGGCGCTGGAGAGGGTCCAGCCGCCGACGATGGTGTTCAGCGCGTGGCCCGCATTGCCCAGGAACTTGCGGCCCTTGCCGATCGGCAGGTCGAACGATGACAGGATATTGAAGACGTGCGGAATGTCGAAGGGCATGTAGCTCTTGGCATCCTGTACATTGTAGAAGTCCTGCGGCGAGGCGGTGCCACCTTGCCCGAAGACTTGGCGGAAGTGGCCATAGGCGAGGCTCTTGGACCAGGTATGGTTGGCCATCAACTGGTAGGAGCCGAAGCGGCGTTCCACCTTGGTCTGCAGCGCGTCATACCAGCTCCGGCCGAAACCGGCAAACAGGCTGTTCAGCGACAGATATTGCGGGAACGGACGCAGGGACTGCGCCACGCTCAGGTTACCCGGGAAGCCGGCGAAGGGAGCGCGGAAACCGGCGGCCTGGGCGGCCGGCGAATCGATCCGCTGTTGGAGGATGGAGCCGCGCGACAGCAGGCTGGTGGGCAGTTGGTTGAGGTCCATTGTGGAGTTCAGGCGGGTGCCGCGATTGCCCTGGTAGGCCACATCGATGAGGAAGCCCTTGAGGTCATGCTGCACGTTGAAGCTCCAGTTGTAGATGCGCGCGGGCTGGCCGGCCGTGGGACCCTGGTACTGCACGGTCTGGAAGTTCACGATTGTGGGGTCGATGATCGGGGGCGGGCGGTAGCCGGCCTGGACCGGGATGCCGTTATCCCAATTAAGCACCGGATTCAATCCGTCGCTCTGCAGGTCGTTCGAACCGGCAAAGCCGGCACGGCAGCCGCAGCCGCCGCTCGACAGGCCCTGGTAGTAGATGGACCAGCCGCCGCGAAGCACGGTCTTCGAACCGAGTTGGTAAGCAAAGCCGAGGCGCGGGCCGATGTTGGAGAAGTCGGTGGGGTAGAAGCGCTTCACGCCGGTGCGGCCGGGGCCGACGCCGGAGAACACGAGCGCGCCGGGACGACCGCCCGCACCCGGGTTCGGTACATTGATGTCTACGTGCGAGTAGCCGTTGCCACCGGGCACGTGCCAGCCGATCGGCAGTTCGTAACGCAGGCCGAGATTAAAGGTCAGCTTATTGGTGATGCGCCAGTTGTCCTGGAAGTAGACGGACGTGTCGTAGTAGACCGTCGTATCGAACAGCACCGGGGGCACGATGTTGGATGCCACGTCGGCCGTGCCGAGCAGCATGCTGGCGAATTCATGGCCCGTGGTGGTCAATGAGCCCGGCAGGGCCGTCTGCGCGGTGTTGAACACGTAGCGGCCGTTGGTGCCCGCGAGGTCTTCGCCGCGGGTGGTGAACCTGCGCCAGTTGCCGCCGAACTTGAACTCGTGCTTGCCGCGCAGCCACGTGTAGCCCTGGCTGATCCACCATTGCCGGTTGAACTGCAAACCGTTGGCGACCTTGCCGTCCTGCACGCCGTAGGGAGAAAGTGCGTTGCGGCCATTGAACTGAATACGAGGAGTCGCGTCGGAGTCGCCCGCCAAGCCGCTGAAGCCCAACTTGCTGCCGAAGCCCCTCTGGTACGGGTTATCCCACGTTTGGCGAGTGATCGAGAAACCGTATGTGCTGTGCATCAACAGGTTGGGGCGGATCGAAAGATCGTGGTTGATGCGATAGTTGTAAGGCTTTTGATTGTTCTGTAGCCCGTTGCCGAGTGCTCCGGGGAAATTGGTCAAGTCGTTCTGCGTCTGCACTTCGTCGCTATAGAAGAACGATGCGCGGTTGGTAGCAGAAAAGGCATGGTCGAATTTCAGGCTCCAGATGGTGCGTTCAAACACCGACTGGTTCACATGGTCAAAGTTGGCGCCGGTGAAGGCTGGGCGATTGGCGTCTGGAATCAGGGGTACGACGTTACGGGCGATGCGGCTGAAGCGCGCCTGCGGAATCGTGTTGCCAGGGAAGGGAAGCCGTGTGGCGCCGCTGGTGGTGGCCGGGTCATAGATGAGTTGCGGCAGTTGTGAGAAGTTACCCTGCTTCATCAGCGTGGTGGGCAAGTTCAGAGTGGGGAAGCTGATGGTGGCCGGACGCAGGTCCTTCGTATATGTGAAGAACCAGAACGTCTTGTTGCGGCCATCGTACACCTTTGGAATGTAGATGGGGCCGCCGGCTGAACCGCCGGTTTCGTTGAAGCGTTCCTTAGGGCGGAAGTTCTGGGCGGGGTTCGGGTTGGCGTTGCGGGCCCAGGCATTGGCATTCCAGATGTCGCGGCGCATGTTGTGGAAGGCCGCGCCGTGGAACCAATTGGTGCCGGACTTCGGCACGTAGATTTCGATGCCGCCGCCCACGCGGCCATACTCGGCCGAGTAGTTGGACTGCAACATCTTGAACTCAGAAAACATTTCAGCGGACGGGAAGTTGAACACGGCGCTCGATTCGACGTTGAGCGCCGAAGCGCCGTCGATCAGCACTTCCTGCGCGCGGCCGCCCGAGCCGGATACGCTCTGTTCGCCCGCGTTGGTGACGCCGGCCATGTAGTTGACGAAAGCGCGCGGGTTGCGGATGCCGCCGGCAAACAGCGGCAGGTTGTCCATCATCTTGGTGGAGATGTTGGCGCCACGTTCGGCGGTGGTGGTCTCCAGCACCGGGGGCGCGTCCGAGACGGTGATGGTCTGCTGCACGTCGCCGATTTCGAGCGGAATGTTCAGGTCCATGCGTTGCGCAATTCGGATTTCGATGTTACCGCGGGAGACCTTCTTGAAATCGGTCTTTTCCGCGGTGATGGTGTAAACGCCCGTGTTGAGAGATGGGAAGACGTAGACGCCCGCTCCAGAACTCTGGGTTCTTATTTCGGTGCCGGTGGCTTCGTTTTTGACGGTGAGCGAAGCGGCTGGAACCGCCGCTCCATTGGCGTCAACGACGAGACCACCGAGGGAGCCGGTGGCGACTTGCGCCATGGCGGATGATGTGGCGAGCAAAAGGCTCGTAACCAACGTGGTTGTTCGCATAATCGTTGTGTAAGACCCCAAACATTTTTCTGGGAGAAGACAAAGCTCCGCACCAGCTTTTCAATTATACATTGTTATACATTCAGGCAGACTCGTTATCGTCGGCGGAGGCACCACTCGACGGCGTTGCGCAGGGTGCGCTGGAACATGGGGTGGAGAAGAGACTCGCGCGTATGGCCCGGAGCGAAGTGGCAAACGCGGCCCTTGCCCGGCTCGTGCGTCCAGCCGGCGTTGGCTTTGACTTTGCCGTCGGGCGAGCGGTTGGTGAGGAAGACTTTCACCGGGATGTCGGCGGGCGGAGTGTGTTGTTCGTCGGCGGCGAACCAGTTGGTGACGCCTTGGGCGATGGGGTGCGTGGGGTCGCTGACTTCGACGTGGTAGCGCTCCAGTGGGCCGTGTCCGATGTAGCGGCCGCCGACGAGACGGAGGTACTTGCCGCCCTCCGGGTAGATGCCCATGGAGTTGTGAAGGTTGAGGAACGCCTTGCCGTCTTTGACGACGAAGTCTTCAACGGCCTGTTCCTGCGCGGGCGTCATCCAGATGCGCTGCGCGCCTTGCGGGCCGGCGGGCCAGACCATGCCGTCGCGGAGGATGATGAGCAGGTCCACGCGGGCGAGGTTTTCGCGGGTGAGGGCGCGGTAGTCGACGATGAATTGGGTTTCAACGCCCGTGGACTCGATGACGGGACGGAGCGTATCGAGGAAGTGTTCGGGGTCGTGAAACCGGTCGCCAATGAGGACGAGGGCTTGCTTCTTGCCGGGCGTGGGCGTACGCCAAATGGGCGCGACGGGGGCAGTGAGTTGCCGGTATACGGCGGTCACATCTTCCGGCGAGGGAGTATCGTAGGGCATCCAGACGAGGTGCGAGGCAGGGATCAGGAGTTCGGATTGGATGGAGGCGAGCGGGCGCTCCATTGCGATGCCGAAGGCTACCTGGCGGAAGATCTCGCGGACGAAGCGGCGTTGGCGGCCAATGGCCCCCGGGCCGGTCCAACTGCCTTTTCCCGGCACCACTTTGAGCGGCTGGAGCGCCGAGAGCTTGTCGAGTTGCGCGAGCCAGACGAAGATGTCGGGCTGGATGGCCGAGCGCGGGCCGTTGGTGATGAGATCCCCGGCAAAGAGGATGCGGGCTGTTTTGAGGAAGTAGACACCGGGTGCGATCACCTCGACGCCGGGTTGGCCCGTGCGGCTGGAGTCGACGGGCTTGCCGGTGAGCGCGGAGATGGCCGCTGTGTCGACGGCGGTAGCCTGATCGCCGATCAGGTAGGTCCGGCCACCGGAGACGTACCAGACTACGTTGACGGCCTCTTCTTTGGCCCCCCATCCGCCGGCCCAGACGTTCGGGGCAAGTTTCTCGACGAAGGGCGGGAGTTCGGCCCGGAGCAGCTGAGAGGCAATGAGCAGGGAAAGAAGAATGGCGCGGCGCATCGGACAGTAGTGTATCGCGATGCGCCGCGCCTTGCAGGAGTGAATGGCTATTGCTTCTCGGCGAGGGCCGGCGCGACGGGCCGCAACACGGTGTTGCTTTCCTGTCCGTCGAGTGTGACCTTGACGCGAAGCGCTTCCGGCATGTTCGCTGGGAACTCGCCGCGGAGCCGGAACTGGATCTGGTCAAGCCCGATCTGCCCGGCCACGCCGCCGGCGTAGACGACTTCCGGCGAGAGGTCGCCGGCCTGGAGCGACACCGGGCCACCGATACTGTAGCCGGGGCCAGGCGGGACGGCCATGCCCTCGAGAATCGGCGCCTGGTAGGGGCCGAAGCCAGTGGCCAGCAACGTGATGGTTTCGCCGGGACGCGCGGGACTCCCCATGGTGACGAGCGAGCCGTCAGCGTGCCGGGCCAGCGCAAACGGCTGATTGTCAACCGGCTGGCTGAACAAGCCTGGTGCACGGACGACGACCTTGAAGCTGCCGACGGCGTCCTGCAAACGGGCGCGGATCACGCGGATCTGGTGTGCTCCTGGCGCGAGGTCACGCGACAGTTGCGCGTTGATCTGCGTGGGGGAAACGAACAGCAGCGGCAGAATCCGGTTGCCGACGACGGCCGACACGCCTGCGAGGACCTGCGAGAGGATCGGACCGGAGGGGCCAGCCTCGTAGTAGCCCGCCAGGTTCTCGCCGTAGATAGCGACGAGTGAGCCCGGGGCCACTACGTCTTCCGAGGGCTCCCCTGCGGCGTTCTTGAGCGCCGACAGAGGTTGAAACGGAAGCTTCTCCATCCTAGCCAGCAGGGTGCGCGGACGTTCCATCGTCAGCGTGACCGTTCGGCTGGTGCCTGCCGCATCGATCTCCCAGCGGCGGACGCGATAGCCGGGACGGTCTTGCGCGTTGACGGTGATGGTGCTTCCGGCGGTATAGAAGTTCTCCGGCGTGGCGCCACTCACGTCAAAGCGCACGCCGTCAAACGGATCACCGGCGAGCGCCAGCTTGAAAGCCGTGGTGAAGTTCGCCGTCAACGAAGTACCATCGACGCCGGATACCTTGACCGGTTGTTCGCGGTCTCCGCCATTGGACCAGGAGGCAAATTCCAGGCGATGTACATCGGACAGCTCCGACGTCAACGGCGCTGTCACCACCGCTTCGGTTCCATCGCGGCGGTCTACCCGGCAGGGCGTGGCGCAGGGAGCGCCGTCCACCGTCACCGCCGCGCCGGCCGGATTGGAACGAATCGTCAGTTGGCTCAGTAGTTCGAACTCGGCGGCCACCACAAAGTTGCCCAATTCGGCATCGGCCGGAATCGTGATCTCCTGCGCACGCGCGCCGCCGTTCGACCATCTCTTGAAAGCCCACTTGCGGCCCCGGGCATCGGTCTGCTGCAGAGGGGCTTCAAGCGGGTGCTTGGTGCCGGCGGCGGCCACGAAGTGGTTTTCCGGCCAGTTGTCGCGCCCGTTCACCTTGATCTTCAATCCGGCCGGTTGCGTGGGGAAGCTTAACTTGATGTCGGGTACATAGGTAGCCGTGATGGTCTCGTCCGGAAAGATCTCCTGCGGTACGGTGTACACCCAGTCAGCGGCTGCTCCGCTGCTGAAACGGTGGAGCACCCAACTTTTGCCGAAGCGGTCTATTTGCGGCGATACGCCTACCACAAACACCCTGCTTCCGGGGGCAAAATCGAATTCGCCCACACACAGACGCCGTACCGCCAACGTGCCCGCGCCTTCCGGAAGCGGTTGGTAGTTGTTGGCCTCGCAAGGCTCGCTCGCGGTCGTGCGAACTTCGGTGCGGTTCACTCGCACATACAAACCCGCCGGGTCGGTGCGGAACTTCACGCGCTTGGCAGAGGTCAAGTGGGCATAAACGGTAGTGGGGCCCAAAAGATTGAATTGCCCCGCCGGCGTTGGCTGAAGCGGGGCGTTGTTGAGGGACCAACCGAGGAACGAAGATCGGGGATAGGCGAAGGCGTTCATTTGGAACAGCCCGGCAACCTGCCAGAGGTCCACGTTTTGGCTGTAGCAGATGGCGCCCACATACACGGCTCCCGGCGGCTGGTTGTTGCGCAAGCTCTGCGTGCAGGCAGACTCGGCTAAGGCGAAAATCGGCTGATCGTCAAAAAAGCGGACCCGCAGCCGGTATTCGGTGCTTACCGAGGCCGCCACGCGCGTGAGATCCGGCCCCGCTGTGAGCGTGACCGTGTCGGCCCCACCCGACAGGCTGACGCTACCGTTCACCCGCCAGCCGCCCGGCAGGTAGCGCGTATCGCCATCCTTGCCGTGCTGGAATCCGTCGAGCGGCGACACGGGGTAGCTCAAAGTGTGTGACGTCCCGGCGGCCCACAGGAAGGTGGTGGAGGACTCATACATCTGCCCGTCCACGAGGTAGCGCAGACCGCGCGGCGCTTCGATCACCACGCTGTGGCCAGTTGGAGTCTGAGCTTGCGCGGAATCGGTCCAAACCAACGCGGCGGCAAAAAGGATCGCAGTCAAGAGTACAAATCGCTTAATGGTGCACCTAACGGGCAGACGCCTCCAGGCTTGGCAAGCAGGCTCCCCATGACAATCATCGGCTCGCGTGACGGCGAGCTTTAGTTGGCCAGGACCGATGGCTTGCACAGTCCTGTGCTTGGGTGGAATACAATGTCCACTTAAGGTGAATCACTCATGACACGACGCGACTTCTTCGGAATGGGCGCCCTCGTCGGCGTGGCCCTGCCGCCCCTCGCCTGGGCGCAAGAGAAAAGCAAGCTCAAGATCACGGACATCAAGGTTGTCCGCACCCGCCCCAAGAAGCCCTATCCGGCCTACACGCCCTCGGCCGGTTCGTGGTCGACGCAGGGCGTGGAAGTGGCTAACCCCGTTTCGATTTACCCCGAGTTCAAACCGCGGCGCGAGTTGTTTGCCGCGACCAACGTGCCCAGCTTTACGGTGGAGGTGACCACCGACAAAGGCATTAAAGGATACGGCAACGGCGGTCCTGGCGGTGGACCGATCGTCACCGGGCACTTCGCCAAATTGATGATGGGGCGAGATCCATTCGATATCGAGCGCAACTGGGACATCTGCTGGCGCGCGACGATGTCATACGGGCGTATGGGCGTGACGATGAACGCCCTCAGCGGCTTCGACATAGCGCTATGGGACATCGTGGGTAAGGCGCTGAACATGCCGGTCTATAAGTTGATCGGCGGGGAGTGCCGTGACCGGATGCCGACCTACTGCACCGGCAATGACATTGAGCAGCACGTCGAGTTCGGCTACAAGCGACTGAAGCTGGCGATCCCGCACGGACGCGCGAGCGGCCGCGAGGGTATGCGCGAGAACCTCGAGCTGGTGCAGCGGGCGCGCAAGGCGCTGGGCCGCGACGGCGACATCATGCTGGATTGCTGGATGGCGTGGGACGAGTGGTACACGATCGAGATGTGCCAGATGATGGAAGCAGAGCGCGTCTACTGGGTGGAGGAGGTGCTGCAGCCGCACGACTACGCCGGGTTCGGCCGGTTGAATGCGGCGATCAAGTCGACGCGTATTGCCACGGGCGAACACGAGTATGGGCGCTACGGCTTCCGGTACTTGCTCGAAGCCAAGGGCGCGTCCATCTGGCAGCCCGACATTCAATGGTGCGGCGGGTTGACCGAACTGCGGCGCATCGGCGCGATGGCGGCGGCATACGACATTCCGGTGATTCCGCATGGCGGCGGGTTGAACGGCGCGGTGCACTGGTCGATTGCCAACGTCAATGCGCCGTGGTGTGAGTTGTTTCTGCCGGCGCCGGGCGGGCCGAAGGAGGTCTACTCGTTGTTTGAGGAGAACTACGGCGTGTCGCGTGGGCCGGAGGGCATCTACATGCGTCCGCCGGACCGGCCGGGTTGGGGCTGGGAGCTTGAGGTGGTGGGGTAGGCGGGTGTGAGCCCGTTACCCGAGACGCTCGCTGAATCGCTTCGCTCTCGCACGCTCATCCCGTTTGTCGGGCGGGCGTGTCGAGGGCGGTGACGCACGCCGCGACGGGAGCGCCGCTGTTCCCGCCGTGTAAGGAGGCGCTGCAAGCGGCGGTGGTGCGGTTGCGCGCGGGGCTAAAAGCCGAGCGTTCGCACGAGGCCTTCGGTGGCGGTGCGCGCGTGCGGCTGCGGCGTGATGCCGAGCGTGACCGGGACGTCCTCTTGCGCGTCGCAACTGAAGTCGACCGTGGAGCCATTGGCGCCGGTGCCGGTGATCACCACCGAGCCTGGGTCGTCGATGCGGAAGCGGCGGAACTTGCCGTCGAACAGCAGGTGGAGGATCGCTTGCGCGCCGCGGCAGTCCACGAGGCGCAGTTTGCCGCTTACTTTGGGGAGCGAGTCCCCGGGCTCGACGGTACGTTCGATCAGCGTCTTTTCGGCTGGCGTAGATTCGGCGTCGCCGTGGCGGATCACGGGAACAGCCGCCGCCTCGTCCCCGGCGCGGGCCTGCGCTTCCTTGTATTTTTCATAGCGCTCCTCGGCCGCCTTGCGCTGCGACTCGTGGTTTTCCCACTGCTCGATGTTACGTTCGAGATCGGCGGCGCGCCGCTGGTCTTCCGGCGCTTTGGCGAATTCGCGAGCCCGTGCCAGGGCCTTGCGTGCCTCGTCGGGCTTCTGGAACTGCAGATAGATCTAGCCAAGCGCTTCCATGTAACCCACAGCGTGCTCCGGTGGCACCGGGCGCGCTGGGGAAAGTGTACTCAAGGCATCCCCGGGGCGCTTGGCTTGCAGTTGCATGCGGCCGAGGTAATAGCGTAGTTCCTTGTCGACCGGTTCGAGTTCGACAGCCTTCTTGAGCGCGGCCACGGATTTGTTGATGGCTTTGTCCTGCATGAGAAACGCATACTGCGTATAGACCTTGGGGTTGGCACTGCCAGCGGCAACCGCCCGCTCCAGGCGTTCCCGTGCCTCGGCGGTCTTCCGCCTCTGGACCAGGTGGAAGCCATAGGCCTCGGTGAGTTGCACATCGCTTTGGTGTTGCTTTTCGAGCTGCTCAAAGACTTCGTCGGCATCGCGCGGGTCTTCCTGCTGCGAAAGCAGCCGCGCCACGGCCAGTTCCGACTCAAACGGCGTAGCGGCGCGGACCTCCGGCTGGGCGGTTTTTCCGGCTTGTAGTTGAAGACCATGATCCGGATTGAGTTGGCGCTGAGGTAGGATTCCAAATCTTTCTGCACCTGAAACAGGGTCTTGCCGTAGACGTCTTGAAACGCCTTGGGCGTCGGGACGTCCGCAAAGGCGACCTGCGGACAAATTCGCCGGCCTTGGGGCGGTAGGCGTCGCCGAGCATCAGCATGTGCGCCAGATGTGCGCCAGCGCCTAGCTTTGGGAGTAGAAGATGCCGGCGTGGCCTTTGGCGCGATAGATGGGCGAGGAGTGGTCCACTTCGGCGAGTTGCTCCATGGGTAGTTACTTGGAGGAATGGAGCAGTTGGTAGCGGCCCACATGGAGATCGCCGACGCGCATCTTGCCGCCCATGGAGTTTATGCTGGAGTACAGCTCAGCGAGGCCCTCGTTGAGCCGTGAGTTTCCGGCAAGGCTGCGTGACGCCAAAGCCAATCGCTGGTAATTTCATGAGGACGCCAGGAGGCGGACACCATGAAGCGGACCACACGCGTTG
>VFZP01000131.1 GCA_016871115.1 Acidobacteriota bacterium
GCGGTTGCGGCCGATGCTGGGACTCACGAGCTTTGAATCGGCGACCATTGTGATCAGCGGTATCGAACTGGCGGAGAAGATCAAGAAGGGGCAGTTCAAATTTGGCAAACTGGGCGGGGCAGGGGCGACGATGCCGGAGATCTGGCGAGCCGCGTTGGCTGCGTGATCGGAGTCGGGTTCGATCGAAACGTCGGCCGTTACCGAATTGGGCTCGACTCGGAATTTGCACCAGAGCCCGCATAACCGGGGTCGCGCGCGACTGCACGCGCCCGCTGCCAGAGTTCGCGCCACAGGTTCTCCATGGACCTAATTACGCAGCCGGTTACACAGAGTTCCGTGCTATATTCAAAATTCTCCGCTGCACCCCCCCCGTATGTCAGATCAACCCTTGGATATTGTCTGCGCCCATAGTCCCGACTCCGACGACGCCTTCATGTTCTATGCGATGGCCACCCGCAAAGTGCGGTCGAACCTCGTGAACGTGCGCCATGTGCTGGAGGACATCCAGTCGCTGAACGAAAAGGCGCGCCAGGGCATGTATGAACTCACGGCGATCTCCTATCACGCCTATCCGTACGTAGCCGACAAATACATGCTGATGGCCGCCGGCTCCAGTGTGGGCGACAACTACGGACCGATGATCATCGCCACCAAACCGATGGATCCGGCCAGCCTAAAGGGCAAGCGCATCGCGATCCCCGGCAAGCTCACGACGGCGTACCTGACGTTCAAGCTGTTTGAGCCCGAGTTTGAGGCGGTGATCACGCCGTTTGACAAGATCCCGGCAGCCGTGAAGGAAGGCTCCGTGGACGCGGGCCTGGTGATTCACGAAGCGCAGCTCACGTATCTGAAAGCCGGGCTTCATTTGATTCTCGATCTCGGCAAATGGTGGAAGTCCAAGCACAATCTGCCGCTGCCGCTGGGCGCGAATGCGTTGCGGCGCGACTTGTCGCCCAAGGTGCAGGTGGAGTGCAATCGCATGATGCGTGAGAGCATTCAGCATGCGCTCGATTATCGCCCTGAGGCGCTGGAATACGCCATGCAGTTTGCGCGCGACATGGAGACCGGCACGGCCGACAAGTTCGTGGGCATGTACGTCAATCATCACACCGTGGATTGCGGCGAAGACGTGCCCAAGGCCGCGCAGTTGCTGATGGACCTGGGTTTTGAGGCAGGTATTATTCCAAGCCGGATTAAGGTGGAATTCGTCCACTAGCGCGGGCTACCTTATTCAGCCACGGGCCGAACGGGCCGATTTTTTCAGGGATGTCTCAAATTTCTCGGCTCGATAAGCGCCTCCCGGCGCCCCTGCGTTACCTCATCGTTCTTGGCGTAGGGATTGGCTTGGCCAAAGCGGCTGCGGTGGGTATTCCACTCGGCTATTTCGCTGCGCTGAAGCTGGCGGGCAAGGTTCCGCACTGCCCGTGGGAACGCATTCAGACTCTGGAGCAGGACGCCGACGTGCTGCTCACCGAGTTGGACCATTTCCACAAGACCGCGAGGAAGATCGATACGGACGCGGCCAACGGGCTTGACCTCATTGAGACGCCCGAGCGCAAGTTCTGGATCAAGAGCGCGGGCAAGAAGTTCGACGGCATTGGGCTGGTTTCGTATCTGCTGGCCGAGCACGCCTGGATCCGCAAGACCAACACGAAGCCGATGATTCACAAGGGTGATGTGGTGATCGACTGCGGCGGGCACGTCGGCGTGTTCACGCACACTGCGCTCGCGCAAGGCGCCGCGAAGGTGAGTGCCGTGGAGCCCGATCCGGGCAACATCGTGGCGTTCAAACGGAATTTCGAAAAGGAGATTGGCGACGGGCGCGTGGTGCGGGTGATGAAGGGCGTGTGGAAGGAAGAGACCACGCTGGAGCTGTATGAACTGGAAGACAACTCGGGCGTCAACAGCGTGGTGTGGAAGAAGGGTAAGAAGTTCACGATCGACGTGACCACGCTCGACAAGGTCGTGGCCGACCAGGGGCTGACGCATGTGGACGTGATCAAGATGGACATCGAGGGCGCCGAACGCGAAGCGCTCCGCGGAGGGCTGAAGACGATCGGCATGATGCGTCCGAGCATCCTGCTGGATGCGTATCATCTGCCGGACGATCCGGACGTGCTGCCGGCAATTCTGCGCGAGGCGCATCCGAACTACAAGCTGACGTGCGGCCCGTGCCAGATGTCGGACCATGGACAGTCGGGGTTGGCGCCGCACTCGTTGTGGTTTGACTAGTAGGGGCGAGGGCGTAGAGGGCGATCGCGGCTCCGGTGAAGCCTCCGAAGGCTCCGATCGGACCGTGATGCTGCCACGAGAGGAGCCACATCAGGCCAGCCAAAGTAAGGAGCACCAGAAGGGCTCCCTTGAGCCAGGGGCGCAGCACTTCGAATCCTCTCGCGCCATGCGGCCACTGTTGAGTCGCCAAGGCAACCAGCCAAGTCCAATACAGCCAGACCATCAAGGCGCGCAGCGCGCGATTTGGGAGCAGTTCCGACGCCAGCAGTCCAACTGGGTGGGAAAGCGTGAGAATGTCAAGAACAGCGGTGGCACCGTGCTCGCGCAGGACTCTTGATAGATGGCGGAGGCTCACGCGTAGGGTAACAGCAGGATGACTCCGGTCACCGCCGGTGCCGCCCGGTTGTGCATTAGCCGTGTAGGCAAGATGCCTAGTTCGATGAGCGACAGGATGCACAAAGCCAGCGGTGCGACGAAGGCGGCGATGGTATTGGTCGGTCCGTGCCAGCCGCTGATGAGGCCGCGGCTGATGCTGGCCAGTACGAGGGGCGTCAGCAAACCGCTGGTGAGTCCGAGCGCGATCCGCGCGCGACATCGTTCTGGCGAGAGGCGGCGTCCAGCTTGCAGGCGTTCGATCCAGAGCGCCACAAGCTACCAGAAAACCGCGGCGCACAACACGACCCCAGCGATGCGGAGCCCGTTCAGGGAAACTCGCTGCCGGCTCATGTAACTGGGCAGAAGATCGAAGATGGCCTGCGGGATGAGCCCTGGCCAATTGAGATCGATCCCCTGCCACGTGCCGTACCTGAGGTAAATGGGATAGTCGAAGCAAACCCGGTTTGGGTCCGCGGAGCACCTCGACCTTTCCGCTTCCGCCCGGAGCAGCGCGAAGGCAAAGAGGAGCCCCATCACCGAGGGCAACCAATGACGGGGCCGGTGGATCCACCTCACACTTGTTGAGACACGTGCCGGCGGCGAAATGTTCCCGTGGCCCTCACCCGTTCTCGACGCGGTCTCTGATGTGCAGGTACGCCGCGTCGATCAGCGCGTGCAGTGCGGCTTCGTTCGCCGCCTTGCCCGGACGGAGCTTCACGTGGCGCATGAATTTGCCCGCGCCTTCGAGCATTCGCGCAGGGTCCCGCAACGCCGCGCCGCGGAAGAAGCCCACGTTCACACGCGCGGTGAACGCGTTCACGTAGGCAAATGGCGCGTCGCCGAAGCAGACCACCGGGCACCCGTCATGCAGTAGCTCACGCACTTCGTCGCCGCACGCGCGCATCGCTTCGAACGAGTGCCGGGCGATCTCGCCGAGTTCGCCGGGGTGCTCGCGCAGCCACGCCGCAATCGCCGGATCGTGCTCCACTGCGCCGTTGAATCGCAGGAACGCGGGCTTCGACGGCGTCACAATGGAATGTTTCCGTGCTTCTTCTTCGGTGTTGTCGCTACCTTCGTCTCCAGCATCTGCAGCGCGCGGATCAGCTTCGGGCGCGTGGTGCGCGGCTCGATCACGTCGTCCACAAAACCATGCTCGGCGGCGACGAAGGGCGAGGCAAAGCGGTCGCGGAACTCTTCGATCCTCTCGCGGCGCGCGGCCGCGGGATCTGCTGCCGTGGCGATCTCGCGGCGGCACACGATATTCACCGCCCCCTCGGCTCCCATCACGGCAATCTCGGCGGTGGGGTAGGCAAGGTTGATGTCGGTGCGGATGTGCTTGGAGCCCATCACGCAATACGCCCCGCCGTACGCCTTGCGCGTGATCACGGTGATCTTCGGCACGGTCGCTTCGGCGAACGCGTAGAGGAGCTTGGCCCCATGGCGAATGATGCCGCCGAACTCTTGCTCCGTGCCGGGCAGAAATCCCGGCACATCTTCAAACGTGACGATCGGAATGTTGAACGCGTCGCAGAAGCGCACGAAGCGCGCGCCCTTCACCGACGCATCGATATCGAGACACCCAGCGAGGTGCGCGGGCTGATTCGCCACGATGCCCACCGGGCGCCCATCGAGCCGGGCGAAGCCGATCACCAGGTTCCGCGCAAAATACTCCTGCACTTCGAAGAAGTCGGCATCGTCCACCACCTTGAGAATCACGCTCTTGACGATGTCGTAGGGCTGATTCGATTGGGCGGGTACGGCCGAATCGAGCGCGGGATCTTCGCGGTCCGCCGGGTCCGTCGACGCGGTGCGCGGCGGATCTTCGCGATTGTTCTGCGGCAGGAACGACATCAGCTTGCGGATGCGGCGCAGGCAATCGGCGTCGTCCGCGGCCACGAAGTGCGCCACGCCGCTGCGCGCGTTGTGCGTCATCGCGCCGCCGAGATCTTCCTTGGTGACGTCTTCATGCGTGACGGTCTTGATCACGTCAGGCCCGGTGACGAACATGTAGGAGGTCTTGTCCACCATGAACGTGAAGTCCGTGATGGCGGGCGAGTAGACCGCGCCGCCCGCGCAGGGTCCGAGAATCGCCGAGATCTGCGGCACAACGCCGCTTGAAATCGTGTTGCGCAGGAAGATGTCGGCATAGCCGCCGAGCGACAACACGCCTTCTTGAATGCGCGCACCGCCGGAATCGTTGAGGCCGATGACGGGCGCGCCGGTTTGCAGCGCGAGGTCCATGATCTTGCAAATCTTGCGCGCGTTCATCTCTGACAGCGACCCGCCGAAGACGGTGAAATCCTGCGCGAAGACGTAGGCGAGGCGCCCGTGAATGGCGCCCCAGCCGGTGATGAAGCCGTCGCCGTCGATCACCTGCTGGTCCATGCCGAAGTCGCGCGCGCGGTGGCGCACCAGCTTGTCCATCTCTTCGAACGTGCCTTCGTCGAGCAGCAGGTCAATCCGCTCGCGCGCCGACAGTTTTCCCTCGGCATGCTGCCGCGCCGTGCGCTCGGCGCCGCCGCCTGCTTCGGCCGCTTCGTGACGGCGGCGGACCTCTTTCCAGCGATCAGTAGACATCAAGTAGCAGGGTACACTGAAACGGCATGGGGGCCCCTCAACTCGCCTATTGGAAATCGCCGCAGACGGGCGAGCCTTTTCTGTTTTTGCATGGATTGCTGCGCCGGGCGGGCTGCTTTGCGCCGCTGTATCCTGCGCTGGCGCATCGCTGGGAGGTCTACAGTATTGACCATGCCGGGCGCGGCGATTCTCCGCGGATGGATGACTCGCCGTATCGCGTGCTGGATCACCTGCCGTCGCTTGAACGCTTCGTGGACGAGGCGATGCCGCCGGACCGGCCTGCGGTGGTGTACGGACACTCGATGGGCGCGATGCTGGCGCTGGCGCTCGCCGTGGCGCGGCCTGCGCGCGTGCGTGCGATTGTGCTCGAAGATCCGCCGTTTCAGACGATGGGAACGCGTTTGCCGGGCTCCGCGCTTGACGCGTATTTCCAGGCGATCGCGCCGCAGGTGGGGCGCGGCTTGCCGGCGCGCGAACTCGGTGACATCGTGTTGCCCGGCGGCGCGGCGTTGCGATTGCAGCGTGACGAGGCGGAGTTGCGTTTCATGGCGCGCGCGTTTGCCATGGCCGATCCGCGCGTTATGGCGGCGGTGGTGGACGGGACGTGGGTGCAGGGCTACGACGAGGCGGCGCTGTGGCAAAAGCTCGCGTGCCCGGCGTTATTGTTCCAGTCCGACGCTGCGCAGGGCGGCATGCTCACCGATGAGGACGCGGCGGCGGCGTGCCGCCTGTCTCCGCAGGTGTCGCTGGTGCGGCTGCCGGGCATCGGGCACAACGCGCACTGGCAGGATGCGCCGCTCGTGGCGCGTTATCTGACAGCGTTTTTGGAGAGCCTCGTATGATGATGGCGGCGGCGCGGCGGGGACGTGCATGAGGTGTCGTTTGGCCACGCGGGAGCGCAACATCACCTGAACAGGTGATGTCTCGCGCCATCGAACTTGCCAAGATAAAAGGACACATGGACTCCACGCTCGCGGCATTGCTTTGGTTAGTAGGCGGACTCGCCGCGCTTCTGGCGGGGGCCAAGTACTTCGTCGAGGGTATCGCTGAGATCGCCCGGGCGTTTGGCGTATCGCCGCTGATTATCGGGATGACCGTGGTGGCGTTCGGGACCTCCACGCCGGAGCTCGTCATCAATGCCTTGTCCGCGCACCGGGGTGAAACCGCGCTGGCGTTCGGCAATATCGTTGGCTCGTGTACGGTCAACATCGGCTTCGTGCTGGGTCTTACGGCCCTCATTCAGCCGCTCAAAGTCGAGTCATCGTTGATTACCCGCGAAATTCCCATGCTGTGGGTGGCGATGGCCGGGTTCCTCATTCTTGGCAACGACGCGTGGCTGAGCGGCGCCGCGACGGATGCGTTTCAGCGCACCGACGGGTTGGTTCTGCTGCTGCTGTTTGGCATCTTCATTTACTACACTGCGATCTACTCGATCGCCCAACGGAGGCTCGCCGGATTGGGCCCTTCCCAGGAGGACGCCTTCATGGAGGAGGTGGGCGCCGAGGCGGCAGCGGCGAAACCGCCCTCGGGGCTTAAGACTTACGGCGGCGCGCTGCTCGGGCTCGCCGGAGTCTCAGCGGGCGCCGCCTGGGCGGTTGACGGCGCCACGGCGTTGGCGCGCCTCTGGGGCATGAGTGAGAACCTCATCGGATTGACGATTGTCTCGCTGGGGACCACGCTGCCCGAACTGGTGACCTGCGTGATGGCCGCCCGGCGTGGCGATGCCGGCATCGCACTCGGCAACGTAGTCGGGTCCAACCTGTTCAATATCCTCGCCATCGGCGGCACCGTGGCAACCCTGCGGCCGGTGTCCGTCCCCGGGGGCGGCCATTGGGACCTGCTGTTCATGGCCGCGCTGTCGGCCGTGCTGCTGCCCTTGGCGATTCGCAGCGGTCAGCGTATCACTCGAGCGGAAGGTGCGTTCCTGCTTGCCTCCTATCTTGCCTTCCTTGGTTGGCGTCTGCTGGGATCTGTGTAAGCAGGTCCTGCGTACAGGCCGTGCCAGCGCCACCAATGTCTGGCTGCCACACATCGCGAGATACGTGCCCGCGCTCGAGTCCATCAACGTCGTTACTAATACCTTCGATGCCGAGCAGGGCTTGGCCGGTTGGGGGGACCGAAAGTGAAGAATCGCCGCTTCGCTGGCTCGCTGCGGAAAGTTCCGGCTGCGCAGGGCGAACTTAGTTCAGTTTCTAGGCTACAATTGGCTCAGCAAGCATGTGAATATTCACGATGCGAAAACTAACCTATCCCGCTACCTGGCGGAGCTTGAGCCGGGCGAGGCGATCATCATCTGCAATCGAAATGAGCCGGTAGCGGAATTACGTTCCACTCGCGGCGTCCCTGCGCAAAAGCCACGAATTGGCGTAGCGAAGGGAAAGCTCTTGGTGCCAGATTCGTTTTTCGAGCCGCTGCCGAACGAGGTATTGAAGGCATTCTTAGGCGAGTGATGTGAAAATCCTCCTCGGCACCTGCACTTTCCTCTGGATCGCTGGTGATTCGCCCTGCCTGAGCCGCGCGGCCGCCCGCCTATTCCTTGATCCCGCCAATGAACGTTACTTGAGCGTGGCTTCGGTGTGGGAGATTGGCGTGAAGCACGCGGCAGGCCGGTTGCCCCTGCCAGAGCGGCCCGACCTGCCGGTGCCGAGACTTCGCGAGGCAAGCGGTATCGCGTCATTTTCCGTCGATGAGCCATGCGCGTTGCGCGCGGCCCAGCTACCGCTGCTGCACACCGATCCGTTTGACCGCATGCTCATCGCGCAGGCTCTGGTGCATGGAATGGTGATCCTCCCGCCGGATGCTGAGATTGAGAGTTACGTTGTACAAGTATTCTGGTGAGTGCCGCGGCACGCGCCCCGTTTGAGGTAGTGTGCACCCTGATAGCGCTTGCTACAGGAAGAACTCTTTAAACCGGTCCAGCAGCCCCTTCTCCTGCGGCTCGTTCTCCACCGGCAGCAAGTCCCGCAACTGCTCCATCAATTTCCGTTGCTCGCGCGACAGCTTCCGCGGCGTGCGCACCTCGATGTGCACGATAATCTCGCCGCGCCCTCCGCCCCGCAGCGACGGCACGCCCTTGCCCCGCAACCGCACTACCTCGCCGGACTCGGTGCCCTCGGGGATCTTCACGCGTTCGAGGCCATCGAAGGTGAGCAAATCCACATCGGCCCCCAGCGCGGCCTGCGTCACGTTGATCGGGATGAGGCAATGCAGGTCGTCCTCCTTCCGCTTGAAGACCGGGTGCTCTTCCACATGCATCACCACGTAGAGATCGCCCGCGCGCGCGCCGTTCGGCCCGGGATGACCAGCGCCGGTCTGCTTCAGGCGAATGCCCGTGTCCACGCCCGGCGGTACGGTCACCTTCAGCTTGCGCTCGCTGCGCAGAATGCCTTCGCCCTTGCACTGCACGCAGGGACGGCGAATCAACCGCCCGCGTCCGTTACACTGTCCGCACGTGCGACGGATCGACAGGAATGACTGTTGATACAACACCTCGCCGCACCCTTTGCACATCGGGCACGTCACCAGCCCGTCGTTCGGTTCGGCACCCCTCCCATTGCAGCGCGTGCACGGATCGTGCCGCGGCACCTGGATCTCAGCCTGCGTGCCTTTCACCGCATCTTCGAGCGAAATCGTGAGGTCATGCCGGATGTCCTCGCCCCGCGCCTGCCCGCGTGAGCCAGCGCGCCCGCGGCCACCGCCGCTGCCCATACCGAACAGGTCGCCAAACCCAAAGGCGCCGAGAATATCCTCAAAATCATGGAACGCGCCCGGATCGAATCCGCCGCCACCGCCGCCGCTGTTGTTCAAACCCTGATGACCGTAGCGATCATAGGTGGCGCGCTTCTGTCCATCACTCAGTACGCCGTAGGCCTCGGCCGCCTCGCGGAATTTCGCCTCGGCTTCCTTGTCGCCCGGATTGCGATCCGGGTGAAACTTCATCGCCAGCTTGCGATAGGCGCCTTTCAGCGCCGCTTCGTCGGCCGTGCGCTCCACGCCGAGCACTTCATAGTAGTCGCGCACGCTCACGATTTAACCGCCACCTTCACCATTGCCGGGCGCAACAGCCGGTTCTTGAAATGATAGCCGCGCTGGTATTCAGCTAGCACGGTCTGATCGTCCACGTCGCTGCGCTCTTCCTTCTGAATCGCATTATGTAGATTCGGATCGAACATGGCGCCTTCGGCCTGAATCGGTTCGAGCCCCAGTTTCGTCAGCGACTCCATTACGCGCCGGTAAATCAACTCCATGCCTTTGATGTACTCGGCCACACGGCCCTCCTCGTGTCCGCCGGGCGCAGCCTTCAGCGCGCGCTCGAAATCATCCAGCACCGGCAGCAGCGCCTGCACGGCGTCCATGCTGGCAAACTCGCGCGTTTCGGCTTTTTCGCGCTCCACGCGGCGGCGGAAGTTGTCCATTTCCGCCTGGCGGCGCAGCATCAGGTCTTCGAGGCCCGCCTTCTCCGCGGTCAGCTTATCGCGCTCGGCGGTGAGCGTTTCGATCAACGAAGGTTGCTCGGCGCCCGGTTCATCCGGTTGTGGAGTCTCGACAGTCGTGTTCCCGTCTTCCATGTTGGTCTTTCAGTGTTCTTTCTTGCGCGGGAACGGTAGTACCCGCAGCATCTCAAACTCTCTCTATGATGGGAGCGTCCCGAGCGCGCGTCCGACGTGCAGGACGGCGGACATGGCGCGCCGATAGTCCATCCGGTGCGGCCCCAGCACGGCAATCTTGGCGTCGACGCCGCCGGGCAGTTCCACGCGGACGCCGATGAGCGAAAGTTCTCCCATGGCCGGATGCTCAGCCTCCAGGCCAATGCGCACGTCCACCTCGCCGGCGGGCTGCGCGAGGAACCGCTCCAGCAGATGCAGAATCCGTTTCTTCTCTTCGAGCGTGCGGAACAGTTCCTTCAACGTGTCGCGCGTGAGCTGAAGCTCAAACAGCACGAGGTTGGAAGCGCCATCCATCGCCACGTCGGCCGCCAGGCCTTGCGACAGCCGGCTCCGTTCATACAGCAGCACCAGGCGGTGGAGGATCGCGCTGTACTGCGCCGACGCCTGCGCGAGACGCCGTTCGAGCTCCGGCTGGATGTCGTGCATCAGCCAGCCGTTGAATTCCATGTTCAGGTAGTTGCGGATGGGCGTCAGGTCCGCGGGCGTGACCGGCTGATCGAGCGTCACCACCACGTCGCGCACCAGCTTGTCGCCGGTCACCACCACCATCAGTACGCGCGGGCCGCCCAGCGAAACCAGTTCCACCTGATCGAGCCGCTGCGCAATCGTGGGAATCGCCGCCGACAGCGCCACGCCCTGCGTCATCTCGGTGAGCATCTGCGAGCACTGCTCCACTTGCTGCTCCAGCGAATCCGCCCCGCTCAGCCGTTCGCGGATGCGCGCCAGTTCGTCCGTTTGCAGACGCCGGCCCGGGAGCGTTTCGACAAACAGCTCAAACGCCTTGGTGGTGGGCACGCGGCCCGCTGAAGCGTGCGGCTGATGGAGGTAGCCTTCGGCGGCCAGTTCGGCCATTACATTGCGAATCGAAGCCGGGCTCAACTGGAAGCGGCGAAGGCGCGAGATGTCGAGCGAGGCGACGGGTTCGCCGGTCTCGATATAGTTGCGCACGATGGAGCAGAGGATCTGCTCAGTGCGCGCCGTGAGTGGATGCTCTCTCCGCATCTTGGTTCGACTGCCCCTGTTTCCATTATAGTCGAGCCAAATTGCACCAAAAGGGCGAGGTCCAGCTTGCAAGTGTCAAGAAGTCGATCTGCGAGGTCCCCGCAGTCGACAACCATATCCGCGAGGGCGCCAGGCCGGCCGGTCTCGAATTGAAAGCAGACATTCCCCACTCATTCAACATGCCGCTGCGGACACTAAGCACCGGGTCGCCCTGCAGCAAATGAAGAAGTAGAGTCCGCTCGGCAGGACATCCACGCCCGCGGTGGGCGTTTTGCCTTGACTCCACCTCCGCGGCGTTGAGCTGGTTTCGGCGCTGTGGTATCCTACGGTTTAGGTCCCCGTCCGGGCTGGCTGCCTGTGTGCAGCCGCTCCCGCGTCGTGGTTCACTCTCCAGGGATGAAACAGCTTCAAGAGTTGAGGTAGGTAGAGTTATGTACGCAGTGCTAGAAAGCGGTGGCAAGCAATACCGCGTGGGCGTGGGCGACATCGTTCGCA
This sequence comes from Acidobacteriota bacterium, assembly GCA_016871115.1. Classification (GTDB taxonomy): domain Bacteria; phylum Acidobacteriota; class Terriglobia; order Bryobacterales; family Bryobacteraceae; genus VFZP01. The sequence goes on from VFZP01000131.1 coordinate 11,349, forward strand.
TGGACACGCTGCCGGGCGAAGTGGGTTCGCCGGTGGAGTTCGGCGAAGTGCTCGCCGTGGTGGCTGACGGTGCGGTCACCGTGGGCGCCAAGGCCGAAGCCGCCCGCATCAAGGGCACCATCACCGAGCATGGCCGCGGCGACAAGGTGATTGTCTTCAAGTTCAAGCGCAAGAAGCAATACAAGAAGACGATCGGTCACCGCCAGAACTACACGGCGGTGAAGATCGACGAGATCGTCGCCTAGAATCAGCAAGGAGCAGCACTCGCGATGGCACATAAAAAAGGACAAGGCACATCTAAAAACGGCCGCGACTCGAATGCGCAGCGGCTGGGCGTCAAGGTTTTCAGCGGCGAGATCGTCACCGGCGGTTCGATCATTGTCCGCCAGCGCGGCACCCGCATCAAACCGGGCGAGAACGTCGGCTTGGGCAAAGACGATACTCTGTTCGCCAAGATCCCGGGCATCGTGGAATTCCGCGACCGCGGCCGGATGGGCAAGTTCGTCAACATCCGCGCTGAGGCGTAGGTTCACAAAGGCGCCCCAGGCGTAGAAAGATCAAAAAGCAGGGCCGCCGGGTCGCTCCGACTCGGTGGCCTTTTTTGTTTGTATGTTCATCGATGAAGTTCGCATCCAGGTGAAGGCCGGCGACGGCGGCAACGGGTGTCTGGCGTTCCGGCGCGAGAAGTTCGTGGCCAAGGGCGGCCCTTCGGGCGGCGACGGCGGGCGCGGCGGCGACGTGGTGCTGGTGGCCAATCAGCACTACAATACGCTCCTGCATTTCCGCTTTAACCCGGAGCACAAGGGCGAGCGCGGGCGTCACGGCGAGGGCAGCAACCGTACCGGACGCGACGGCAAGCATACGGAAGTGCCCGTGCCCGTGGGCACCATCGTCTACGACTACCACACGGGCGAGAAGATCCACGATTTCACGGCGCATGGCGACCGTTTCGTCGTCGCCGAAGGCGGGCGCGGCGGGCGCGGCAATCAGCATTTTGCGAAGCCCTGGCACCAGGCGCCCACCGAGCACGAGCCGGGCTTTCCGGGCGATGAACACACGCTGCGGTTGGAGTTGAAGCTCCTGGCCGACGTGGGTCTGGTGGGGTTTCCGAATGCCGGCAAGTCGACGCTGATTTCGCGGATTTCCGCGGCGCGGCCCAAGATTGCGGATTACCCGTTCACGACACTGGAGCCGAACCTGGGCGTGGTGTCCACTGAGGATGACAAGTCGTTCGCGGTGGCTGACATTCCGGGGTTGATTGAAGGCGCGAGCGAAGGCGCGGGCCTCGGCATCCGGTTCCTGAAGCACATCGAGCGCACGCGGCTCCTGGTCCACTTGGTGGACGTGAGCGAGGTGACCGGGCGCAAGCCGCTCGACGACTTCAAGATCGTGATGAGTGAACTCGAGAGCTTTTCCCCCGAACTTGCGGCGAAGCCTATGATCCTGGTGGCGAGCAAGATCGACGTGGCGCAAGACGCCAAGCGCATTTCGAGCCTAAAGCAACTGGCCAAGCGCCGGAAGCTTGAGTTCTTCGAGATCTCGGCGGTGACGGGGCAGGGGATCGCGGAGTTGAAGCGGGCGATGGTGGCGCGGGTGCTGGGGTAAGCTGGGGATCTGTTTCCATGGGCGTTCCTGACCTCGAATACATGCGCCGGCGCGAAAGCGAACAAGTTTAGTGGAAGGATCAGGTGGCCGATGTCAATGACGATGTCAATGACGTTATCCGCGCACTGTCGGCCTTTGCCAACGATTGGGCGAACCACGGCGGCGGCTACGTTGTTTGTGGCGCGAAGGAGACCAAAGACGAACACGGATTCGCCAAACTGGTCGCTACCGGCCTGACAGCAAAACGCATCAAAGAAGTAACCGGCAGAGTTATCCAAGGCTGCCGCGAGCGTGTGTCGCCCTCGATCGCGCCACTCGTCGACGAGTTGCCGGCGGATACTCCAGATCGCCGGGTGCTGGTATTTACCATGGTGGCGACCTCCTCGGCGCACTTGTTTCGCAGTGGTGACGACACTGGCCGGCACTACATCCGCGTGGGTGCGGAGACGCGGGAAGCCCGCAATGGCTTGCTGCTTCAACTGCTGGTGCGCAAAGGCGCCATGGAGCCTTGGGACCGCCGGCCATGCAAAGAAGCCACGGTCAGCGACATCGACCTTCTGGTTTTGCGTGACGCCTTGCAGCGCATGGGCATCTATCAACAAGACATGCGCGTGGAGGACTACGTGTCGCACGAGCGCAGTCTGCATGCCTTGGTGCCCCCCCTGCGCGCTGGAGCCGCTAACCGGCGTCTTGCGTCCGCGCAACTTTGCTCTGCTCCTATTCGGCCTGCGCACGCAGTTCCATGTGCCCGGGGCATCTTCAATTTTCTCCACCTATCCCGGCACGGACCGCTCCACGCGCACGGCCGAACGCCACGAACTCACCAGCACGTTGCTCGAGCAGGCGCAGCGCCTCATCGAGTTGCTCAATGGGCAGATCTACAAGGCCTTCGACAAAGCGGACCTGAAGAACGCCAACGCCCGCAAGTACCCGCAGGTGGCGCTGCACGAAGCGGCCGTGAGTGCGCTCGTTCATCGTGACTACGAATCCTATGACCCAACGCGCGTCACTGCCTTCTCAGATCGGATCGAGTTCCTGTCTCCAGGTTCGTTGTTGGCGGGCGTCGCGAAGGATGAGTTTGAATCTGGCCGTGCTCCGGCGAAATGGCGGAATGAGGCTTTGGCTTGGTTCTTCAATCGACTCAACCCTGCACAGGCGGAAGGGCAAGGCATTCGCACAATCCTGCGGACGATGAATGCCGAGGGGTGCCGCCCCCGCGATTCACCGCCGGCGACGCAGATGTAACCTGTGTGCTGCCGGCCAATCCCCGCCAAGCAACGACGCAGGTTACGCGCGCCGTCGAGCAGGCGCTCTCTTTAAGCGACTTCACACGCGCGCAGGCGATGGTCACATCTCTGGTAGAAAATAATCCGGGCGATGAGCAAGCTGTCCAATTGTTCAGCGAGGTCCACCGCGCGCTTCGTGCTGAAGAGCCCGTATCAGACTTTATCCGCCGCCAGGCCGGTCTATTGCGGGCGTTCTCCGCTGCGACCTTGATTCGGTTGGCCGGCGCGCAGCCGGGAACTGACCCTGGGAAGAAGACAGCGCGAGAACTTTACGCGGCTCTGGTGCAAACCCGCCGGGATGGGGGAAGATTGAAAAATGTCTCGCTTTGCTCCGGTTGAAGAGCTGTTCGCTGGTCGCCACTTCGATGGCGAGATCGTGGTGTTGCGCGTCCGCTGGTATTTAAGCTTCAAGTTGAGCT
>VFZP01000132.1 GCA_016871115.1 Acidobacteriota bacterium
CTCCTCGAAGGTGGCTCGCGCTGGTTTGGTGTGGCTAGTCATGGTGCTGCTATCTCACCAGCTCGGGCGCTCGGTCCTCAACAGGGGTTCGCCGGACGCATACGGTAGAGTCCGGAAATCGGATAGAAAGGCCGGAGGATCGTCGCTTCGAGTTCGTCGGCCAACACCTTCAACTTGCGCGTGTTGCCCGGTGAACGGCGGATGAAGAAGTCCAGGTCGATGGTCGTTACCGGCGCGCCATGCAAAGCGGCCGCGGCATTGCCGATCAGGATCGCCTCCAGCTTCACACGCTCCAACGCCCGCGCCACGGCAGTCAGAATTGGTTGCGCGTTCACCAGTCCAGTCTAGCGTCACCGCCATTGATGCTGGCCGCCGTGGCGTGGTCCAATGGGCTTCTCGCCCTCGCACTGTCATGGCAAACCCGCGGTTGTTCCTCATCGATACGTTCGGCTACCTGTTCCGCGCCTTCCACGCCCGCGCGCGCACCGGTGCGCCGCCCATGCGCACCTCGTCCGGCAAGCCCACGGAGATGGTGTTCATCTTTAACAACATGTTGAAGAAGCTGCGCACCGCCTACCAGCCAGACTACATGGCCGCCATCTTCGAGAGCGAAGGCAAAACGCTCCGCGAGCAGGAATTCGCTGCCTACAAGGCCAACCGCACCGAAACGCCGCCGGAGCTGCTGCAGCAGATTCCGATGGCGCGGCAGTTGCTGGAGGCAATTCGCGTACCGATGCTCGAATTTCCCGGCTATGAGGCGGACGATGTGATCGGCACGCTGAGCCGCGGGGCGGTGGAACACGGCGTGGATGTGGTGATCGTTTCGAGTGACAAGGACTTACTGCAATTGGTGAACGGCCGGGTGTCGATGCTCAATCCGGCGAAGGAAGATGAGATGTACACGCCGGAAAAGGTCGTCGAGTTCATGGGCGTCACGCCCGCGCAGGTGGCCGATTTGCTGGCGCTCAAAGGCGACGCGGTGGACAACATTCCCGGCGCGCCCGGCATCGGCGACAAAGGCGCGCGCGATCTGATTCAACGCTTCGGCTCAGTGGAAGAGGCGATGGCGCGCGCGGCCGAGGTGGAGCGCAGGAGTTACCGCGAGAGCCTGCAGAACAATCGCGAGCAGATCGAGTTGAGCAAACGCCTGGCCGTGGTGGCGACGGATGTGCCGGTGGAGTGGTCACTTGCAAGACTCGCGATGCAGCCCGCCGATGACGGCGCGCTGCGGAGGGCCTACACGGAGTTTGAATTCTTCAGCCAGTTGAAGGACCTGAAGTCCACCGCGCCGGTCGTGGAGTGGCGCTTGCGGGCGCTAGATGGCGCAGCGCTCACCGAGTGGGCCGTCGCGCAACAGCAGGCCACTGGGCCGCTCGCCGTGGTGCTGGGCTCGGAGGGCGAAGGGATTCTCGCGCAGACGCGCCTCGGGTTTTCCTCCGGCACAGGCGAGGGCGTGAGCGTGGCGATCGAGGACTTGTCCGCGGTCGCCCCCATTTTCGCCGCGGCGCGCCCGCTCGCCGCCCACGATTCCAAGTCGCTCTCGGTGGCGCTGACGGCCCACGGTGTAGAGATCGCGCCCGCCGCGGACGACGTGATGCTGTATGAGTTCCTTGTCGCCGCGGACCCCGGCGCGGCGTCGCTTGAAGTGATGGCGCTGCGGTATCTCGATCGCAAGCTTTCGGGCTCCATCGAAGAGCGCGCCGCGGCTGTGTGGATGGTGGCCGAAAAACTGCGCAGTGAAATCGCACGGCGGCCCAACCTTGCGCGCGTATGCCGCGAGATCGATCTGCCGCTTGCTCCCGTGCTGGCACGCATGGAGCGCGTTGGCGTGCGCTTAGCGCCCGAAGCGCTCAAGACGATGTCAGCGGAGATGGAGAAGGAAATCGACCGGCTCAGCGCGGAGATTTTCCGCGAGGCGGGGCAACCGTTCAACATCAACTCACCGCAACAACTGGGCAAGATTCTGTTTGAGGACCTCAAGATTCCCTCGCCCGTGCAGCGAGCCAAGAGCGCCAAATCGTGGTCCACCGCGGCCGACATTCTTGAAACGCTCGCAGAAGAACACGCCATCGCGCGGCTGGTGCTGGAGTACCGGCAGGTGGCGAAGCTCAAGAGCACGTACGTGGACACGCTGCCGCTGCTGGTTCGCACGGCGACGGGACGCGTGCACACCACGTTCAACCCCGCCGGCGCGGCCACGGGACGCCTGTCGTCACACAATCCGAACCTCCAGAACATTCCTATTCGCACGGAACTTGGCCGTGCGATTCGCGCCGCGTTCGTGCCGCGCGAGGGATGGGAACTGGTGGTGGCGGACTACTCGCAGATCGAATTGCGGCTCCTCGCGTACTTCTCCGGCGACCCGGTGCTCACCAGCGCCTTCCGCAACGGCGAGGACATTCACGCGCGCACCGCCGCCGAAGTGATGGGCGTCCCACGCGATGCCATCACCGCCGACATGCGCCGCGCCGCCAAGGCCGTCAACTTCGGCATCGTCTACGGGCTGAGCGCCTTTGGCCTCGCGCAGCAACTCGGCATTCCGCGCGGCGAGGCCGAGAAGTACATTCGCGGGTACTTCGAGCGCTACGCCGGCGTAAAGAGCTTCATCGAGAAGACCATCGCCGAAGTCCGCGCCACGGGAGTGACCCGCACGCTGCACGGCCGCGAGCGCCCGATTCCCGACATCAACACGCGCAACCCCAACGCGCGCGGATTCGCCGAGCGCACCGCGGTGAACACGCCGCTCCAGGGCACCGCGGCGGACCTGATCAAGATTGCGATGATCCGTATTGACCGGCGGCTGCGCCAGGAGAGCTGGCAGTCGGCGATGTTGCTCCAGGTGCACGACGAACTCGTGTTTGAAGCGCCGCCTGCAGAGACGCAGCGGCTGCGCGAGATGGTGAAACACGAAATGGAAAGCGTGGAGCCGCTGAGCGTGCCGCTGTTAGTGGACACGGGCGCTGGGGCGAACTGGCGCGACGCGAAGTGATGGTGGCGCGGTAACCTGTAGGGCTGGCGAGTCGCCATTTCTCGATGCGAGGTTCACCACGTGCGTAAGGCCGCTGCTGTTTTGCTGATGTTGTTCTCGGCCACGGCGTCCGTCCTGGCGCAGCAGGCCCCCGCGTCGCCCAAACCTGTGGCGATGCGGCAGCGGCCGCCCGACTTCCCACAGCGGGCACCCAGCGACCCGGCGGCCATCGCACGCGGCAAGGCACTCTACGGCGTGCAGTGCCAGTTCTGCCACGGCGTGGATGCGCGCGGCGGGTCTGGTGGAGTCAACTTCATCCGCAATCAGACGGTGCTGAATGACAATCACGGCGAACTCATCGGGCCTGTGCTGCGCGCGGGCCGCGACGGTATGCTGAAGTTTGAGAACACCGATGCGCAGAATGCAGACCTCGCTGAGTTCCTGCACAGCTTCAAAGCGGGCGGCTACGACGTTTCGCGCATGACGTACTGCGTAACCGGTACGGCCATCGCGCTGATCATCTAATACTCAGTCCCGCTGGGGCTGGCTGTCACGCTACAGCAGATGCCGCTGGTGTACCTGGCGCATATGTTCTATAGCCAGTATGTCGCGCGGCAACAGCAAGGGTAACTGCGATCAGGGCTGGACCGTGACCGTACGCGTCACGGTTCCGGCCCGAAACCGGAACACGTTGTCCACGCCTGCGGCCATACCAAGTTGCAGGCTCACCATCCGCATGCCGGGGAAGTCGCGATCGAGCGACTGGATCGCGCCCACTGAACCGCCACCTTCGACGGCTTCCACCTGGGGCCCCACTGCGGGGAGAGCGGCGCCGGCTGCATCACCGATGCGCACGATATGGACGAGCCGCGAACCTGGCGTGAGGCTGCCGCTTTGGCGGCGCAAGGCCATCGTCTTCGGCACGCTGTCGCTCGATCCGTACCAGAAGGGAATGCGCAGATCCACTTCACTGCGCGAACTCTTCACCGCTACGAAACCCTGATGCTCGCCGGGTGTCATGGCGCCCGTCAGCCGCACCGGAACCATGCGAGACTCGCCGGGCCGCAGCGTTACAGTGGAAGGCGAAATTGCCGGAGCGGCACTGCCGGCCATCGGCTGTACGGTAATCGCCATCGTCGCCGGCTCGTTGGCGAGGTTCGTCAGCCGCAGTTCACGCGTCAGGTCCGCCGCACCGCTCCCGATGCCGAAGTTCACCGCCACCGGATCGGCCACCGTCATGGCTCGCATGGCGCATTCCATGTCCAGGCGTCCCGCGCCCGCCGCCTGCGCTCCGAACAAGACCCCCGCGGCGTTTGCAAACGGCTCGGCCGTGTTCACCAGCAGCGACTTGTGCTGCGGCACCGTGAGCCCCGGCCGCGCAGCCTTCAACACCGCCGCCGCGCCCGCTACCATCGGCGAGGAACAACTGGTGCCGCCCTCCACGGCATAGCCCGTGCGGCTATAGATTTCACCCGCTGCATTCGTACGCTGCGCGGCGAGAAAAATGTTCTGACCCGGTGCGACGAGGTCCACATGAATCCCGCCGGACACGCCCGGACCGCGGCTGGAGAACGCCGTCATGCGATCGGCGTCCACCGTGATGGCGCCGAGGTCGAAGGAGATCTTCGCGGCCAACTCCGAATCTGCGGCCAGCGCGGCTCTCACGCGTAGCCCGTGGTCATTGGCAATCATCACCATGGGCAGCTTGGCCTCGCCGAGCGTCCACAACGCGGCCACCGGATTCGCATTCGTGTAGAGGATGGCGCCCACGGCGCCGGCGCGCTGCGCGTGATTGGCTTTGGTTTCGAAGGTGCACTCGCCGCGCTGGATCAGCACAATACGTCTGGCGAAGCGGCCGGCCGCGGCGGGAGCACTGCAGAGCAACCCCTCGGGATCCTGCGCTGACGTGGCCGAGATGAGCGGCGCCACCAGCGGCTCAGCAGGCAGGTCCGCGTCGGGCCGCGTGGCAGCCGCGCCGCCAATTCCCGGCACTTCCACGCTCGGCCCTAGCGTGCGGTCATTCCACGACGCTCCCACCGTGATGACCGACGGCGCATTGGGACCGGTGCCAAAGCCGGGGTCCGAGCCGAAGTTGCCGGCGGACTTGGCAATGATCACTTTGCTGGCCATACGTTCCAGCGCCTGCGCCACGGGGTCGTCTTCAAAGCGATTGGCCGGAAAGAACCCAATACTCAGGTTCAATACGTCCATGCCGTATTTGGCTACATCTTCCAGCGCGCGCAGGATGCCCGATGAAGTGAAGCTCCCGTCGTTATCGTCCAACCGGTAGAGGCCGAGGAAAGCTTTCGGCGCGATGCCGGAGAACTCGCCCACCCGATTGGTGTGCCGGACGCCGGCGGCCACGCTGGCCACGGCCGAACCATGACCGCCGAGGTCGCGTATATCCGGGGTGCCGCTTGTGCCATAGCTGCGCGCCACAACGATCTTGCGGCTGGTACCGGCAGCATCGTTCTCGCGCGAAATCTTGGGGAACCCTTTGGGCAATTCGAGCGAGTCGTCGTGAAAGGCCGGATGCGATTTGTCGATGCCCGAATCTACGATGGCGATCTTCGTGCCCTTCCCAGCCTGATCTGCACCGCCCGCGAGACGCCACGCTTCGGGCGCGCGCACCAGTTGCGGCGCGCGGTCCATCGCATGAATCGCGCGGCGGTCACGGTAGACCCGCTTGACGCCGGGCAGCGCCGCGAGTTCAGCCTGGCGCGCGTCGTCAATCTCCACCACCAGCGCATTGATCACGCGCTCCAGCGAGTCGCGCACGGTGCCGGCACGCTGGGCGACGGCTGCACGAATCGCGGTCTTGTCCACCGTCGCCGCGGTAGCAGCGCCGCTTTTGCCGGAGGGCGTTTCCAGTTCCACAATGAAACGGCCGGGAACGTAGTATTAACCGCGCACCGCCCAGGCGAAAAACATAATCAGGGCGGCGGCAATGGCAGTGAGAGAAGGTTGCTTGCGCAAGATCGAATCCACCTTCCCGCCATTAGAGAGCACTGCTACCGGAGAGAATAGAGTCCCCGGTACCGATCTTGTTTGGTACCGTTTCGCGTGGAGGGTTACTTTCGGATCAACGCCGCGACTGTTTTGTGGACATGCCGCTCGGCCCAAGCCAGCGGCCGAGCCCAAGTTTCGTGCGGAAACGCTGCGGCAACGCCTATGTTCTAGGACTTCAGCACTGCTTCCAACGATCGGGCCGCCACGCTGCGTTTCAACCACTGCAGGATCTCCACCGGAGTAGCTTTGACGATCTTGGCAGCAGCCCAAGGCGGTAACGCGCCGAACTTGGTTTCTAGAACCACGCGCAGACTCTCGGTGCTGCCTTCTCCGCGGCCCTCCACAAGGCCCTTGGCGAGGCCCTTGTTTTCGGCCTCTTCAAAGTACTCCCGCAGAATCTCGTTTTTCGCAAACTCAGCAGCCAGCCCCATACGATGCATCTCCATTTTGACGATTCCCGCCATCCGGCGCAATCCCCCCCAGGAGCGCCACCTGGGCCAGCCCGCGATTCCGCAACTCCGGCGGCAGTGCGATCATGCGCGCCAGCAATTCTTTCAGATGCGCGCGGCCTCCGTGCGCCAGCGTAGCCAGCACCAAGTCCGCAGGCTCGCCGCCAGCCGCCACGTCCATCGCGTCAAACTGCCGGATATCGATCAGCCGGTAGCGCACGCGGCCGGCGCCCGTGTCTAACCGGTCCGGCATCCGGAGCGGTGCATCGCCGAAATAGATCGCGGTCTGCACCACACGCCGCTTGCGGTATCGCTCGGCCAGCAGAAAACAATCCACGCCCGGACGATACGGCAGCGTCGCCAGGTTGTGGCTCTGAAACTCAAGATGGTGCACTTCACGCGGATCCACCAACAGCACCATGTCGGCCCGGCGCTCCACCGTCTTCGGCAACTCGCTGTTGACGATCTCGCGCACTCGTTTGCCGCGTAACAGGCGGCGGAGAAACCCCGGGTGGTCATGAAAGAAGATGTCCTTCATCACCCGGTCATAGACCGAAGGGTCCGTGCCGGCCATACCGGACCTAGTCTCGCGCGCGCCTTACCGGACCGCCATGTTCACCGGCTTCGACGCCACTCCGCCGATCGTCACCACCACCGGCTGCAGCCCCGTGGGCGTATCGGCGGCAGGAATGATGTTGATCTGATACAACCCCACGCTGCCCGGCGTCAAGCCGCTGAAAAGCACCTGCGCGGGTCGCCCGCCGATGGTCACCGCCGGCGTCGAACGAGTCTCCGCCAGCGGCCCCGCCGGGCTCGGTTCACCCGACCCGGGCTGATTTGACACCGGACCGAGGCCATTGCCGTACAACTGGCCGGGCTGCCCGCGCTGCAACGGATTCGCGGTCGTCACCAGCCGGAACTGTGCATCGAGCGCCGCCGCCACCACACTGCCGCCCGGATCGGGAATTTCGAATAGCGCGGGCGAGTGTTCGTCCAGCGGCAGGGCGTACAGCGCGCTGGAAATGTCGCCGATACTCACCTTCACCTGCGCGCCGTTCAGCCCCTGCAACTCCCACGGCACCTGCAAATTGATCTGCCCCGGGCTCACGAAATAGAGCCGGCCCGGATAGCTCCGTCCGCCTGCCGCATCGAACCCGACGCTCACGTTGGCGAGCGACAACGGCAGCGATGCGGTGGAGGCGATCTTAAACACCTCGCTCAACGCCTGCCCGTAGATCGCGATATACGACCCCGGCGCCATGCCCCGGCCCACTTGATTGGACGCGGCGTTCACCGCGCCGTCGGTGGCAATGGCGGGCGCCAGCAGCGCGCGGCCCGCGAATGTTACCTCCAGTCCTCCGGCTTGCGCGGTAAACGACTGGTCGCCCACCTGCGGACCGAGGATCACACGGGCCTCATGGATACCGTGGCCGTCGGTGTTGCCGAAAGCCGCATCGATTCGCCCGCCGCCGCGGATGCGGCTGGCTGGCCAGGTGACGGCCACGCCGTTCACGGGCACGCCGTAGCGGTCCATCACTTTAAAGAAGGGACGTACGGCCGTACCCGTCTGGCCCGTGAAGTCGAACCCGCGCACCGGCACGATGCTGAAGGGCGTGCCATCGCCCACCATAAACGAATACGGCACCCGCAGCGTCACGGCGCCGCCGGAGACGCTGACGATGCCCGAGTACAGACCGGGCGCGGGGCGTGTGCCTTCGAGGCGCACCGAAATCTGCCGCGACGCCCCAGGCATCAGATTGAACGGCGAGGCCTCCAGCGCCAGGCGCGCCGCCGCGTTGTTGGCGCCTTCCACCTGAAGCCGTACCGCCGCCAGCGCATTCCCCAAATTCGAAACCGTGAACGGCCTCGACAGCGGCAGAGTTCCAGCAAAGAGATAACCGAACGACAGGACGGACTCGTTGGTGGCCAACGTGGTGCGCGCCGCGCCCGGCGCGCTCACCTTGCCTGCGCCCACTGCGTGAATGCTTGCCGCCACGATCCGGTCCCGCTCGTCGACATCGTCTACGTCGGGTGTGGCCGTGTTCACTACCGACGACTTCATCATCGCCGGCGTGGCGTTCGGGTATCTTTGTTTGAACAGCGCCGCTGTGCCCGCGGCAATGGGCGCGGCGAAGCTGGTGCCCTGAGCCGCCACGTATCCGTCAGGCGAGTACATCTCGCCGTTTGGGTCGAATCTCTGTGTGGCCATGTAGAGCGGATAGCCGACGGCCGCCACTTCCGGCTTGATGGCGCCGTTGGCAATGGACGGCCCGAGCGAGGAGAAGAACGCAGTGAAGTTTTCCTCAAAAGGAAAAGCCGAAACCGCGGTGGGGATCGTGGCCTCGCGTCCTTCGTTGAAGCGGAGAAACTCGCGGAGCGCTTTACCCGCGCTGCTGGAGATCATCAAGGCGGGAATTCCCGTCTCGCGCAAAGACTGCATCAGGACCAGCGCATCCACGCCGTCGGTCTGTTCCATCAGCACCGCCACCGCTCCGGCGCGCTGCGCATGGATAATCTTGGTGGTGAACTTGCAATTGTTCGCCGGGCCGCGCTGCACAATCGCAATCGCGCCGGTAAGCGACCCGGACGGGAGCGGTGAGCAGGCCAGTCCGCCGTCAAGCACGGCAGCCGCATCGCGGAGCGGCGCACGGAGCGGCGCCGCCAGCCGGTTGCCTTGTCCAAACAGCGCGGGAATCGCCCGCAACGGCGCCGGCACCATCGCGCCTTCTACACTCACGGCGATCCGGTAGCGCTGGATGTTGGTGGTGGCGCCTACCGCCAGGGCAGAAGGGGCATTGGCCGGCGAGTGAATCGAATTCAACGCGAAAGACGAGTTGGTGCCGATTCCGCCATCGTTGCCCGCGGCCACCACCACCAACATGCGCCGCGCGGCGTTCTCCACGGCATCGGCCAGGGGATCGCAGGGGCGCTCAGCCGCCAGATCGCAGGTGCGGCCGCGATCGAGCGGTCCCCACACCGCCGGACGCCCGAAGGACAACACAGCGATATCCATGCCATCGGCGATCGCGTCATCCAGCGCGGGCGCCACGGCGCTTGTGTACGTACTATCGTTCACGCCGGGCGAACCGAAGATCTTGTAGTTGCCCAGGAAGGCCTTGGGTGCCACGCCGGAGATGATCCCCAGCGGGCTTTGATGGCGGACGCCCGCAGCCACCATCGCCACGGCCGTGCCGTGCCCCTTACGGTCGCGCGCGGATTCGTCGTCCGGCCGCGTGTCTTCCGGAAAGCTGTACACGAGCCGCTCCACGTAGCTGCGCGCCGCGATCACTTTATTGCTGGTAAACCGGCAGTCCCGCTCCTGGCAACGCGGAAAACCGCCGGGCATCACCAGCGAAGAATCCTGGAACGCGGCGTGGTCTTGATCGATCCCGGTGTCGAGCACGGCAATCTTCACGCGGGCGCCTGCATTGGCTTCCCCGCCCACGTTCTGCCAGGCTTCGCTCACCCGGTGCAAGTCCATCGCCCGCACGGCAGCCAGATGGATCGGCGCATCCTCCACCACCCGCGCCACGCCCGGAATCCCCGCCAACTCCGCCTCGCTCCCCGCCGGCGCGCTGACAAACACAGCGTTCAAAACCCCGGCCGACGAGCCTTGCACCGCCACGCCCAAGCGCATCCCGGCAATCGCCTCGCGCACCGACGCCTGCGCCGACAGCACCTTCAGACGATGCCCCGCCACCGCCGCCCGCGCCATCGTCCGTTCCGCTTCCAACACCGGAGGATCCGCCAGCACCAGCACGTACCGCGTGCTCCGTCCCGCCGCTTCGGCCGCCATCGCGGCCCCCAAAAGGCAGCACGCGGTCATACTATAGAGTCGAATCTGCGCTCGCATCGAATTGTCAGCTCCCTGGGCCCCGGCGGCAGCTCAAACCCCGGTGCGCACCGAACTGGACGCAGCGGCAATCGAGGCCGTTTCACGATGTTAACAGACGTGCTTCACAAATTCCCACGTTTTCCCCTTTCCACTCCCAGCGGGGTGTGGTAATATGAGGACGCTTCGATGAATCGGCCTTCCGTGTCTTCCCGGCAGTTCCATTGTTGGCCTTAGGTGTGTCTTGCCGGTTGAGATCCTGGTGCACAACCATCGAACGTGAGAGACAAACAATCCCGAATGAGTTTTACGGTTTTTCTTGGAAATTTACCGGCTTGGGTAACCGCAGACGACATTAAGTCGTGGCTGACTGCTGAGAACTTGGTGGCGGATCAGATCAAGGTCATTCGCAATCCGGAAACGCAGGAATCGAAAGGCTTCGCTTTTATCGAAGCCCCCAACCAGGACGAGATGCAGTCCATCATCAAGCGGTTTGATCGCGCACCGCTTGAAGATCGCCTTCTACGCGCGAACCCGGCCCAGCCCCCGAAGGGCAAGCGTCCGGGCGGTCCGATGGGCGCCTCTGGCCCCATGGCGGGCGGCCCGATGCAAGATCGGCCGCCGCGGGATATGCGCCGCACCGGGCCTCCGGGCACCGGGGCCGGTCCCCGCCGCGACGGTCCGCCGGCCGGTGCGGGTGGTGGTGGCGCTGCCGCTGCCGGCGCCACAGACAACCGCCGGCGCAACGAAAAGCGCTCCGGCCCCCCCAGCGCTTTCGCCGAAGAACTGGCGAAAGCCCTCTAAACTGAGCCGCTCCCCGGTTTTACCCCGAGGTCCGGCGCGGAACCTTGCCTCCGAATGCTATACTCAGGCAAATCGGCTGGAGGTTTCGTGCCGGACCTCTTAATCATTCGTGCATTCTTCGTCGTGCTGGTGGCCTGCGCTGCTTATGCGCTAGGTCCGTTTTCTCTGGATCGCGGCTTGGCGGCTGGGCTGGGTGCGGTGCTGGGATTGGCTGCCGTTCTGTTCGAACTGCGGCTGCGTGAATCCTCGCTTGGCCGTCTCGCCGGAGCGGCGGCAGGAGCGATCCTGGGTTTGTTTGCAGCGTTCCTCGTCTCCCTCATCCTGGCAAGAGCATTGCCCGCCGAAGGGGGGACCACTTCGTTTTTGCAAGTGCTGGCCATGCTGTTGCTCACCTATGTGGGCCTGCTGCTCGGGGCCGGCAAGGGTTCTGAATGGCGGCCGTCCGGGGGCGCCGCCTCCCTGCCCGCCGCGGACGCCATGGTCAACGCCCGGCAATCTTATAAGCTCCTCGACACCAGTGTGATCATCGACGGACGCCTCGCCGACATCGCCGAGACCGGATTTCTCGACGGCACGATCGTGATCCCGCAGTTCGTGTTGCGCGAACTGCAAATGGTGGCCGACTCGGCCGACTCGCTTCGCCGCAACCGCGGCCGCCGCGGACTCGACGTGCTGCAACGCATCCAGCAGATGCCCACGCTCGAAGTGAAGATCGTTGAAGAGGACTTCCCGCAAGTGCGCGAAGTGGACCTTAAACTCATCGAACTGGCCAAGCTCTACGGCTGCCGCATCGTGACCAATGACTTCAACCTGAACAAAGTGGCCCAGCTCCATGGCGTCAGCGTGCTCAACATCAACGAACTGGCCAACGCCATGAAGGCCGTGGTGTTGCCAGGCGAGTTCATGCGCGTCTTTGTGGTTAAAGAGGGCAAGGAGTACAATCAGGGCGTGGCGTACCTCGATGACGGTACGATGGTGGTAGTGGATAACGCGCGTCGCATGATTTCCAAAACCATCGACATCGCCGTCACCAGCATGCTGCAAACCACGGCCGGCAAAATGATTTTCGGACGCTTTGACGAAAGGCTCCACGCCGTGCACCCCGAGTCCAAGACAACCGCGGCCGCCAGCCACTAGCGCCCGCCTCTCCCGACGACAACACATGAAAGTCTCCGTCATCATCCCCGCCGCCGGACTCGGCACCCGTATGATCCGTCCGGCCGCCGCCGGCGACCCGCCCCCGGCCGTCGCGCGCAAACAATTTCTGCTCCTCGACGGCGAGCCGATTCTCGCCCACACCCTGCGCAAGTTCATGGCCGCGCCCTCGGTGGCCGAAATCGTCATCGCGCTGCGCCCGGAAGACCGCGATTGGGCGCGCGAACTGCTGGCCCGTGTGGAGAAGACCAAACCGGTGAGATTTGCCGACGGCGGCAACAGTCGGCATCAGTCGGTGGAAAACGCGCTCGCCATTCTCGACCACGATACGGACTTGGTGGCCGTGCATGACGCCGTGCGCCCGTTCGTCAGCGTGGAGACCATTGAAAAGGTGATTGCCGAAGCCGAAGCAAGCGGCGCGGCCATCGTCGGCATCGTGCCGGTCGACACCGTCAAGCAGGTGCACCTCAACCACATCCGCGCCACGATTCCGCGCGAGCGCCTGATTCTGGCGCAAACGCCGCAGATCTTCCGCTTCGATCTGCTGCGTCAGGCCTTTGACCATGCGCGCTCGGATCAATTCACCGGCACCGACGAAGCGAGCCTCGTCGAACGGCTAGAACAGGTGCAGGTAGTGGTAGTGCCGGGGTCTGACCGCAACATCAAGATCACCAAACCGGCCGACCTCGAACTCGCCAAGCTGTACCTTGCCCAGGAAAAAGCCGATTCAGGTAAGCAGGAGGCATAAACATGGAACTCCGCACCGGCCTCGGCTGGGACAGCCACCGCATCGCCACGGGCCGTCCGTTGATTCTCGGCGGCGTCCAGATTGAATCCGAGTTCGGACTCGACGGCCACTCAGACGCCGACGTGCTAGCCCACGCCGTCACCGACGCGGTACTCGGCGCCACCGCGCAGGGCGACATCGGCATGCACTTCCCCGATACCGATCCTCAGTGGAAGGACACCGGCAGCCTGCAGTTCCTGCATCACGCCGTGCAAGTGGCGCGCGTGGCCGGCTATCGCATCGTGAACGTAGATGCGAATGTCCTGCTCGAATCGCCCAAGCTGAAGGACTACCGCTTGCGCATCCGCGAGAGCCTCGCCGCCGCGCTTGGCCTCGAACTGGATCGCGTGTCGGTGAAGTTCAAGACCGCCGAAAAAGTGGGCCCGGTGGGCGAAGGCCGTTCGGCCGAGGCGCAGGCCATCGTCACCGTTCGCCGCGACTGATCCGTCCCTACGTTTGCGCCATAATCGATCCATGGTATTGGAGGACGGACACGCGCTGGCTGCGGAGGCGGCCGAGGACCTGCGCGTGCAAAAGAGCGCTCTCGATCTACCGAACCTGCAGGTGGTCCGCCTGACGGAATTCCGCCGGACGGCGGGAGAGAAGAAACTCACCCGGGCCGACAAAGAGACCATCTGCGAACAGGCCATCCTGGTGGTGGATCAGTTCTACGCCCACTTGCCGTTCAAGAAGGCGCGCTATGCGTTTGACCCGGTGCAGCGCCTCCGCCTGCTGCAGGCCCAGATTTCCCAGACCGAGGACGACCTGCAGTTTCATGGCGCACTCCTCGGCATCTTCGCTGAGATGCGCGACGCCCACACTTTTTATGGGTTGCCCGCGCCATGCCGGGGTGCCGTGGCCTTTCTGCCGTTCTTCATGCAGTCCTACGTTGAGCAAGGCGAGCGGCGATATGTTGTGACCAACGTGCTGGCTGGATTTGCGCACCTTTGCTTCCGCCCCGGCGTGGAGGTGACGGGCTCGAACGGCATGCCCGTTTCCACCGCCGTAAACCGGCTCGCCGAGGACCTCCCGGCCGGCAACCCCGCCGCGCAGTTCTTGCGCGGCCTGATGCGCATCACGGTCCGTCCGCTCACCTGCTCGATGCCGCCGGATGAGGAATTGGTCTTCGTCCAATACCGGACCGCGGATGACAACCAGGAGCGTGCGCTGGCCCTGCCGTGGCACGTAGCCTCCGGCATCGCCGGAGGCGTTTTCCAATCGCGGGCGCCCGGAGTCTGCGACGCGTTGGCCGATCAGAATGCCGCGTGGAATATCCTGTGGGGCCAGCGCGCATGGGATGAGCAGGAGCGGCTCCAGGCGGCTGAGGCGCATGCGGCCACCACGGCTCTGCAAGTCCGGGTGTTTCCGTCGCGCGCGACTCTGCCGGACAGCCTTAAGCACGAGGACTACCTGTTTTCTGGCTCTGGTGCAAAATCTGGGTTGACACTGGTTTGACACCGTTTTGGTCCGCGGGTCTCGATCGATCCCGACCCCAATCACGCTGCCAACGCGGCTCGCCAGATCTCCGGCATCGTTGTCCCTGTCCCGCCTAGTTTGCCAAATTTG
>VFZP01000133.1 GCA_016871115.1 Acidobacteriota bacterium
CTGGCGCTTTGGCACTCGATCCTGCGACGGATCTTCCACGATTTCGGGCGCTTCCCGTTCGACCAGACCGCCTCTCGAACTCGTCTGGCCGATTCCATCTGCCGGATTTAGGGTGAAGTGCACACCCCAGCCGTACTTCTTGCCGAGATCGGACGCGCAAACACGGCTGCCCTTTGCAGAAGAAGGCCTCTTTCGCAGCAGCCTGAGCGGCGGACGGAATGGCATGGCGCTCGGCATACACCGCAAAGCTGACGTCATCGGAAGTTGGGCCGTAGGGCTCGCTGGAGATCAACTCCCACAGCCGGCGCGCGATGGTGGGCGCTCTACAGACTGCCCTTGGGGAGCAGGGCCAAGCGGCGAATACCCGCGCCCTTGGCCTCGTCGATCACGGCGGCAATGGCGCCGAATTCCAGTTCCGGGTCGCCGCCCACAAAGACCGTGGCGTCGGGGCGTCCGTGAAAGATGCTCAGCAGTTTCGTGGCGAGTTCATTCAACACCACGGGCTGCCGGTTGACTTCCACCTGCCCGCCGGCCTTGACGTAGATCACGATGGTGGATGGCGGCGCGGGTGCGGCGTCCGGCGCGGCCGGTTGCGGCACCGATGAATCGAAGCCCACGCTCTTGGCCGGCGCAATTACCATGAAGATGATGATCAGCACCAGCAGCACGTCGATCATCGGGGTGACGTTCATCTGCGGGCCGGTTCCGTTTCCACCCATTGCCATCGCCATGCCTTCAAAGACACGCGCGGCACGAAAAATGTTCCCGGGGGGGTATGCTGGAATGACATGCCACGGTATGCGGCCATCGACATTGGGTCTAACTCGGCGCGGCTTTTGGTCGCCGACGCGCAGCCAGATGACAAGATAGAGCAACTGGCCGTGGACCGGGAAGTGACGCGCCTCGGCGCCAGCGTCTTCAAGGCCGGCGTGATTGCCACCGATGCGCTGGACTTTGTTTGCACCGTGCTGGCCCGTTTTGCCGCGGCGTATCAGAAGCTCGACGTGGACGGCATTCGCGTGGTGGCCACCGCCGCGGTGCGCGATGCCAGCAACCAGCAGGAGTTCTTGACGCGCGCCTCGCTTGCCGCCGGGGCGCCCGTGGAAATCATCTCCGGGCAGGAAGAGGCGCGGCTCATTCACCTGGGCGTCCAGAGCCGGTGGCCGCATCCGGATCAGCGTGTGCTGATGGTGGATATCGGCGGCGGCAGCGCCGAACTGATTGTGTCCGAAGGGGGGAAGCTCAAAGAAGCGTGGTCCAAGCCGCTCGGCGCGGTGCGGCTCACCGGCGTGTTTCTGCGCAACGATCCGCCTACTCCCCTGGAACTCCGGCAGATGCATGAGTTCATGGACGAGAAGCTGTCGCCGGCCATGCAGCGTCTGCAGCTCCATAAGTATGACCGCGCCATTGCCACCAGCTCCACGGCCGCCGCCATGATCTGCGCCGTCAACGGCGTGCCGCGCGCCAAGCGCGACGATGCAGACCGGATGCGTGCCACCGTCAGCCAGGTGCGCAAGTTGTACCGCGCGCTTTCGGAAGCCAACCTCAGGGCGCGCGCCAAGGTTCCGGGCATCGGACCGCGCCGCGCCGAGATCATCGTGCCCGGCGTCGCGTTGCTGCTTGAGTGCATGCAGCGGTTTCAACTGCCGGCTTTCCACTACTCGGCCGCCGGCGTGCGCGATGGCATTGTGGCGGATCTGGCGGCCCGCGGTGTGGGCCGCGAGCGCGCGCAGTTGACGCCGGAGCAGCGCCAGGTGGTGGAGGAGATGGCGGCCAAGTACGGCGTCGCGGCCCGGCACTTCCGCAAGGTGGCGCAGTTTGCGCGGCATCTGTTCGTGGAACTTGCGCCGCTGCACAAGCTCAAGCCCGAGTGGGGGAAGCTCCTGGAGGCTGCCGCGGTGCTCTACGATGTGGGCCTGTTTGTGGCCGACACCGGGCACCACAAGCATTCGCAGTATCTGGTGTCGAACTCTGACCTGCCGGGGTTCACCGATCGTGAGCGCTTGCTGATTGCGCATCTGTGCCGGTTCCATCGCAAGAGCATGCCCGGACCGCGCCACGCCGAATATCTGGCGCTACCCGCCGACGACCGCCGCGGTCTGCTGATGCTGATCCCTTTGCTGCGGCTCGCCGATACGTTCGATTTTTCGAAAGAACAGCGGGTGGGCGAAATCGCCTGCCAGCTCAGCGGATCGTTGGCGGCGCAGATTCAACTGCGCGGCGGCAATGCGGAACTGGAGCATTGGGCCGGCGAACGGGTGGGCGAGGTTTTCCAGAGCGTCTACGGGCGGCCGTTGACGGTGGTGGTGGCCCGCAACGGCAGGCAATCCTCGCGATAGACCGTGCCGGACTTGATCCAAGATCGGCTCAGCGCGCGCCTCCGGCAGGTGCAGCTGGAAGCCGCTGCCGCGAGCCTGACGCCGGATGAAGATGCCGTACACCGGTTGCGCGCCGCGGTTCGCCGGCTCATGGAACCCCTGCGTGCGGTTCGAGCCGGCAAGGCCGTGCGGCGGCGTTTGCGCCCCGTCATGCGAGCCGCTGGCGAGACGAGGAATCTCGATGTTGCCATCTCCCTCTGCGGCAAGTCCGGTGTGGCTGGCGCCGAGGGCGTGGTTGCGGCGCTACGGCGTGAACGGAGCCGCGCCGCGCAGCGTCTGATTCGCCGGTTGATTGAACTGGACGCGGACTCGCTCACTCTTCGAGCGGCAACCGTTGACGGCGCTGCCGCGCTGCTGTGCCGTCTCAGCGCCCGCTATTGGGCGGCCGGCGCAAAGGCCGCGGACGGCGGAGCCCGGGAACTCCACGCCTTCCGTCTCAAGACCAAACACCTGCGCTACACGCTGGAGTTGTGCCTGCCGAAGGCAACGGCGTACCTGGCTCTGCTGCGCGCGGTGCAGCAGCAACTCGGCGATCTCAACGATTGCGAAACGATGCGCGGCCGTTCGGCCGTTCGGCAATCGGCGGAACTGAAGGAGTGGTTGTCTGAGCGCCAGCACAAGGCGCGCGACCGTTTCGATGAGGTGTGGGCTGAGGCGTGGAAGCGCACGCGCGGCGGGCGTACCTGGGATCGCTATTTTGCCGCGCGGGTCTCACCGGATGTGGTGCCGGCGGGCCGAGTGTTGTTACAATAGGAGCGGCTTGGTGGGACGTCGTCTAACGGCAAGACTGCAGACTCTGACTCTGCCTATCGGGGTTCGAATCCCTGCGTCCCAACCACTTTCCTCCTGCTAATTCCCCGTCACCCGTAGCGTAACCGTCTGCCCTTCATTGGTCTGCTCGGCAGCGCTGATCTCCACCGCATGTTCGCCGGGCGTCAGCCCAGCGGGCACCACGACTTCGATCTGCAGCACCCCCAACGACCCCGGCAAGCCAACGGCGCTGCGAATTTCGGATTCGATCCCGCCGATCCGCAAAGTAAGCGGCGTGGCGGTGACGGCCACCGGGGTATCGGCTGGGAAGAACTCGCCGATCACGAGGGTCGTGGAGATCGCGCCGAGTCCGGTAGCGTAAAAGTTCACCTTGTCGCCCGCCTTCACGGGTTCGGCCGGCAGCAGCGGGAACAAACCGGGCGCGGCGGCCCGCGCGGCGATCGTCCTCGGGTAGATGAGCGTCAAGCCCTGCCAACCGTAGTGGAGCAGAATCGTGCCGGAAGCGGGAAGAGCTGGCGGCGTTTGCACGGTCGCCTGGCGGCCGTCCGAGTAGACGACGGGCAGCACGGTGCTGGCGAGCGTGGCGTTGGGAATCGCGCCGGTGAAGTTGCCGAGTTGCAGCGAGGGATACGGCGCGGGTTGCGCGGTGGCGCGCAGGGTGCCGTCCACCACGCCGCTGAAGCCCTCGGGCGGGCCGAGTCCGCGGCCGAAGACCGTCAGCAGTTGCCGGGGGGACATCGTGTTGGGATGCCCGAAGCTGGCGGCGTTCACCACGCCATCGGGAGTGGCGAACGGTTGCGGTTGCCACGTGCAGGCGCCGGGATTCTCCACGCGATAGAAGCCGCCGTCGACGAGATGCACGAGCAACTGACCGGCGCCGCCGATCACAAAGTCCGGCGTGAACGGAGCGCCTGAGGGCAACGCCGGCAGGTCGAAGTACTCGAGGTTCCCCGGTTCGCCGCGGAAGAGGCGTGCGGCGGCGACGAAGTAGGGTTGTCCGTTGAGGCGCGTGGCCGAGGTGAACGGCAGCATCTGCAACCCGCCGAGCGGCACGCCTTGCCCAGCCGAGGCGTCCAGCGAGTACACCGTGCGGAACGTGGCGCTGTTGCCCGCGAGCGCCACCGGGCTTCCGTCGTCGAGCCGCGCCAGCGCCGCGAGGCCGGGTATGGTGAAGCGCGAAATGGTGCCGGCGGCGCGAGACCAGACGTTGATCTCCGCCGAGAAGACGCCGCCCGTGGGAGTTGCGCCCTGCTGGAACCAATAGACATTGCCGGCGCGGTCCGCCGTCAGCCGCTGGAGCGTGGAAAAGGTGCCGAGCGGCGCATACACCACCGGCTCGCCGCCCGCCTTCAAAACAGAGACCTTGCCATCGGCGCCCACCACGAGGATGCGCCGCCGCCACACATCG
This sequence comes from Acidobacteriota bacterium, assembly GCA_016871115.1. Classification (GTDB taxonomy): domain Bacteria; phylum Acidobacteriota; class Terriglobia; order Bryobacterales; family Bryobacteraceae; genus VFZP01. Next base: position 4,558 of record VFZP01000133.1, read on the forward strand.
GCGATCACAATGCGGCCGTCGTTATCCGTCGCAAAAGCGACGATACCGAACAGGGTGAGATCCGTCGCGGTCTTGCCTTCCGGTTTGCCCGTGTCGTTGCCGCCGCCCACGACGAAACGCGGCGCTTGCCCGGGCCGCGCTTCGAGCACGCCGGACTTGCCATCGAGCGTCGATGCATAGAGGAGCGATCCATTGCGAATCGCTCCAAACGGCGCGGCCTGCCCGTCCACGATACGCGCCGGCGGCGCGCCGCCCAGCACGGTCTGCACGCCGGCGGGTCCAGGCGTGAGCCGCACCAGAGGCGTGTTCATCTCCGGCCGCGCTGAGCCCTCAAACAACAGGGAGCCGTCCGGCGCCACCGCGCGCGGCGTGCCTGTGAATCCGCGGTAGGGTGCCGAGCCGGTTTCAATGCCGCCGTTCGAGCGCAGCGGGTACATGCGATTGGCCGTCGCCGCGCCGGGCGTGCCGTCGGCCAGCCGCAGGATGTTGATGGTGGGTTCGAAGTTGGAGTTGACGGTGCGAATTAGGCCGTCGGGCGTGAGCAGTCGGATGTGGCGGCCGGAAAAGTCCTTGATCCACACAGACCCGTCGGCGAGCGGCACCACCTGGCGCGGGCTGAACAGAGCCGCCTGCGTCGCCGGGCCGTTGTCGCCGGTAAAACCGGTGGCGGCGGGAAGACGCGCCGAGCCGGCGATCGTGTGGAGCATGCCGTCCGATTCCACACGCCGGAGGCGCGCATGGCCATCGAGAATCAGCAGACGCTCGGACGAATCGAACGCGGCCTGCACAATGCCGCCGAGATTCATCTCCGCCGCCGCGCCAGACTCGCCGTTGAACCCCGCGCGACTCGTGCCTGCCGCCACCTCCAGGCGGTCGCCGCGCAGGCGCCACACCCGCTCCACGGCCACGAAATGCAATTCGCCAGAGGGGGAAAACAAAATCTGCGTGACGTTGGGTAGCGCCGCCTCGCGCGCCGGCCCCGCGGCCAGATCGTCCCCGCGCGCGCCGTTGCCAGCGAGCGTGACTATGCGTCCGTCCGCGTCCACGCGCCGGATGCGGTTGGCCGTGTCGAAGATCACCGACGCGTTCTGCGGCGAGACGGCCATCACCGCCGTGCGGAAGGTGGCGGACTCAGTGGCGCGTTCGCCCTCTTCGATCTTCAGCGGCGGCTGCGCGGGCGAAAGCGGACGAACGGCGCATTCCTGCGCGAAGACCATGGAGGCCAAAAGAAGCGGTAGCAGCGTGCGAAACGTCAACCCGCTATTTTAGTCCGGGCCGCAATAGAAGTTGGGACAAAGGTGACCCCGTTTGCCCTCGCACTCCGCATTCATTGGACGGAGGTTTTCCCATGACCAAAACACGGGGCGCCCTGAGCGTCCTTTTCCTTACCTTTTCCTTGCAGGCCGCGCCGATCGCCGGTCTGTATAACACGGGGGTTGACAACGCGGGCGTGCAACTGCCGGGCGGCAACGGCGTTACGGAACTGCACTGGTTTCAGGCCTCTCTCGCCAATGCGTTCACCTACAAACACCCGTCCTACATTCCTGAAACCCTCACGGGTGTGGGTAGCGACCAGTCGCGGTGGATCTCCGTTGCCGCGGACGGCCTGCCTGGCTCCAGCCTGAGTTTTTATCGATTGACCTTAAATTTGACGTCGCCTACGGCAACGATCACCGGCCGCTGGGCGGCGGACAACTGCGGTATTGCCAGCCTCAACTTCGGCCCGCCGGCCTTTTCGGCCATCACCGACTGCGTCGACACAGCCGCGTTCACCAGTTGGACGCCGTTTACCATCACGAGCGGGTTTGTGACGGGCATCAACACGCTCACCTTCAGGGTGGAGAACCGGTCTAACGTGACCGGGCTGCGCGTGGAGTTCCTCAGCTCCGATGACGGCGGCGGTTCGGCCGTGCCGGAGCCGTCCACCTACGGAATGCTGGGTAGCGCCCTCGCGCTGGCCGGACTCCTCCAACGCCGCCGCTGCCGGGCGTAGAGCGCGCCTGCGAATGCCCGCGAGCCGGCGCGGGCTGCGTGTGTATCATAAAGTGCTATGAGTAAGCGCAGCTCCATCGGCTCGTGGGCCTACACGATCGGGCCTTACGGCTCAAACCCCGTCGATTTTGACACCGTACTCAACAAGCTCAGGGCGCTCGGCTTTGACGGCGTTGAGCTCGGCGGTTTCCCGCCGCACCCGAACCCGGGCAACCCGAATGGCCCCAACGAAGGCTGGGCCGGAGCGCTGCCGCAGAAGTCGCAGCGCGATGAACTCGTGGCGAAGATGAAGTCCATGGGGATGGCGTTCAGCGGCATCGCGGCCAACCTGTGGGGCGAAAAGCTCATCAACACCGATGACCAGTCCAAGTACATCGCCGAGTTCAAACGCAACTCCGACTTCTCCAAAGACGTCGGCATTCAGGGCGTGCGCGTAGACTGCGTGCAGCCGCCGACGATTCACCGCGAGGTGGACTACGCAACGGCAATGAATCGCGTGGTGAAGACGTGGCAGACCTGCTGCGACATCGCCGCCGGCAACGGCCAATATGTGACGTGGGAAGTGGAGCCCGGCTTTGCGTTCAACAAGCCGAGCGACGCGGTGCGCATCCATGACGCCGTGAACAAGCCGAACTTCGGCATACAGTACGACACCTGCCACGGCCAAATGGTGGGCGTGGTGGGCGCGCGCCACGAAGGCGGCAAGGAAGTGTTCGTCAATCAGGTGGAGTACATCAAGATGCTGAACGGTCGCATCAATCACATCCACCTCATTGACTCCGACAACACCTGCCACAAAGACGCGAACGGCGAAGACGAAACCTCGGCGCATCCGCCCTTCGGCATGGGCGTGCTGAACTTCGACGAAATCCTGCCCGAACTGATCAAGGCCTCGCGCCTCTCGCATGACTGGTGGACCATCGATCTGTGCTTCTGGCCCGACGCCTGGGCCGCCACCGAGAGCTGCAAGAAGTCGCTCGACGCGCTGATCGCCAAGTACGGGAACTGACATGAAGGAACTTCGCGTTGGAATGATCGGCTACGGCTTCATGGGCCGGGCCCACTCGAATGCCTACAAGCGGCTGAACGACTTCTTTCCGCTCCAGCACAAGGTTGTGTTGAAAGCCGCTTGCGCGCGCAATGAGGAGAAGGTGAAGGCGTTTGCGGCCAACTGGGGCTACGAGCGCACCGAGACGGACTGGCGCAAGCTGGTCAGGTCGCCCGATGTGGACCTCATCGACATCTGCACGCCCAACGACTCGCATATGGAAATCGCGCTCGCCGCGGCGAAAGCCGGCAAGATGATCGTGTGCGAGAAGCCGCTGGCGCTCGATGTGAAGCAAGGCGAGACGATGGTGAAGGCCGTCGAAAAGGCCAAGTTGCCGAACATGGTGTGGTTCAACTACCGCCGTGTGCCCTCCATTTCGCTCGCCAAGCAGTTGATCGCCGAAGGCCGCATCGGCCGGCCCTATCATTTCCGCGCCAACTTTTTGCAGGACTGGACGATCTCACCCGACGTCCCGCAAGGCGGCGCGGGCTTGTGGCGGCTGGATGTGAAGGCTGCGGGATCCGGCGTCACCGGCGATCTGCTGGCCCACAACATCGATTGCGCGATGTGGCTGAACGGGCCGATCGTGCGCGTCACCGCGCGTACCGAGACGTTTGTGAAGCAGCGCAAGCATGCCGTCACGGGCAAGATGCAGCCGGTCGGGATCGACGATGCGTGCCTGTTCATTTGCGAATTTGCCAACGGGTCGCTGGGGCTGTTTGAGTCGACGCGCTATGCGCGCGGGCACAAGGCCCTGAAGACGTTTGAGCTGAACGGCGAACAAGGGAGCCTCGCGTTCAACCTCGAAGAGATGGAGTATCTCGATTTCTTTGAGTACAACACCGGCGGCGGGGAGGCCACGGTGGATTCGCACATCCGCGGCTGGCGGCGCATCCACGTCACCAACGGCGAGCACCCGTACATGAACCGCTATTGGGTGCCGGGGCTGGTCATCGGCTACGAGCACAGCTTCCTCAATGCGCTGGCCGATTTCGTGCAGGGCGTGGAGAACGGCAAGCCCGCGCAGCCGGACTTCCGCAGCGCGCTACAAACGCAGAAGGTGTGCGAAGCCGTGATAAAGTCGGGCAAGACTGGGCGCTGGGAGAAGACCGGCGTCGACGTGAAGGCGGTCATTTAGCGCGGGGACCGGTTCCCCTGCCTTAGTGTTTCGCTGCCAGCTTCTCCCGATGGTAGATGTGGTCCAGCCACCGCGGCTCGGCCATCTGCCTGCTCCACGTATTTCACGCCGCCGCCAGCCGCGCCGCGTCGGCCGGGCGCTCGGCGGCGAGATCGTTCTTCTCGCCGGGGTCCGCAGCCAAATCGTACAACTCCGGCGGCCGGTTCGCGCCCCGCCTCACCCACTTGGGCACGCCGTCGCGGATCGCGCCTTCGTCGCCGCCGAACATGCGCCAGTGCAGTGCGCGGGCCGGGACCGGCTCCAGCAGATTGACGCCGTCAATGGGCTTAGACCGGTCCACCGGAATGCCCGCCGCCGCAAGCGAGGTAGTGAAGATGTCCATCGAGATCACCGGCGTGTCCACCGCCGCACCCGCCGGCACGCGGCCGGGGAAGCGAACCACAAACGGAACGCGGATGCCGCCTTCATACACCGTGCGCTTGGTGCCGCGATAGCGCCCGTTGGAGGACGCGTTGTCGCGCGGGCCGCCGTTGTCGGAAAGGAAGAAGACGAGCGTGTCATCCTCCAGCCGCAATTCGCGCAAGGCCGTCAGCACGCGGCCCACGGCGTCATCCATCGCCGCGACCATCGCCGCATAGGAGCGCCAGTCCGGATCCTGAATCGCGGCGAACTTGCGGAGGTACGCCTGCGGCGCTTGGAGCGGCGAATGCGGCGCGTTGAAAGCGAGATAGAGAAAGAACGGCTGCTCCTGGTGACGCCGCACGAAGGCGGCGGCCTCGCGCCCCAGCGCCGTGGTGAGGTACTCTTTCTCTACCACCGTCGTGCGGTCGCGCTCGATGGGAAAAAGGTGCTGATCGACATCGCCGTCCACGCCGGGATGAAAGTAGTCATGCCCGCCGCCGACAAAGCCGTACATCTCCTGAAAGTCGCGCGCCTGCGGATGGAAACGCGGATGCGCGCCCAGATGCCACTTGCCCACCAGCCCGGTGGCGTACCCGGCTTTGGACGGCAACTCGGGCAGCATCGTCTCGGTCAAAAGCAGCCCCGTATCGGGATCGTAGCGCCTCACCACCATGTTGTTCTCGTGTCCGAAGCGGTGCTGGTAGCGGCCCGTCATGATGCCGGCCCGCGTCGGGCTGCAGAACGGATGCGAGGCGTAGCCGCTTGCGTAGCGCGTGCCGGCGGCGGCGAGTGAGTCCAGGTGCGGCGTTTTGCAGTCCGGGCTTCCTTGAAACCCGGCGTCGTTGTTGCCGAGATCGTCGGCGACGATCAGCACGATATTCGGACGGCGGCGCGGGCGGTTCTGCGCGGACGCGGCGGCGGCCCATGCGGCGAGCGGAAAGAACGTGCGGCGGGTCATCTCCATGGCGGCGATCAGGATATCAGAAGCTTTTCCTCGGCCGCCGGGTTTGGAACGGCGAGGGAGTTTACTCACACACCATGAAACGTGTTCTCACCATCATGCTGGGCCTTTCAATGGCCTTGGGCCCTTTGCCCTTGACGTTCGCGGGCGGCGCTGACGAGGCGCAGCAAAACGGCACGGAACAAGGCCAGGGCCAGGGCCAAACCGAAGGCGACGGCAAGAAGAATGGCAAAGGCAAGCGCGGCAAGGGCAAAGGGAAGCGGAAGAACCAGCAACCGCAAGGCGAGGGACAGCCGCAGCAACCTGAAGCACCGAAGCCGCAGTAGGTTGGCGCTCCAAAATGAAAACGCGGGCCATGATCTGTCATGACCCGCGGGAATGAGGGGCGCCGCGGCTGGAGGTCTGCGGCGCCGTTGTTTACGGCCGTTTAGGCTGAACGGCGGCGCAGCAGGCCCACACCCGTCAACGCGATGCTGGCCATGGCCAGCGTGCTCGGCTCGGGCACTTCGACGCCGCGATCCGGCGTGTCGTCAAACAGCTTCGACGAGTCCGCACGGGAACCGCCGACGGGGCCAACCGAGGTCAGGCGGACGCCGAACGCTGTGAACCGAGACGCCGTCACGGCCGAATTGTTGAAAATTACCGTGGTGTTCTGAATGTCGTCGCCGCTAATGCCAGACGTGCCAATCTCGATGCCGACGTCAAACGATGTGAAGACGCCATTCATATTGGCGCCGCCACCGAGGTCACTCACGCTGCCCTCATCGATTTCGCAGTCAGTGACGTCCGAGCCGCTGATCTGTGAGCAGTTGAGTCCGACGGAATTGCCGGACAGGACGAAGAAAAGACCACGGATGTCGCCGGTGGGCGTGCCGGAAACAGCGGTGTTGATGCTGACACCGCCACTGACGAGGTCGGTGATGGTGACGGTGGTGTTGACGGCGGGTCCTGTCCCAGGCACCGGGTTAAAAATAACCACGGACGCCGAGAGCGACGTGGCCAGAAATGTAGGAAGCAAAAGCTTGAACATTTGAGTGGAAAACTCCTCCGTGAAGAGTGTGCCGGGGTGTCGCGTTCGCCGCCAGCCTTACCGTTGGTCTACGACTTATGGCTCTCGCATAGAACCCTACACTTCGATACACTCCGAATCCCGTCCAAAAAGCGACAATATTACGGCGATTTGGAACGACCGTACCGCAACTAACTCGCGTTGAGCGCCAGCCGGAACAGTACTAAGGGGGGCGGCTAGTAACAAGAAGCTACTAAATGCGCAGTTACTCTGCCGCCCCGGCGACGATGAGCGCGCAACGGATTCGTACTCGGCAAGCTTTCTTTTGTATGATGGCTGTCCATGATGAGAAGCGTCACTCCCAGCCGCCGCAGCCTGGTGGGCGCCCTCGCCGCGGGGACGGCTGGCTGGTCGTTCGCGCAATCGCGTCCGAAGAACGTGCTGCTGATGATCGCCGACGACCTCGGCCTCCACGCCGGCGCCTATGGCGACCGCACGGCTAGCACGCCGCACCTCGACCGTCTCGCCGCCGATGGCGTGCGCTTCACCAACGCCTTCTGCACCACCGCGTCATGCAGCGCCAGCCGCAGCGTGCTGCTCAGCGGCCTGCAAAATCATGCAAACGGGCACTACGGTCACGCGCACGGCGAGCACAACCTGCACTACTTGCCGAAAGTGAAATCGTCCCCGGAGTTGCTGAAGGCCGCCGGTTACCGCACGGGCGTGATCGCCAAGCTCCACGTCAATCCGTTGAGCGAATTCGGCTGGGACCTGAACGCCACGCGCGAAGGCGGGCGCGACGTGACGCGCATGGCCGAGATCGCGCGCGACTTCATCCAGGCCAGCTCGTCCAAGCCCTTCTACCTGCACATGGGCTTCACCGATCCGCATCGAGCCGGGCAGGGCTTTGCCAACCGCGACTACCGCGGCGTGACCCGCAACCGGTTCGATCCCGCGCAGGTGCGTGTGCCCTCGTACCTGCCCGGCAACGCCGCCGTGCGCGGCGAAGTGGCCGAATACTACGAAGCCGCCAACCGGCTGGACCAAGGCATCGGCATGATGATGGACGTGCTGAAGGAAACCGGCCAGCTCGACAACACGCTGTTGATCTTCCTCAGCGACAACGGCATGCCGTTTGCCAATGCCAAAACCAACTGCTACGACGCGGGCATCCACCTGCCGCTGATTGTGCGCGCGCCCGGACAAACGCGCCGCGGTGTGGTGAACAACGGCATGGTGAGCTGGGTGGACATCGTGCCGACGATTCTCGATTGGACGAGCGCAGCCGGGCCGGGCTATGAACTCCACGGGCGCAGCATTCTACCTACCCTCGAACAGGAAAACCCCGCGGGCCGCGACGAGGTCTACTTCTCGCACACTTTCCACGAGATCACCATGTACTACCCGATGCGCGGCGCGCGCACGCGCCAGTACAAGTACATCCGCAACCTGTTTCCCGAACTCGAGTATCCGCACGCCTCCGATCTCTGGGCTTCGGCCACCTGGCGAAGCGTGCTGCGCGATGGCGAAAAGGCCAAGGTGGGCGCGCGGCCCGTGGGCGCGTATCTGCACCGGAAGGGCGAAGAGCTCTACGACATCGCGCGCGACCCGCATGAGATCGATAACCTCGCCGCCTCCTCCGCCCATGCCGCCACGCTCGCAGAACTCCGCCGCAAAGTGCACGACGACCGCGAGCGCACCGCGGACCCGTGGATGGTCCTCAGCCAGTACAACGGCGAAGGGATCCCCGCCGTGCCGGGGCAGACGAAAAAAGGCGGCGGTGGCAGGAAGCGCTGACGCCCCATGCCGGGCGCGCGTGGTACGCCTGAGGTCTACAACCCCGCATCCGGCGCCTGCCGGATGACCCACTCCACAAATTTCGTGGGCGCCTCCATCGTGGACAGCCGCGATTGACGCACCAGCGCAAAGTCGGCAAACAAACCACTCTGCTTGACAGCACCCAGGGTGACGGGCGTGGCCAGCTTGGAAACAAACTCCAGGTCGGCGATGGCTGACTTCGGGTCCTTCGCATCCGGCCGCCCCGCCGCCACCACGCGCGCCACTCCGGCAATTTGGGATTCGCCGCCCGAGTGGTAAATCATCACCAGATCGCCCGGCTGCATGCTGAGAATCGTCTTCACCGCCTGCGCATTGCGCACCCCATCCCACACGGTGCGACGGTCGCGCGCCAAATCGTCAATTGAATATACGCCGGGTTCGGATTTCGCCAGGAAGTAACGCATGTCTCTCTGATTCTGCCCTTTCCACTTGCAATTGTGCGCGTCATTTCGTAGTCTTGGAAAGTACTCTACGTAGTAAAGTAAATTGAGCCTGTACCTTTTTGCCCCAATATCTACCCCGAACTTACCATTCTACGCCCCTCGGTTTTGGTTATGATGTTGATAAGCTTGGAATTGTGAGCCTGCTGTGCGATCCACCCCAAAAGCACGGCCGGCCCAGCACGTTTAGTAGTTTGCGTGCCGGAGAATCGGCCGGGTCCGCGCGCCACGAGAGCCAATCCCTGGCGCGCCACAACAAGATGTTTCGTTCTGAGGAGACAAGCCGGGGTCCAAGGCTAAAGAGGCCGCCCGCCAAATGAGATGCGCATGAACCGGTTTCTAACCGGTCCCGCGAGCCCGATTGCCGGTATGGCGGCAACAGGTGTAGTGACGCTGGTCTTGACCCAGCAAGTCGTATTGCCGCCAAGTCCCGCCGAGTCTAAGAAGCAATCTTCGTCGTCCACGGAAAGCGACAAGCCGGGTGGCGACAATAGCCCGCCCGTCATGGATGGCTTGTCAGCTTCGGTGGATCCCAATACTTACAAGATCGGCGCTGAGGACGTCATCAAGGTTCTCGTGTGGAAAGAGCCGGATTTATCGTTCACCGCGTCGGTGCGGCCGGATGGCCGCGTGACCGCGCCGCTGGTGGGAGACATCGTTGCCGCGGGTCAGACGCCGGCCGCCCTGGCGGCTGAACTGAAGCAGAAGAACGGCGAGTTTGTGATCAACCCGCTGGTAAACGTGGAGGCTCTGGTGCGAATTCCGAGACGAGCCAAATTCGGTCGGTGCCGACGTCTCGATCGAACCCGATGCCGATCACGCTGCCAACGCGGCTCGCCAGATCTCCGGCATCGTCGCCCTTGACCCGCCCAGTTTGCCAAATTTGAATTGGGCTTTCTTGATCTTCTCCGCCAGTTCGATACCGCTGATCACAATGGTCGCCGACTCAAAGCTCTTGAGTCCCAGCATCGGCCGCAATCGCCGCTTGATCCTGCGATGATCTTGCTCGATCAAATTGTTCAAGTACTTGCTGCTGCGGACTACCAGTTGCTCCGGCAACTCGCCGGTTTTCTTTAGATCAGCTACCGCGCGATGGGAGGCCGCGTACGCGTCCAGCGTTACCTTGGCCGGTACCCGTCGGCCCTTCATCGCCCTGCGCAGAAA
>VFZP01000134.1 GCA_016871115.1 Acidobacteriota bacterium
CGCCGTCAGGACCGCGATGGCTGGCAAACCACCATCAATAAAATGATCGCCTTCGGCACCAAAGGCACTGATCAGGAGTTTGCTGCTGTGGCCGGCTACCTGGCCAAGCACTACCCGGCCGGCGAAGCGCCTCCGGTGAACCTGAACACGTGCGCGGCGATTGAAATCGAAAGCCGTCTGGCATTGCGCAAGTCGCAAGCCAACGCCATCATCGCCTGGCGCGAGAAGAACGGTAAATTCAATTCGCTTGCCGACCTGAGGAAGATCCCCATGCTCGACTTCGCCAAGCTCGAAGCCAAGAAAGACCGCATCGTTTTCTAGCCGGCGCTGCGCAGCATTTCTTCCGCGGAGAGCGCTCTGGCCGGGTCGTCTTCGTGCTTGAAGAAAACGTAGACGTCGCGGCCTCCGGCGCGCAACTCCGAAACCTGAGCCGTAATCGCGGCGCGCACTTCGGCCGGGTATTCGGCCTTGCGCAACCGAAAATACGTGAAGTCCGCCGTCAACCGGTGCGCAATTTTCAGCTTGTCGGATTCGGCGAGGCACAGTGCTGCCTGGTGGCGCTCCAACAATTCGAAGATCTCGTCCACCAGCCAACTCGCGTGGCGAAACTCAAACGCCGCCCGCATATCGCGTGGGATCTCCGTCAAGAAACCCGCCAGCCGCGTGGCGTCGGCCTTCATGTTGGGCGGCAGTTGAAACAGCACCGGCCCCAGCCGCGCTTTTACCCGCAGGGGGTCGATCGCCTTAAAAAATACTTGCGTGAACTCGCTGCCGGGCGTCAGGCGCTGGATGTGCGTGATGCGCTCGTGCGCCTTCAGCACAAAACAAAATCCGTCAGGTGTGTCGCCTACCCAGTTGCTAAGCGTAGACTCCAAGGGCAGGCGCCGGAACGTGTAATGTAATTGACTTCCACCGCATTCAGCCGCGTGGCAGAGTGCGGCAGAAACTTCTTGGCGGCCAGTTTCTCGGGATAAAACGCCGGCTTCCAGGCCGGGTAGGCAAAGCCGGAAGTGCCGGCAAACAACTTTCCCATCTCCGCGCCAGCGTATCGCGACTGGCTGCATAGCGCGATTCTCCACGGTGTGATTCGTTTACCAGGAAGAAAAGACAGCCTTGGTCGCCGGATCGGGCCGTCCTTCCGGCGTTTGCATGAAAAGTGCGCTTTGGCACGCGACCTGCTCTTGGCGTGACATGAGAATGCAGTTGTATCTCACCATACTCGCCTTTGTGCTGGCCAGTTGCGGCACGAGTCCGACCAGTCCTGCTGTCGAGAGTGCGAAGTCCGCCGTCACGGCCCCAAACGAAGCCGTCGCGAAACCTGCCCCGGTGGAACTCGCGCCGGTGCCGGTTACCGTACCCGCCGGCCAGCGCGTACTAGTGCGCACCATTCACGCTCTTTCGACGAAGACTGCGCGTGGCGGCCAAGCGTTCAGCGCCGTTCTCACTGAACCGCTGACTGCGGCTGACGGCACGCTGATCGCACCCCGTGGCGCTACCACCAGCGGGGTGGTGGTGGCTTCGGATCCGGGCGGGCGCGTTAAAGTTGTCGCGCACCTGAGTGTGCGGCTTACCGGAATCGAACTCGCCGGCGGCAAGTCCACCGGCATTGCCACTTCGATTTTCACGCGGCGTGCCCCGGCCGCGAAGAAAAAGGACGCGTTGAAGATCGGTGCTGGCAGCGGCGCCGGCACCGTGATCGGGGCTGTCGCTGGCGGCGTGGGTGCGGCCATCGGAGTGGGTGCCGGAGCGGGTGCCGGAGCGGGTGCCGGAGCGGGCGCCGGCGCGGGCGTTGGCACGGGCGTGGTGTTGCTCACCCGTGGTGCGCCGGCCGTGATTCCCAGTGAATCGCTGCTCACAGTCGCTCTCAGCCGCCCGCTCACCATAACCCGCTAACGAGGGCGGCCTCAACTCTGCTTGCGCCCACAACGTTCGCGATTTGACGAATGCGCCACCGTTCGGCTACTCTAAATATTCTTCCGGTAGAGGTGCGGTGGCCATGAGTCGCTGGACGCGCGGTAACGGGTCATCCCGGAGCGTCGGCAAAAGGGGCCGGGTTCGGCAGGTAATAGCTGGCTGGACCTCCCGCCGAAACAAGCGGCGCTTGATGATGTGCGCGGCTGGTTGGTGAGCGAAGGCCAATACCCGCTCACTGTCATTCGGATCCGGCGGGATTCCGAGTGGAGCGCTAGCCGGGACGAGCGCGCTCGGCCCGTGCCGTGTGCGCTGGTTCCGTGCCTCCCTCCTCGTGTGAATTCCCCTAGTTGAAGAGCGATAAGCTATGCGTGTATTTGAACTGACCCGGCAACTCATCGACATCGAATCGATCACCCCGAACGAATTTGAGGTGGGCGAGTTTCTCTACGCCCACCTCAGCGCGCTCGCGGCCAAGTATCAGGGCGCCGTGGAGCGGATGCCGGTGGAAGACCGGCGCTTCAACGTCCTGGCCACTTTCGGCGAGCCGCGCGTCACGCTCTCCACGCACCAGGACACCGTGCCGCCGTTTATCCCCTCACGCGAGGATGACAACTACATCTGGGGCCGCGGCGCGTGCGACGTGAAGGGCATTATCGCCTCCATGCTGCTGGCCGCCGAAGCGCTGCTCGAACAGGGCGTGCGCGGCATTGCGCTGCTATTTGTGGTGGGTGAAGAACGTAACTCCGCGGGCGCATATGAGGCGGCGCGCCATCCGCGCGGGTCACGGTTTCTGATTAACGGCGAGCCCACTTCCAATCGTCTGGCGCTGGGCAGCAAAGGCGCGCTGCGATATGAGATCTCGGCGTCGGGCCGCATGGCGCATTCGGCGTACCCCGAGTTGGGCGAGTCGGCCATCGAAAAACTGCTCGACGCGCTCGCGGCGGTGCGGAAGATCGCGCTGCCCGAGGACAAAATTCTCGGCCCCAGCACGCTCAACATCGGCACCATCGGCGGCGGCCGCGCGCCGAATGTGATTCCCGACGCGGCCAAGGCGGAAGTGATGATCCGTCTGGTGAGTGACCCGGCGTCGACCCGCGAGGCGGTGGTGGCGGCGTGCGGGAAGTTGGCCGAGGCGAAGGAGATCCTCTGCATACCCGCGATTCATCTCGAAGCGGTACCGGGCATTGAGACCACCGTGGTGGCCTACACCACCGACATTCCGGCTTTCGGCGGGCAGTGGGGAAAGCCGCTGTTACTTGGCCCGGGAACGATTCATGTGGCACATACTTCGCAAGAGCGCGTGCCGAAACGAGAACTTATTGAAGCCGTCTCGCTTTATCAGCACATTGTCAGAAATTTACTCGAAAGTTAGTTAGTATTCCAGAGCCAATTCTATGTCAGCTAAAATCCCCGTGGGAGTACTCGGCGCCACCGGCATGGTGGGCCAGCACTTTCTCCGTTTCCTTGCCAACCACCCGTGGTTTGAAGTTACTTGGGCCGGTGCCAGCGACCGGTCGGCAGGTAAGAAGTTTCGCGATGCTACGTCCTGGCGGCTTGACGGCGTTATGCCCGAATCCGTCGCCGGTTTGACCGTCGAAGAGTGCAAGCCCGGCAACGCACCGAAGCTGGTATTCTCAGCCACCGACGCCTCGGTGGCCACTGAAATCGAGCAGGCGTTTGCCGGCGCGGAACACGTCGTGGTCTCCAACTCGCGCAACCATCGCATGGAGTCCGATGTGGCGCTGCTGGTGCCTGAGATCAATGCGGATCATCTGGCTATTGCGGCCGCTCAGCGCGCGCGCCGTGGCTGGAAAGGTCTCATCGTTACCAACCCGAACTGCTCCACCGTAGTGCTCACCATGGCGTTGGCGCCGCTGCGCCAGTTCGGTATCACGCGTACAGTGGTCACCACCATGCAAGCCATCTCCGGCGCCGGATACCCGGGCGTGTCGTCGATGGACATCAACGCCAACGTCGTCCCGTTTATCGGAGGCGAAGAGGAGAAGGTGGAGATCGAAACGCAGAAGATCCTCGGCGGCTTCGAGCAGGGCGCCTTTGTGCCGCACCCGATGCGCGTGAGCGCGCACTGCAATCGCGTGCCGGTGCTGGACGGCCATACCGCCACCATCTCCGTGGAGTTGTCGTCCGAGCCCCCTGAACAGGAACTGATCGCGGCCTTCGCGGCGTTCCGCGGCGTGCCGCAGGAACGCAACCTGCCTAGCGCGCCCGCGGTGCCGGTCATCTATATGCCCGAGAAAGACCGCCCGCAGCCGCGGCGCGACGTAGAGCGCGAACGCGGCATGGCTGTCTTCTGCGGGCGCCTGCGCACGTGCCCGGTCTTCGGCTACAAGTTCATCGCGCTCGGCCACAACACCGTGCGTGGCGCGGCCGGCGCGGCCGTGTTGAATGCCGAGTTGATGAAGACGGAAGGGCTGCTCGACTGATGATTGTGATGAAGTTCGGCGGCTCTTCGGTTGAGTCCGCTGCGGCCATTGATCGCGTTGCCGCCATCGTCAAGTCGCGGCTGGAGCGCCATCCCGTGGTTGTGGTTTCAGCGATGGGCAAGACCACCAATCGTCTGCTCGCGCTCGCGCGCCAAGCCGTCGAAGGCGGCCGCGCGGCGGCGCTAGCCGATCTGGCAGCACTGAAGCAGTACACGCTCGCCGAAGGCGGACCGGTAGGAGGCGCCGTCGAAGCGCACTTTCGCGAACTCGCCGAACTCGTGCAGGGTCTTTCGGTGCTCGGCGAGTTAACCCCGCGCTCCATCGATGCCATATCCGCCTACGGTGAGCGCCTCTCGAGCCTCATCGTCGCCGAGCGCTTCCGCGCCGCCGGGCTCGATGCCGTGCAGGCCGATTCCCGCGATTACGTCATCACCGACGGCCGCCACACCCAGGCCGCGCCGCTGTATCCGGAGACGTACGAGCTGCTCTCCGCGCGCCTTGCGCCCATCGCGCGTGAACGCGTGGTGGTGGTGGGCGGCTTCATCGGCTCCACGGCCGCGGGCGTCACCACAACGCTCGGCCGCGGCGGCTCGGACTTTTCAGCTTCCATCATCGGCGCCGGCTTGGACGCCGAAGAGATCCAGATCTGGACCGACGTGGACGGCATGCTCACGTGCGATCCGCGTATCGCTGAAGTGGGGCATCGCGTGAAGATCATTTCGTTCGGGGAAGCGGCCGAACTCGCCTACTTCGGCGCGAAGGTGCTGCATCCGTCAACCGTGCTGCCCGCGGTGGAGAAGAACATCCCCGTGCTCATTCTCAACTCGCGGCGGCCCGAAGTGGAAGGCACGCGCATTGTGGCGGAGACCGTGGCCTGCGGCAACGCGTTCAAAGCGATCGCCTGCAAACAGGGCATCGTGTCCGTACACATCCGCTCGTTGCGCATGCTGATGGCGCACGGCTTTCTGCGCCGGATCTTCGAAGTCTTCGACCGCTACACGACGCCGGTGGACATGGTGACCACCAGCGAAGTGAGCGTCTCGCTCACCATCGACACCGTGCAGAACCTCGACCCGATCCTGACCGAACTCCGCGAGTTTGCCGACGTGGCCGTGGAACAGGATCAGGCGATCGTATGCATGGTGGGAGACAATATCGGAACGACGCGGGGCATCGCCGGACGCGTCTTCCAGGCCATGAACGGTATCAACATTCGCATGATCAGCCAGGGCGCTTCGAATCTGAACCTGAGTTTTGTCATTGCCGGGCGCGACCTGAAGCACGCCGTCGAACTGCTCCATCAGGCGTTTTTCTCCGATCTCGATCCGGCTGTGTTTGACCCGAAAGGGAGCGCCGCCGCATGAGAGCCGCGCTGATTGGCTACGGCAAAATGGGCCGTATGATTGAGAGCCTCGCGCCCGCCGCGGGCATCGAGATTTCGCACCGCCTCGATGTCGGCTGGACCGAAACCGACATGGCGGACCGGCCCGATGCGGCGATCGAGTTCACCGTACCCGATGCGGCCGTGGCGAATCTTGAGAAGCTCGCCTCGCTGCGTATCCCCGCCGTTTGCGGCACCACGGGCTGGCTGGGTGAACTGGACCGCGTGCGGAGCGCCGTGGAAGCAAATGACACCGCGCTGGTCTACAGCGCCAACTTCTCGATCGGCGTCAACGTGTTCCAGCGCCTCGTCGCCGAGGCCGCGCGCCTGCTGCGCGAGGAAGCGCAGTATGAAGCCTGGGCCTGGGAGATTCATCACAGCGCCAAGCAGGACGCGCCCAGCGGTACTCTCCTCCAACTCACCGCGGCCATACGCGCGGCGGGCTACGGCCGGCGCATCGACGAGAGCTCGAATCGCGCGGGCGCGCATCCCGGGACGCATGAAATCGGCTTTGACTCGGCGGCTGACACGATCACCCTGCGCCATGCGGCGCGGAGCCGCGAAGGATTCGCGCGCGGCGCGCTCAAGGCCGCGCAATGGGTTCATGGCAAACGCGGGGTCCATGTGTTTGCCGACGTGTTGTTTGGGCAAACCAAGTAGTTGATAGGGCCGGAGGTGGCACATGTTTACTGGATGCGGAACCGCGCTGATCACTCCGTTTCGGGCAGATCAGTCGCTCGATGAAGCCGCGCTGCGGCGGCTGGTGCGGCGTCAACTGGACGCCGGCATTGACTTTCTCGTGCCCTGCGGCACCACGGGAGAAAGCCCCACGCTTGAGCATCGCGAGCATCTGCGCGTCGTCGAGATCGCGCTCGAAGAAGCCAAGCCGCGCGAGGTGCCGGTGCTGGCCGGAGCGGGCGGGTACAACACTCGCGAAGTGATCTCGCTCGCGCGCGAGCTCGAAGCGCTCGGCGCCGATGGGCTCTTGTCCGTCACGCCTTACTACAACAAGCCCACGCAGGAAGGCCTATTTCAGCACTACTCGGCGCTGGCCGCCGCGGTGAAGCTGCCGATCGTTGTCTACAGCGTGCAGGGCCGCACCGGCGTAAATATCGAACCCGCGACGCTCCGCCGTCTTGCCGCGATCGGCAACATCGTCGGCGTGAAAGAAGCCTCGGGTAACATGGCGCAGATGGCCAACGTGATTCATCAGACCCCGGACGGCTTCATCGTGCTTTCGGGCGACGACTCGGTGTCGCTGCCGCTGATCGCGCTCGGCGGGCGCGGCGTCATCAGCGTTGTCTCCAACCAGATCCCCGCGGAAATGACCGCGCTGGCTCGCGCGGCCAACCAAGGCGACTTCGCCGCCGCGCGCGCCATTCAGCGCCGGTTCCTCCCGCTGATGGACATCAATTTTGTGGAATCGAATCCCGGCCCGGTGAAAGCCGCCATGGCCATGATGGGTTTGTGCGAACCTGTCTGGCGGCTGCCGCTCGTGCGGCCGTCCGAAGCCAATCAGGCGCGCATCCGCGCCGTTCTTGAACAATCCGGATTGCTGGCGCAATCCACCCGGAGTGCGAATGCTGCAGACTGACATTGAATTGCTTTTTGAGGCCACCGGCGGCGCCTACGGCGAAGATCACTTCCGCCTGTTCCAGGATTTCAAGGCCGCGCTCAATGCCGGCGAGATCCGCGCGGCTGAGCCGGACGAGTCCACACCCAACGGTTGGCGCGTGAATGCCTGGGTAAAGAAGGGCATCCTGCTCGGTTTCCGGATGGGTACCGTGGTGGACATGTCGATCGACACGCGGCGTCAGCCGTTCTTCGATAAAGCGACGTACCCGGTGCGCCAGTTCACCGCCTCCAGCGGCGTACGCATTGTTCCCGGCGGCTCCAGTGTGCGTGACGGCTGCTTCATCGGCAAAGGCGTGACGTGCATGCCGCCCATGTACATCAACACCGGCGCCTGGGTGGGCGATGGCACTATGGTTGACTCGCATGCGCTCGTAGGAAGCTGCGCGCAGATCGGCCAGCGCTGCCATATCTCGGCCGCCGCGCAGATCGGTGGCGTGCTGGAGCCCATCGGGGCCCTGCCCGTCATTGTGGAAGATGAGGTGATGGTGGGCGGCAACACCGGCATCTACGAAGGCACGGTGGTGAAGAAGCGCGCGGTGCTCGGTACGGGTGTGATTCTCAACCGCTCCACGCCGGTCTACGATCTGGTGCGCGGCGCGGTGTATTCCGGCAGCGATCAAGCGCCGCTGGTGATTCCTGCCGACGCCGTGGTAGTTTCGGGTTCGCGCGCGATTACTCATGGGCCGGGCAAGGATTGGGGCATTTCGTTGTACACTCCAGTCATCGTCAAGTATCGTGACGCGAAGACCGATGCGAAGGTAAAGCTCGAAGACTTCCTGCGATGACCCCCAACACGCCCCCGCCCGTGCCCGATCAGCGCGAGATCCCATCCTGGGATGAATACTATCTGCAGATCTGCAAGGTGGTGGCGGCGCGCAGCAAAGATCCGAACACGCAGATTGGCTGTGTGATCGTGGGTCCGGCGCGCGAGATCCGCACGACGGGCTACAACTCGTTCCCGCGCGGCATTCGCGACGACATTCCCGAACGCCGCGTCCGGCCTGAGAAGTACTTGTGGATCGAACATGCCGAACGCAACGCCATCTGCAACGCGGCGCGCTGCGGCACCGCGCTCGAGCACTGCACCATTTACGTGGAGATCATGCCGTGCATGGATTGCGCGCGTGCGATCGTACAGGCCGGCATCGTGGAAGTGGTTGTCTCTGAGGAACGCATGTCGAAGTATGCGAGTGACTACTACGATCAGCACTTCCGGCTGACGGAGTTGTTGTTTGCCGAGGCGGGGATCAAGGTTCGCCGCGTCTGAACGGCCTGTTATTCAGGGAGTCTTTAAGGAGTTTCCATGCGTTTGCTCTTTCTATTGGCCGCCTCTGCCGCGGCGTGGGCCCAGGTGAATACCGGCACCATCAACCGGGAAGTGAAAGACACCACGGGCGCGCTGATCCCGGGCGTGGCGCTCTCCCTGCAACACACCGCTACGGGGGCCGTGCGCGAGGGAAAGACCAACGACCGCGGTGAGTTCCACGCGGCCTTCATGTCGATTGGCGAGTACGTAGTGAACGCGACGCTGCAAGGTTTCAAGCGGCAGACGCTGCGCGGCCTGAATCTCCGGGTGGACCAGGATTCCAACGTGACGGTGACCATGCAGCCGGGCGAAGTGCGCGAGACCGCGGAAGTGACGGGCGCGATGCCGCTGCTTGAAAGCTCGTCGTCCGCCATCGGCCAGGTGATCGAGAACAAGAAGATCATGGAACTGCCGCTCAACGGCCGCAATCCGTTTCCGCTGGGGCTGCTGGCGGGCAACACAACGCCGATGTTCGGCATGGGCTCGAACCTGCCGTTTGTCGGCGGCGGCGGGCGCTTCTCGTCGAACGAAGTGATCCTCGATGGCGTGGACAACGACACGATTCAGAACGCGGGCGCAGTGGGGCGCGCGGGCATCGCCTACACGCCGTCGGTGGACGCGGTGCAGGAGTTCAAGGTGAGGACCAACAACTTCTCGGGCGAGTTCGGGCACTCGGCGGGCACCATCGTGGCGGCGACGATCAAGTCGGGCGCGAACGATTTTCATGGCTCGGTGTTTGAGTTCCTGCGCAACGACAAACTGGACGCCACCAACTTCTTCACCAACTCCGGCGACCCCGAAACATAATGCCCATAGTCCGAAGGTTGTCAGAGTCCACTACCGCTACCACCCTTTGTTTGGTCGTGATCTGAAGCTCCAGAAGGTGGCGACCTCCCCGCGCGGTGAGTATGTGTTCTGTGAGTTGCCTGATGGCACGATTGCAGGACTGCCAGCGTGGATGATCGATTCGACAGTGTGCGGCTTCCTGGATATCGGCAGCGTCATGGCATCCGCTGCGGCGTTGGCTGAACTTCGAGACGTCGTGGATAGCGTCGCCGCCCGCGTCAACACCCCACCGGAGAAGATGCCAGCGGAGGCTCTTCATGACGCACGACAACAAGCGCCAGACGCAGATGAACCTGCCGCTGTGCCAGACTCCGCCAACCGAACTGCCCCAAGACAAACAGCGCGAACTCGCCGCGGCGCTCGCCGATCTGCTATGGAGCGCGGCCGTGGCAAATGATCCATCCGCCGTCAAGCCAGCAGGAGATAAGTCATGAGCGCAAATACGAAGGTAACTGCGGATCACCTGCGGCGCCGGGCTCTCGTATACATCCGCCAGTCATCTCCGATTCAGGTCGCCAACAACCTGGAGAGCCAACGACGCCAGTACGCCCTGGCTGACCAGGCACGCAAACTCGGCTTCCAACAAGTCGAGGTGATCGACGAAGACCTGGGCCGGTCCGGTTCCGGACAGGTGGATCGTCCAGGTTTCGCCCGCCTGGTAGCCGAGGTATGCGATGGAAACGTGGGGGCAGTCTTTTGTATCGAAGCCTCACGCCTGGCCCGCAACGGCCGTGACTGGCATCACCTGATCGAACTCTGCGGATTGGTGCGAGCGTTAGTGATCGACCCCGACGGCGTCTATGATCCGGGGTTGCTGAATGATCGGCGCCTGTTGGGGCTCAAAGGAACGATGAGTGAGTTCGAACTGAACTTGCTCCGGCAACGCTGCCAGGAAGCGATCCGCCAGAAAGCCCAGCGCGGGGAACTGCAGTTCATGCTTCCGGTTGGCTATCGCTGGGCCCCCAATGGGAAGGTGGAGAAAGATCCGGATCGGCGGGTCCAGCAGGCGATCGAGTTGGTCTTTGTCAAGATGGAGGAATGCGGAAGTGCGCGGCAAGTCTTGCTGTGGTTTCGTAGCGAGAAAGTGAGCCTGCCTGCCATGATCTACGGGGAGTCCGGCCGCGAACTGATCTGGAAGCTGCCGATCTACAACACCATCTTGCGCATCCTGCGTAACCCCATGTACGCCGGTGCGTACGCGTTCGGCAAGACCGAAGCTCGTACCCGAGTCGTTGGGGGACGTGCCCGAAAAACTATCGGGCATGTCAAACCGCCGGAAAACTGGACGGTCTTGATCCGCGATCATCACGCTGGCTACATTGCCTGGGAGCGGTACGAGCACAATCAAGCCCTGCTGGCCGACAATGCCCATATGAAGTCGCGCATGGAGCCCAAGGCCGGGCGGGGCGGCCGGAGTCTGCTGGCAAGTCTGTTACGGTGCCGG
Source organism: Acidobacteriota bacterium (assembly GCA_016871115.1). Taxonomy (GTDB): domain Bacteria; phylum Acidobacteriota; class Terriglobia; order Bryobacterales; family Bryobacteraceae; genus VFZP01. The sequence continues at coordinate 10,971 of VFZP01000134.1, forward strand.
CGCTGTGGCCGGATGTTGCATGTAGCCTAAAGCGGCGCACGTGGTGAGGCTCCGCGCTATCACTGCTGCGGCGCGCACACTAACCACGGTGAGGCTTGGTGCATTTCCTTCGGAGGGCTGCGTCCAGATCAAGCCATTGGCGGTGAGATTTTGAAAGCCGTGTAGGGCAACGCCATTGAGGCCGCTCTTGAGGCGGCGACGCGGATGGCAGAGCAGCGCAACCAGCAGAGGCGAGCACTGGCGCTCGAGTTGGAACAGGCGCAGTACGAGGCTCGGCTGGCAGCCCGGCGCTATGAAGCCGTGGACCCGGACAACCGCTTGGTAGCCGCCGAATTGGAAGCGCGATGGAACACCGCGATGCGGAGGGTGGGCGAGGTAGAGGGCCGGCTGCGGCAGATCGAGGCGGCCAACGAGAGCACAGTGAGGATTCCCGACAAGGAGACCCTGCTCAGCTTGGCCGAGAACCTACCCGCCATCTGGCATGCGGAAACCACAGACATGCGCTTGAAGCAGCGCATCACGCGCATCCTGATTCGAGAGATCGTTGCCGATGTCGACGAGCAAGCCCGCGAAATCGTGCTGGTCATCCACTGGACTGGCGGGCGCCATTCGGAGCTGCGAGTGAAGAAGAACCAGACGGGACACCACAGCCGATGCACTAGCCTGGAGGCCATCGAGATTATCCGCCGGATGGCGGGCCGCTATCCGGATGAGCAAATTGCCGCGACTCTGAATCGCCTGGGCCGTAAAACCGGATCAGGCAACACGTGGGTTGAACTTCGCGTCCGCACCGTGCGCAGTTATCATGAGTTGCCCTTCTACGATCCGAAGCTTCGCCAGAACAGCCTGACTTTGGAGGAAGCCTCGGAGAGATTGGGAGTAAGTCATAAGATTGTGCGGCGGCTGATTGACTCCAAGATTATCGCGGCGACGCAGATTGTAACGTGGGCTCCTTGGGAGATCCCAGCCGAGGCGATTCAGTCCGAACAGGTCCTGCGGGCAGTCGCTACGGTGAAACGGGGCAGCCGCGCCAAGAAGGGCGCTCAGGAGGAAGAGTTGCCCCTCTTCGCAGAAGCTTGAGGAAGGAAAGGAATGCTCGGGAGGCCCGTCGGCTAGAAATTGCGACGGCGAACGATAATAGTTTTAACGATGTAGCAAGGAGGTGCAGAATGTCTCAGGATCCGCCGGTCAACGGAAAGGCAAGTTCCGGCAGAATCAGGCGGGCGCGGCCGCGGGCGGACGGATCCTGCGCGACCGTACCTTCTGGTTCGCCGACTTCGAAATCACGCGCATCCAGCAGCAATTGTCCAACTCGATTCTCGACGTGCCGCCCGCCGACGTGCGCAGCGGCGACTTCTCGGCCCGCGCGCCGGCTATCACCATTTACGATCCGGCCGCGCGCATCGCCGGCCCCGCCGGCACCGTGATTTCTCAACCGTTCCCAGGCAATCGGATTCCCGCAGGCCGCATCAACCCTGCCTCCAAAGCCATCACCGATCTGGTGCCGCTGCCCAACTTTGGCCCTGCCAGCGGCTCGAATCGCAACTTCTTCCGCCAGCGCCCCAACCAGTTTCGCGGCGACCGCGGCGATCTGCGGATCGACCACAGGCTGACGAACAACAACAACCTCTTTGCGCGCTACTCGCTGTGGAACCAGCGGCAACCGATCCCCGGCGGGTTTGAAGGCTTCATCGACGGCGGCTCGCGGCGCATCGACTTTTCGCGCAACGCTGCGCTCGGCGATACGCACATCTTTTCGCCCACGGTGGTGAACGAGTTACGTTTCGGTTTCACGCGCCACCAAGGGTCTGACGTGGGCGATGCGCCGAACGGCGTAGCGTTTGCGCAGGCCAACCGCCTGGCGCTGTTCCCGTTTCCGGATCTTGGGTTCCCCTCCATCAGCTTCAATTTCTCCGGCGCGCCGTCGGGTTCGCAGCAGTTTTCCAGCTGGGGCGGCGGGTCTTCAAACTACAACATCGAGAACACGTTTCAAGTGTCTGACAATCTCAACATCACGCGCGGCAACCACACGCTCAAGGTGGGCGCCGATTTCCGCCGCTACCAATACAACGTTCTGAAGGGCTTGCCGTTCTACGGCAACATCATCTTCGGTTCCACCTACACGTCGAGCACGGACCGCAACGGCTCCGGCTCGCCGCTCGCCGATATGCTGCTGGGGCTCCCTTCCTTTTACGAAGGCACCCAGATGCTGGACTGGGGCCGCCACCGCTGGATCTACTCCGGTCTCTAATTCCAGGACGACTGGAAAGCCTCTCGCAAGCTGACGCTCAATCTCGGCGTGCGCTACGAACTCTATACGCAGCCGGTGGACGCGCGCGACCGCGGTTCGTTGTTCGATCTCAAAACCGGCCGCTTCCAACTGCCCGGCGAAGGCGGCTTCTCGCGCGCGATCGTCGACGGCGATCACAACAATCTCGGTCCGCGTTTCGGCTTCGCTTACCAGCAATCGCAGAAGCTTGTGATCCGCGGCGGCTACGGCATGTTCTACGGGCTGCGCGATCAGAACCAGGAAACGTCGCAGTTCTCCGGCAACAATCCGAACGTCCCGAGTTTGACGTTCCCGATCGTCGACGCGCAGCGCACCATTGCGCCGCCGTTCAATACAATAGTCCGATCGTCGCCGCGCCCAGCGATACATCGCTCACCAGCTTTTCCGCCACACGCCCGTTTGTCCGCACGATCCGCACGCAGAAGTTCGATGGCGCGAAGATGCCGCTGCTGCATCAGGCCAACGTTAGCTTCCAGTGGTAGCCGCGCGCCAACTGGTTGCTCGAAACAACGCTCTCCACCTCACGCGGCCGCGACCTGGCCACCGCGTTTCTGCACAGCAATCAAGTGCCGTTTGAATTTGCGCTCAACGGCCGCAACACGCAGGCCAACCGCCCGTTCCCACACGTCAACGGCCCGATACCCACGGTGGACTCGACGGGAACGTCCAGCTATCACGCCGTCAATTTCAAAGTGGAAAAGCGGTACAGCAGCGGACTGCGCTTCCTGGTGAACTACACGATTCAGAAGAACATGGAGACCAACGGTACGGGTCCTTCGGCCTTCACCCAAAACGGCGGCACCTCCTTTGTGTTCGACAACTACAACCTGTCGCGCGAGCTCGCCGTGGCGCCGGTTGACGTGCCGCAGATTCTGGTGGCGAGCTACGGCTATGAACTGCCGTGGCTGAAGCGCAACCCGGTTTTGGGCGGCTGGCAGGTGAACGGCATCACGACGCTGCGTGGCGGCTTCCCGAGCGACCTGCGCACGAACGTGCTGGCGCCGATCTTCAACACGTTCAACCTGCCCGATGTGGTGGCGGGTGCAGAAACGCAAGTGCAGTCCGGGCGCGGCGTGGACAACTTCTTCAACCCGAGCGCGTTCAAGGTGCTGGGTACGGCGTGGTCTGCCACGGGCGCCAACATCCAGTTGCTAGGCGACTCGGCGCGCCGGAACGTGCGCGGGCCGGGGGCGCTGAACATGGACTTTTC
>VFZP01000135.1 GCA_016871115.1 Acidobacteriota bacterium
CAACTCACGCACCAGGATCAGACCACCATCGGAATTAACGCGCGATCCCTGGCAGTCGATCTTGAGAAGGCCGTTGCAAGAGAGCTGAAACGGCTGGTTTTGTTTGTCACCCATTGGGTACTGTCCTCCGCAGGGGCCTTTACTGCCTTCAAACCCTCATGGATATTGATGCGGACGAGCATCCGAGAGACTCGCACGCGCGGCTCAAAACGGAAATGTGGGTTTAACTCAGGCAGTGCCCTGATTATTGTGCGCCGCCGTGCGACTTTTCGAAGCAGTTAATGAGGATTGCTTCTTAGTACAGCAGGACGAGTTTCCCCGTACCTTCGATTCATTGTTTCTACCTTACTTGGCCTGTATTCTCAGCTCAAGTAGGTTATCGAAGTTCATGTGGTTGACCATTCGCTTTCTGTCGACGGCCGACGGCGGTTCGGATCAAACCGAGCTAGCGCAACCGGATGCGCGCCGTCAGCCGGCCTCAGCTCTCATTGTCTGGGCATCGTCCCTCGTGCTTGCCGTGGCGCTGCTTGGCGTCTCGCTCGTGGCGGAATTGCTGCGAACCTCGTACCGGAACCCCTTTTAGCATGGCTAGGGCCAACGTAACGTAGCCGCACGCCGATCCGACGGACACACTGCGGATGAGGAATCTCATCCATGACGGTGACTGTCAGTGTCCGCATTCGAGTTGAACCTCCGCTGCTCAAGCGCCTGCTGAAGCCAAAGCCGCGCATTGAGAAGTTGCCGCCTTTCAGCCAACGGCGCGGCGATGCGCAGCCCTCGCCCTTGTCGATGTGGCTCGGTTCTATCAGTGTTGTCACCGGCGGCCTCGCGCTAGCTATGGTTGCCGGCTCCGATCCTGGAGACCTGCGCAGGATCGGCATAAAAGCCGTAGACGGGATGCTGACGCCGCCCCCCCCGGGGCCGTAGCCGAAGAACTCCCGCGCCCACCCCACGCGTTTTATCCCTACGACATGCCTCCTACGCAGGCTTCCCGGTAATACTCAGCCGGCTGCGAGTAACTCCGCGGCGCGGTCAGAAAAAGTGCTGCGCGCGACGACGCGGTCAAATCCAGCATCCAGCGCGGCCCGTTTGCGGTCTTCCCGCACGTGCGGTACAAAGCCGAGCAGCGGCACGCCGCACAGTGTTTCGTCGGCTTTCCAACGCCTCGCCAGTTCCAACATATCCACGCCATCGCAGTTGAGGTCCGCCACCAGCATGGCGGGCCGTTCAACAAGCGCAGTTGCCAGGGCCTGCTCCACGCTTGCAACCGTACGCACGCTACGCCCAGCACGCTTGGCTCCGTCCGATACCTTCACGGCGAAAAACAGATCCTTGACCACCGCCAGCACATATGCCACATGTTCAACATAACAGGCGGGATAGAAAGCCCAAAATGCTATCGTTGAAGTGTGACGCCTTCGTCCAATCCATTTCGGGACGCCACTCGCTTTGAGCGCCGCGTCCGCCCCTGCGCCTTGGTCATCTTTGGCGCCAATGGGGACCTCACCAAGCGCAAGCTCATTCCAGCCCTGTACCGGCTGGCATATGAGCACCGGCTGCCTCCCGGGTTTGCGGTGGTGGGTAACTCGCGCACGGAGATGACGCACGAGCAGTTTCGCGATAAGATGCGCGAGGCCGTGCTGGAGTTTACCGAGGAGACACCGTTTGAGGAGAAGATCTGGAACGATCTCGCCACCGGACTCTACTACGACTCCGGCGATCTGAAAGATGCGGGCTGCTATACTCGCATCAAGGCCCGGCTCCAAGAGATCGAGCACTCACGGCAGACCGGTGGCAACATTCTCTTTTATCTCTCCACGCAGCCCAGCCACTATCGGGCCGTGATTCACGGACTGGGCGTGGCCAACCTCGCCAAGCCCGGCAACGGCGCGTGGCGGCGCATTGTGGTGGAGAAGCCGTTTGGGCACGATCTGGCCAGCGCGCGCGAACTCGACGATGCGATCCCGCGCGTGTTCAACGAAGAACAGGTCTATCGCATCGATCACTATCTCGGCAAAGAGACCGTGCAGAACATTCTGGCGTTCCGGTTCGGCAACAGCATCTTTGAGCCGCTCTGGAACCGCAACTACATCAGTTCAGTGCAGATCACGGCAGCCGAGTCGATTGGCGTGGAAGGGCGCGGCGCCTACTATCAGGAGGCCGGCGCGCTGCGTGACATGATCCAGAATCACCTGTTGCAGATCATGGCGACGGTGGCGATGGAGCCGCCCGCGGCGTTTGAAGCGCAGACAGTGCGTGATGAACGCGCCAAGTTGCTGCGCTCGATCCGCCCCTTCACGCATGACGAAGTGCGGCTGAACGCTGTGGCCGGCCAGTACGGGCCGTGCCGCGTGGGAGGGCAGGCGCTGGCGGGGTTCCGCGAAGAATCCGGCGTCAATCCCGAAGCGCAGACCGACACCTACGCGGCGGTGACGTTCACGGTGGACAACTGGCGCTGGGCGGGCGTGCCGTTTTATATCCGCTCCGGCAAGCGCATGACCAAGCGCGTGACCGACATCGCGATCCGCTTTCACTCCGCGCCCCATTCGCCGTTCCAAACCGGCAATCATGACAGCGCGAGTTGGGCCGGACCGAATCTGCTGGTGTTGCGCGTGCAGCCTGAAGAAGGCATCACGCTGCGTTTTCTTTCCAAGCTCCCCGGCAGCGGCATGAAGTTGCGCCCCGTGGAGATGGACTTCAAGTACGGCTCCAGCTTCGGCATGCGCTCGCCGGCCGCGTATGAAACGCTGCTGGTGGACGCGCTCACCGGCGACGCCACGCTCTACACGCGGCGCGACATGGTGGAGGCGAGTTGGGAAGCCGTGCACCCGATCATGGAAGTCTGGCAGAACACCAAAAAAGAGTTTCCAAACTACGAAGCAGGCTCGTGGGGACCGAAGGCTTCCGATGAAATGCTGGGCCGCCGCGGTCATTCGTGGAGGGTGCCATAAAATCATGGGAACCACGGCCATCTCTCCTTCGCGCATTTTGAAAGATCTCGATGCGCTGTGGCTGTCGCTCGGCGAAGAGCAGCAGCATGAACCGCCGGTGAGCGGAGCGCCGGGCGCCAGTCCCGTGCTGCGCGCCTGCGCCATGACGTTGATTGCGGTTGTCGATACCGATGACGTGACGGTGGGCGAAACGCTTGCCATGCTTGTGCGGTCGCACCCGAGCCGGCTGATTGTGTTGACGGTGACTTCGGGCGATGCACCATCGCTTCAAGCCGGCGTGACGGCGCAATGTTGGATGCCGTTCGGCAAACGCCAGCAGATTTGCTGTGAGCAGATTTCGATGTCGGCCTCGCGAGTGAGCCTCCAGGAGATTCCGCCGGTGATTCGCGGCCTGATTGTGCCGGACTTGCCGGTGGCCTGCTGGTTGCGCGGCCGCAACCTCATCCAGACGCCGGAACTCGATGGCGTGATCGGTCTGGCCGACAAGCTCATTGTCGACTCGGGCGGCGTGGCGGATCTGTCCGCTCAGATCGGCTACATCAGCACGCACGAAGCCGGCGCCCGACGCGTGTGCGACCTCGCCTGGACCCGCCTGACCCGCTGGCGCGAAGCGATTGCGCAGTTGTTTGACGATGCCGTGGGCGCTGAACGCGCGCGGCGACTGGAGCGCATTCGCATTGAGTATCAAGGCGCGCACGTGCCGATGTCGGCCTACTATCTGGCGGCGTGGCTGCGGCACTCGCTCGCGCGGTCTTTGAAAGTCGAGATCGTGCGAGTGGGCGACTTTGAACGGGCTCGCGTGTGTTCGGTGCATCTGGCTGAACAGGCCACTGATGTTTCGATCACAGTGACAACGGACCGCGACGTGCAGTTGCACGCCGGCGCGCGCGACGCGCACACGGTGTTTCCTCGGCTTTCTGAGTATGAACTTCTGCGGGAGGAGCTGTCGGTGTTGGGGCCGGATTCGGTCTACGAGTCGGTGATCGCCGCGGTGCCCGCGCTGCTCGCCGAGTCTGAGGCGGCACCATCATGAGCGTGCATCAGTACATCCAAAAGGACGCCGCCGCGGCCGCCGAAGCCTGTGCGCGGCACATCCTGTCGCAACTGGAGGCTGCCGCGGCGGGCAAAGATCAAGTGACGATGGCAGTGTCGGGCGGCAACAGTCCGCGGCCGATTTTCGAGGCGCTCGCGCGGTCTGGCTTTGATTGGCGCATGGTCCATCTGTTCTTCGCCGACGAGCGCTGCGTGCCGCCGATGGATGCGCAGAGCAACTTCAAGATGGTGATGGAAGCGTTCGTCACGCCGGCCCGTTTCCCTGGCGTGCAGGTGCATCGCGTGGAGACGGAACTGGAGCCGCATCGCGCCGCGCAGCAGTATGTCCGTACGTTGCAGCATGTGTTTTCGCTTGAGCCGGGTGAGACTCTGCACTTCGATCTGATCCACTTGGGGATGGGGCCCGACGCTCATACGGCGAGCCTGTTCCCGGGCGATCCGCTGATTGAGAATCGCGACGGGCTGGCGGCGGCGACATATGTGGAGAAGTTTCAGCAGTGGCGCGTGACGCTGTTGCCCGCGGTGCTTTTGGGCGCGCGGCACACGGTGGTGTTCGCACCGGGCGCGGACAAGGCCGAGGCGATGCGGACGGTGCTCGACGGCGAGTTCGACGCGCTGAAGTATCCCGCGCAGATTCCGGCGCATCTAGGGCGCGGTGTGGCGTGGTTTATGGACGCGGCGTCGGCGCGGCTGCTGGAGGAGTAGTTACTTGTAGATTTCGGATCGATGGCCAACAGCGATGACTTCAAGCCCGCCGTCAATCCGGCGGAAGATCGCGCGATGATTACCACAGCGGAGGCGGAAGCAGCCCTGCCATTCGCCACCATGGAGCGGGGACACGTCGCCAACGCCGGACTCACCAAACCGAGCAATCGTTTGAAGGATGCGCGAGGCCACCGGGCGGTCGATTGCTCGCAGTTGTACCCGCGCTTCTGGCGCGAAAGGGAAACGCAAGGATGGCGAACTAATCGAGGAGTTTTTCGACCATCTCCTTGTAATCGCGGCACACCACGGTGTCGCCCGCATCGGCCTGGGCTAGGCCGCGGCGGATCGAGTCAGCAAACTCCGGACCGATAGCCTCTTTCGAAATTATCGTTAGCAGACGCTCCGTCCTGGCGATCTCCGCTTCAGGAAGCGAGTCAACAAGTTCGTGGAGGATGTCGCGGCGAGCCATCGTGAGCCTACTATCCACAGTTTACTCCGCCCGCCGCACCAGCACTGCCGTGCCGCGCCAGGTGTAGCGCCGCTCTGCGCCGCCCGCGGCCGGCGGGGCGCCTTCGAAGTAGAACTCCACGTCCGGACTCAACGCGCGGTCCGGTACGCTGTAGCGCGCGCGGTAGCGGCCCGACAACAGACCGTCGTGCTCAATCAGCAGTAGTTCAATGTAAGCGGCGGCGTATTGATCGGTGGGCGCGGCGAGACCGGCGGGCGGTGTGTAGATCCAGGTGCTGGCTAGGAGTGGGCGCGCGGGCGCGGTTGCGGTGGGAGGTGCGGGCGCCGAGGACGTGGCCACCGCCGAGGCGGTGTGTGCCGGTGCGGCGAATTCGGGCACGATGGGCGCGGGATGGGAGGCCGAGGCAGTTTGGCTCAATCCCGGAATAGCGGAGGCTGTGGGCAGATGCCTGGGCACAGCCGGGGGCGGCGCGGGACTGTGCAGACTGTGGAGGCGCGCCACCGCGGAATCCCGCTCTTGGATCACTTGAGTCAACAGCCGGCGCAGTTCTCGTGCGTCAGAGGCGGTTTCGTTGGGCCGGGCAGGCCGCGCCTCGGCAACCTTGATCTCAGCGGGCACGGCCTGTGAAGCAATGGCTGCCGCCACTTGAGGTTGCGGATGCAAGGTACCCCACCCCCAGCCTGCGCCGAGTGCAGCGCCGATGGCAGCGATGAAGCCCAGGGCGATGGCGGCTGAACGGCTGCGGCGGTGCGGGTTGGCGGGTGCAGCGAGGCGTTTCAATTCCACCGGGTCTGCCACGCCGCCGAAGCGCACGATGTGTTTGTCGTAGTGACGCCGTTGCACCGGGTCCATCAACACCGAGTACATGGCGTTGAGCCGCTTCAGTTGGCTTTCGGCCGACGCTCGCAGCGCCGCGTCCTGAATCTGATCCGGATGCAGTAGCCGCGCCAGTCCGCGGTGCGCCTTCTGGATCTCTTCAGCCGAGGCCGTGGGCGGGACGCCGAACTCGTCGTAGTGTGTCATCATACGCGCAAAATAGTCCGCCGCTACTAGACATAGTGGCCGGAGCGCGCCGAAAATCTCACCCTAATTTGCGGCGAGTAAAGTGGCGCGGGACCGGGCGTACTTCTCCAGGCGCGTGCGGTCGTTGGCAGTGAGCGGCGATGGCAGGCGGCTTGCGTCGCTGTTGTCATCGAGGTCTGCCAGCTTGACGTTGCGCGCAATCGGGTTGCGGCCGGCGCGCGCGACGAAGTCCTCGTACGATTCGCCGTCGCGGCGGGTCATCGCGTCCACGGCTTCAACGATGCTTTCTGAAAAGCCGGCCTCGCGCAAGCCGGCGAGTGTCCAGCCGGTGTCTTCCACTACGTCATGCAGGACGCCGACGATGCGTTCTTCCCCGGCCGACAGGCGCAGCGTCACGCGCAGCGGATGGAGAATGTAGGGGGCGCCACTCTCGTCGAGTTGTCCTTTGTGAGCGAGGGCGGCGCGGGCGATCGCGTCTTCAAGCGTTGCCATGACGGTTCAGATTCCTTTGCGGCGGAATTCGCGTTGCAGCAGAAAGTAACTGGCCACGGCCTGCAGTGCGACGCTGGCTACGGCCCAATACCAAAGCTGGCGCAGCGCAAAGTCCGGCTGGGTGGCCATCCAAAGCGCGGGCGCCAGGAACAAGGCGAGGCGCGCGGCGGAACAGGCAAGCGAAGGCCAGGCGTTGCCGAGCGCTTGGAACATGCCCGAGGCGGTGAAGTTTAAGCCCGCGGCCACGAAGTTCCACGCGACGATGCTCAAGTACTCGGCGCCCATCGACACCACGCCCGCATCGCTCGTGAAGATGGCGATCAGGCGCGCGGGCATGATGCGGCAGAGCAATGTGGTGACGGTCATCAGCGCCGCGCCCAGCCACGCCGACGTGCGGTAGGCCTCGCGCACACGGTCGCCCTGGCGCGCTCCGAAATTCTGGCCCGCCACGGGACCGGCGGCAAACGCGATGGCCATCACGGGCAGGAAAATCGATTGCATCAGCCGGCCGCCGATGCCGTAGCCCGCCTGCGCCGACGCGCCGAAGTCGCGGATGATCCAATACACCGCTGCGCCGGAGATCGAGATCAGTGCAAACTCGCCGCCCGCGGGCAGACCGATATTCAGCATGCGGCGCCATAGATCGAAGCGCGGCGCGCCGATTGCGGAGGTGAGCGTGAGGTCGCGCTGGATGCGCGACATATATATGGTCATCGCCGCCACGCCGGCGGCGAGCGCGAGGAACGTGGCAATGCCCGCACCCGTAACGCCCAGCGGATGGCCCGTGCCCCAGCCCGCGATGAGCACGGGCGCGAGGATGGTGTTGAGTCCCACGGAAATGGCTTGCACGGCCAGGCCGGGCTTCACCACGCCGCGGCCGCGGAGCGCCGAGCCCATCGCCACCATCGGGAATTGCAGTGCCAGCGAGGGCAGGAACCAGATCAGGTAGTCCCCGGCGAGGCGCACCGTCGTTTCGTCGGCACTCAGCGCGCGGCTGTACGGCATGCGCAGCGCAAAGCCGAAAACAAAGACCGCGAGGCCGAGGATCGCCGACAGGAGCCACGCCTGGTGGAACACGGTGCGCGCTTCGGCATGATCGCCGCGGCCGGTGGCGTGCGCAATGAGCGTGGTGGTGCCGGCGCCGAGCATCTGGGTGAGCGCCATGGCGGTGAGTTGGAGGTTGCCGGCGAGACTGAGCGCGGCCACGGCTTCTTTGCCGAGCGAGGAGACAAAGTAGAGGTCAACCAGAATGTACAGGGTCTGGAGCGCCATGCTGAGCGACATGAACATCGCCATATGGAGGAGGTGGCCGAGGATGGAGCCGCGGGTGAGGTCGCGCATGAGCGGGAGGAGTTGAGCAAGTGTAGCACCACGCTTGGCTGGAGTTGGCGCGGCGGGTGAGCCAGGCATCCACGGCGCGCTCCACCGGGTCTGCGCCGAAGTAGTACAACTGGCGGTGCGGAGCCACAGATAGAGCGCGTTGCCTTGCGGCTCACCCTTGCGCGTGTTCCGTCCATAAGCCGCGGTCGACGTGGCGGCGGCGATGAGTTGACGGCGGGCCAAGGTGGCTACTGTAACTGGCCTGGTTGTGCCGCAGTATCATCCCCGCACCGGAACGCAGCCAGACGTGCCCATTCTGCTTCGGGTTGGCCGTGGTACGTTTTCATGTGCGCGCGCAGGGCCGGGATGGACGATGCCAGGCGGAGATTACCCAAGCCGTGAAGACTGACGACGCGGGCGCGAGGACCAGGATCGGTGAGGCCAGCAGCGAAGTCTGCTTCGAGTTGCCGTTCCGTGCTTGCCTGCGCGCCGGTTGGCGCGAGGAGGCCCGATATGGGCAGTGCGCCGTAACAATCGTGGACGAGCGCGAGCGTGCCGTCCGCGGCGGGCTTGGCAAAGATCAGCCAATGCGTGCCGCGCGTGAACTCGGCGCACTCGTGCCCCCGTTCGCGGAGGCCGTTCCAAAAGGGCACATCGATCAGGCTCGCCGTGGCGGCGCCCCGATACCAACGTTGCACCTGGAGTTGAACGATGCCGGGTTGTCCGAAGCCGGGCAAGCCGATGCGGGGCCGGCCCTTCACCACCACGCCGCGGAGAATCGCTGGGGCCGTGTTGATTATGCCGGCAAGATCGATGGCCGACGGGTGGATCTCCAGGCGCGCGTGCAGACATGGCGCTGCGGCGATACCGAACAGGAGAATGCAGGACGCCGCCTTGTGCACGCCAACAGTCTAACAGCCGATAAGCTGGAGAGTATGACGTACCTGCTGCTACTCCGCCATTCGCTCGCCATTCTCGCCTATCGCACGCTCCGTGCCGTGCATCGCGCGCCGGAGGGGTTTGCGGCGTTTCGCGCGGGGGAGAACTCGCGAACGGCCGGGGCGATCCTCGCGCACATGGGCGACCTGATAGATTGGGGTGCGCGGCATGTGAATGGCGATGGCAAATGGATCGAAGTGCCCGCGGGCGAGTGGGAGGCGGATCAGGAGCGGTTCTTCGTGGCGGTGACGAATTTCGATTTGGCGCTCAAGGCGCGGGGCGAAGCGGTGGAGGCTGACCTCGCGTCGCGCTTGCTGCAGGGTCCGATTGCCGATGCGTTGTCGCACGCCGGGCAGATCAACTTGCTGCGCGGGCTCGCGGGCGCGCCGGTGGGCGGCGAGAACTACTACGTGGCCGACATTGTACCGGGCCGGACAACGATGATCCAGCCCCCTCCCCGGCGCACATTTTAAAAGCCGCGGTAAAATCCCTTACATGGTTTTGTGGCGTAGTGGCGCGGCGGTGTTGGCGTTGGCGATGACGGTGGCGGCGGCGGACTGGCCGCGCTTTCGCGGTGTGAACGGCGCGGGCGTGGGCGTTGCCACGCGCGCGCTGCCGGATGAGATCGCGCCCGGCAAGAACGTGCTTTGGAAAGTGCCGCTGCCGCCGGGGCACTCTTCGCCCGTACTGTTCGGCGATCGCATCTATCTCACCGCTGCTGAGATCGGCAAGCCGGCCGATGCGGGGCACGACAAGATTGTGGATGAAGGCGGCAAGCTCTTCACCTATTGTTTGCGCCGCAAGGATGGCACTTTGCTGTGGCGGCGTGAGGCGCCGCGGCCCCGCGGCCCCGCCTGGAGCGGTATCAGAGGACGAACTCGCCCGCGTCCGGGAGCCCGGTGGCCGATGCCGACGGCGTCTATGTATTTTTTGGCGACTATGGTTTGATTGCTTACTCACATAGCGGCAAGGAGCGTTGGCGGCATCCACTGGGGCCGTTCAACAACGTGAACGGGCATGGCTCGTCGCCGATGCTGGCCGGTGGGCGCGTGGTGATGTTGTGCGATCAGGATTCCAACAGCTACATGTTGGCGGTGGACCGGCGCACCGGCAAGACGGCTTGGAAAGTGGAACGGCCCGAGGTGGTGCGCTCGTACACAACGCCTTCGGTGTGGCGTGGTCAATTGATTGTGCCGGGGTCGTACTATCTCACTTCGTACTCGGCGGTGACGGGCGAAAAGCTGTGGTGGATTGGCGGCATGTCGTGGCAGCCGAAGTCGACGCCGATTGTGGATGGCGATACCGTGTACGCGCATTGGCGGGAAGGCGGCGGCGAGGCGGAGGTTCCGACGGTGACGCCGGAGTTTTCAGAAGTGCTGCCGAAGTTCGACGCAGACAAAGACGGCAGGGTATCGAAACCGGAAGTGGCGCAGGATACGCCGATGACGTGCGGCTTTGAGAACAACGATCTGGCGAGCGACGGCTTTCTCGATCAACGTGACTGGGATAACTATCGCTCGCGCCGCGCTTCGCGCAATACGCTGCTGGCGGTGAGGCCGGGCGATCTGCGCGGCGACCTCACCTCGCACCCCACGGCGGTGCAATGGCGCATGCAGAAGTTTCTGCCGAACGTGCCATCGCCGCTTCTCTATGACGGCGTGATGTATCTGGTGAAGGACGGCGGCATTCTGACGACGCTCGATCCGAAGACCGGCGCGATCCATAAGTAGGGGCGGCTCGCCGGAGCGCTCGATACCTACTACTCGTCGCCGGTGGGCGTGGCGGGCAAGGTACTGCTACTGAGCCAAACTGGCAAAGCGACGCTGCTGAAAGCGGGCGCGAAATGGGAGACGCTCGCGTCTGCGGATTTCGATGAGCCGATTTTTGCAACGCCAGCGATTGCGGATGACCGGCTGTATCTTCGCACCCGCTCGGCGTTGCACTGCTTCGGCGTTCGGTAAGCTTGATTGCGATTGCTGGCGGTACCGAACGTACCAAACGGTGGGGATACCAACGGGAAAGTATGGACTCTGTCGCCGGTCGGCCTTATCGTTCTAAAGAGCCGGTGCCCCCTGCCGGCCGGATATCCGTGCAGTGGTTTTTGAAAGGTCCAAAAATATGGCTGACGCCAAACCTGACTACGCAGTTGACATTAAGAAGCACACCGCAAACGTGGACGAAGCCGCGGTCAAGGGAATCGTGAAGTACCTGGGCATTGCGCTCCGCTCGGCAGACTCTTCGTTGGTTTCGGCCAGCGATCCCGTTGAATTGGCGCGCGTGCGCACCAATTTCCTGAAGCGGAAGTTGAAGCTGGATGCGCCGGATGCGGATCTGGATGCGGCGATTAAGGCCGTGGCCAAGACCATGGCCAAGGCCCGCAAGAAGAGCCGCGTCACGTTCTGCTACCTGTTGGCGGAGAAGTACGGCAAACGGGACGATTTCGTGAAGTAGCCGGCCACCTCATTTGCTTTTGCTCGCGCCGCGGTAGTCAATCGGGCGGCGATTCTGTTTGTCCCGCTTCGGTGTGCGTTGTTATAGTATTTTGGCGATGAAGATCTTTACCCGTCTTGCTTTGACGGCTGTCCTGGTTGCCGAGGCTGGCGTAACTTCGCTCGCAGGGCAGGACACCCCGTCCGCCAAGAAGGGCGGAGTGAGGAAGGGCGGCGGGGGGATCACGCAAACGGTGTGGTCGCCCAAGTCGGTGAAGTTGCTTGGGTGGCAGGCGCCGCACAAGCCGGTGACCAAGCTTGCCGACATCCTGAAAGCGCACCAGGGCAAGGCGAGCTGGACCGTGCCGGTGGTGCGCGACGAACACCTCTATGCGGACTATGTGCAGATGGCCGCGGGCGAGAAAACGCGCCGGCGCATGCATCCGGAAACGCGCGCTTGGTGGGTGATTCAGGACGGGCAGATTCGCTTCACCATCGATGGCGTGGGGCCGTTTGTGGCGTCCAAGGGCTACCTGGTGCAGGTGCCGTATCGCACTTTCTACAGGATGGAGACCGGGGGCGACAAACCGTCGCTGCGGTTTGAAGTAAACATCGCCGGCGCGAAAACGCAGTACCCGGCTGACGAGGCGCCGCCTGTGTTGAAGGGGTTCGATTTTGTGAAGACCACGGTGACCGGGCGCGGCACCTACAACCAGGGCAACCGGCCGTTCATCGATTTCAACAACGTGGTGGCGGGTCCGGAAACGCAGCGCCGCTTCATTGCCGATGACTGCGCGGTGTCGAACATCATCTTCGGCAACGCGAAGGATCTGCCGCCGGCGAAAGATACCGACAAAGGCCACTTCCACCCCGAGTGCGCCGAGTCCTGGTTCATTCTGCTGGGCAAGATGGAATACAAGATGGAAGGCGCCGGGATTATCTATGCCGACCAAGGCGATATCGTGTACGCGCCGCGGATGCATTGGCACCGGCCGCGTTTTTCCGGCGAAGGTCCGGCGTGCCGCTTGGCGATGAACGGCTATCAGGACATCGCGCACATGTTCGAGGCGCACTAGCGTGATTGAAGCGGCGGGCGGGTTGCTGTGGCGGCGGCGCGATGACGGCGGCGGATTGGAGATTGCGCTGGTGTATCGCGGGCGCTATAACGACTGGAGTTTGCCCAAGGGCAAGCTCGATGACGGCGAAGAGCCCGCCGCTGCGGCGCTGCGCGAGGTGCGCGAGGAGACCGGCTTTGAAGCGACGCCGCTGGCGTTTGCCGGCGCGGTGGCGTATGAGGTGAAGCAGGGACCGAAGCGAGTGCGCTTCTGGAACATGCTCGCCGGCCGCGGAGGCGGCGAACTGGATGCGTCCGAAGTGGCCGAGGTGCGGTGGCTCGCGCCCGCGGAGGCATGCCGGAAGCTCACCTACCCGATTGAGCAGGCGATTGTGGAAGCGTGGATGGATCGCGCGCCGCTGGGCAGCTAGGCTTCGAGGACTCCCTGTAGCTTTTTCATGTAAGCCGCCCAGCCCGTTTTCGTGGCGTTGAACTCATCGTCCCACGCGGCGTCCGGCCCGAAACCGGACTGCACGACGCGGAGGCGCGTGAGACCGTTGTCCAGGGATTCAAGGAAGTAGTCGACGGCGATTTTCTGCACGGCGCCGGTCTCTACTGGCTGCCCTTGGCCGCCGAAGGCGAATGAACGCTCTGTGTACGTGCCGAAATGCTGGCCGGGCTCCCAAGCGGAAATGGTAGATTTGCTCTCCATGCCGGGCGCCCAGATCTTCACGTATTCCCCGCCCACGCGCGGATCCACACGCGCGCCGGCGACGAACCACTTCACAAGCTGCTCGGGATCGATGAGCGCGCGGAGGACTTCTTCGGGGGTGGCCTTGAGGTCGATGATCGTTTCGTGCGAGCGTGGCGGCGGCATGGGTTTGATTTGACCAAGGGAGTCTATTTATTTCAGGAAAATTGTTTTTGCCGGTTGGGCGCGACGCACACGCGCTTGCCGCGACTGCCGCTTACGTCCTCGCCCTGACCGCCCCGGGCAAGCTCCGCGATGCTTCTTTCCGCCGTGATGGCGACCTCGGCATGTTTGCCCCCGGCAAACTCTCGGGTCCATCCTTCCGCCGGATCATGCCCCACCTCACGGTTCCCGGCGGCATCCGCGTGCCGCGATGAAGTAATAGAGAAGGCCCTGGAGTATTTGCGTCAGTAGCCAGGCGCGCCGCGAGCCCTGCCGGTTTCAAGAAACCGGATGAGGTGTTAGGATTTGAGGAGATGGAACTCGCAATCCGAATTCAAGTGGAGGCACTGCCCGAGGGGCTGTTCCTTGCTACTTCGGAGGAATTGCCCGGCCTCGTGGCTCAAGGCCGAACCGTGGCGGAAGCGCTCGATATCGCGCGCGATGTGGCCCGGAAGCTGCTTGAAGCAAAGCGAGAGCGCGGCGGTATCCCGAACTTGCCGACCACCAGCGACCAGAGAGACTACACCATCGTGGTCGCTGCCTAAGCGGGGCGGCTTTCGGGTTTCCGTTCGACCGGCAAGCTGCCGGAAGCCACGAGATATGGTTTAATCCCGATTCCAACTTATACACCACTGTTCCGAACCACCCTGGCGATATGCCGGAAGGTACTTTGCGCGCCATCCTGAAGCAGGCGGGCATCGGCCCAGACGAGTTTCTTCGATCCTGAGCAACTTGGCCGCCGTACGCGGTATCGTGTTAGCTCCAGCCATGCTACTCGTCGCAGTTCTTCTTCTCTCATCGCCATTAGCCCTCCACGCCCAGGAACGCATCGGCACCGTGCAGGTGCGCGTCTTGACCAACCGCGCGGACTGGCTTTACGAGCCCGGGTAGCCCGTGCGCTTCCGCATCGTAGCCGTTAGCGACGGCCATGTGCTGAGGGGTGCGAAGGTGACGTATCGCATCGGGCCCGAGATGATGCCGCCGAAGATCGAGCAGACGGCTGCTATCACCGGCGAGGGCATCACGGTGGACGGCGGCACGCTGAACGAGTCCGGGTTTCTGCGCTGCATCGCCACGGTGGAGCACAAC
>VFZP01000136.1 GCA_016871115.1 Acidobacteriota bacterium
CGTGCTTCTTCTTTACGGCTTCTGCTCATCGCCATCAACTCTGCGCGAACTTCCGCCGAACACTTGAGGGGGGCCGCGTGTCTGGGCATCTCCCAAACATTCTATTATACTAATGGTTTAATGCAACTAAGCACTAGATTGATTCATGTAATGTTTCAGCCTCAACAGCGAAAGTCAAAGCGTTTTGAACTGCGTCTGCCGATCGAGCTGGTGCGCGCCGGCTCGGCGTCTATCGGCACGGTGACGGAAACCCGCAATCTCAGCTTGAGCGGCGTTTTGTTTGCCTCCGGTGCCCAATTGTCGGTGGGCGAAGTGTTGGAGTACTTCGTGACGCTTCCCACGGGGCGCGGTCCGAGCGGCGTGCGTTTACACTATTTGGGCACGGTGATCCGGATCGAATCGGGCCATGGCGCGGCCGCGCAGCAGCAGGCGGCTCCGCAGTTGCGGATGAACGGCAGCGAGCGGAGGCACCCGTTTAATGTAGCGGCGACGCTGGAACGTTATGAATTTGTGCGCGTGAGCTAGGGAACACCGCGCTCTCGCGGTCGCGGCCCGGTACGCGGCGGCAAACGCTACTGCGTTGGGTTGACCTGGACTCCAGTGACGAAGTACGCGGTCTCGCCAAAGCAATCGGTGGGGAGGCCGACGTGCTGTTCGTAGCTTAACGTGACGCGCTGGCCGGCGGCTTTGCTGATCTTCTGCGCGGTGGCATCGTCACGAACCGAGAATGGAAAAATCTGGGGGGCAGTGCCCGGCTGCGTGGTCATCGCCAGTTCCCCTTCCCACGTTTTGCACACCCATCCTTTGCGCGAAATCTTCTGCACATAGCCGGCGCGTTCTCCGGAAGAGTAGGAGTAGTTGAGGGCGGCCCACGTCCACAAGGCCAAGCCTGTGACAGGCGACACCACTAGAACGAGCAGGGCGATCAGGATCCAGCGGCGCATTGCGAAATCGAGTGTAGCACCAACTGGGATTAGACTAAAAGCCATGCCATCCCGACGCGACCTGCTGGCCGGCGCTGCGGCGCTCCCGGTGCTGAGCGAAGCGCAAACCGCGTACACGCCCCGTGTGTTTACGTCGGCCGAACTCGATTTGATCCGCGACCTGGCGGAGTTGACGCGATTCCGGCCCGCGCTGGCCGCCGCCGCCGCAACCAAGGCGCCGGCCAAAGACGTGATCACGCGGCTGCACCCCGCGGAAGATCCGTTTTTCAAACAACTCAAAGACCTGACCGTTGACGCCTACGACGCCTCGCGCGAGGGACTGGCGCAGGAGTTTGGCTGGCACGGGTACACGGCGCTGGCCGAGTTCAAGGGCTGCACGCACAAAGAGCACCAGGGCGACTGAGATGGCGCAGGTTTCTCCTTCCTCCAAAGTGCATGATGTGGTGATTGTGGGCTCGGGCGCCTCGGGCGGCATGGCGGCCTGAAACCTGACGCGCAAGGGCGTGAATGTGCTGATGCTGGATGCGGGGTCGAAGTTCAACCGCCCGAGCTTCTGGACGCACATCAAGCCGTGGGAGTGGAACGCGCGGCTGGATGCCGGCCGCAAGCCGCCGCAGTTCTTGCTGGATCTCAAAGAGCAGCCCTATGAGTATCCGAAGGACCGCTACTTTGACTTATGGCGCGTGTGGGGCCGGCGCGGGAAAACCAACATCTGGGGCCGGGTGTCGCTGCGTTACGGCGATGTGGATTTTGAGGGTCCGGCCAAGGATGGCTGGGAGGTGGACTGGCCGTTCCGCTACAAAGATCTGAAGCCCTACTACGACAACGTCGACCAGTTGATTGGCGTGTGCGGCGGGCCGGAGGATCTGGACGTGCTGCCGGGGTCGCAGTATCACTTGCCGCCCGTGGCGCCGCGGTGTGGCGAGCAGTTGCTGCGGCGTGCGGCGAAGTCGATTGGGATACAGATGGTGGCGGGCCGGCGGGCGGTGTTGACCAAGCCGCACAACGGGCGGGCGTGGTGCCACTTCTGCGGCGCGTGCGGGCGCGGGTGCGATATCTCGGCGTTCTTCAACTCGTCGGACTATCTGCTGGAGCCGGCGCTGAAGACCGGCAAACTGGAGATTGTGGACAACGCTGTGGTGGCCGAAGTGCTGGTGGGCAACGACGGCAAGGCGAACGGCGCGCGGTATTTCGATCGCGCGAGCGGGGCCGAGCGGACGGTGCGGGCGCGGACGGTGATTGTGGCGGCTTCTTGCGTGGACTCGACGCGCATTCTGCTGAACTCGCGGTCGCGGCGGTATCCGAACGGGATTGGCAATTCGAACGATGTGATTGGGCGGTACCTGGTGGAGCAGGTGCGGTTCCACGTGTATGCGTTCATGCCGGAGTTACTGGGCGGCCCGGTGCACAATGACGACGGTATTTGCGGCGAGCATCTGTATCTGCCTCGGTTCAACCATCGCGACGGGCGGAAGCGTGATTATCTGCGCGGGTTCGGGATGCAGTTCTGGGGTTGCGGCGCGGTGCCGAATGCGAATTTCGCAAAGTCGCTGGATGGCTTTGGCGCGGACTTCAAGCGCGATATCAAGAAGCGGTATCCGGCGTTGGTGGCGCTGCATCCGTGCGGCGAGGTGCTGCCGTATCGCGACAACCGCATTACCGTGGACGGAACGCAGAAGGACCGCTATGGCGTGCCGGTGGCGCGGATCGATTACAAGACCGGCGAGAACGAGCGCAAGATGATCGGCGAGATGTACGAGACGGTGGAGGCGATGCTGCGGGCGGCCAAGGCCGAGGCGTTGCCGTATACGCGCGGGGCGCTCGATCACGCAGGGTCGGCGATTCATGAGCACGGCACCGTACGGATGGGACGCGATTCCAAGCGCAGCGCGCTGAACGGATTTTGCCAGATGCACGAGGTGAAGAACGTGTTTGTGGTGGACGGCACGGCGTTTCCGACGGCGACCGAGAAGAACCCGACGCTAACGATTCTGGCGGTGGCGGGGCGGCGACCGCTATCTGGCCGAGTAATTGCGGAAGGGCGAGGTTTAGGACTCTAAGCCAGCACGCCGTCCACCACACGCGAGGGCTCCACGCCAGTCAGCCGGAAGTCGAGCCCCTGGAAACGATACGTGAACGTCGCATGGTTGATGCCGAGCAGATGCATCACCGTGGCATGCAAGTCGCGAACATGCACGGGCGATTCCGCCACATTGAAGCTGAAATCGTCCGTCGCGCCGTAGCTGATGCCGGGCTTCACGCCGCCACCCGCCATCCAGATCGTGAAGCATCGGGGATGATGATCGCGGCCTGCTACAATGCTGTCCCACTGCCCCTGCCCGGCGACGCTGCGGCCGAACTCGCCGCCCCAGATCACCAGCGTGTCGTCCAGCATGCCGCGCCGCTTCAGATCTTTGATCAGCGCCGCGCTCGGCTGATCGGTATCGCGGCATCGCGCGGTGCACCAGGAAGGCAGGCGGCTGTGGTGATCCCAGTCCGGATGAAAAAGCTGGATGAAGCGCACGCCGCTTTCGGCGAGACGCCGCGCCATGATGCAGTTGGCGGCGTAGCTTCCGGGGCGGCGAGAATCCGGCCCGTATAGCTCAAACACTTCTTCGGGTTCCTTCGAAAGATCGGTCATCGCCGGCACGCTCGTTTGCATGCGGTACGCCATTTCGTACTGGCGGATGCGCGTGGCAATCTCGGGGTCTCCGGTCTCCGCTAACCGGCGCTGGTTGAGTTCGGCGAGGCCGTCCAGCATGCCGCGCCGCAGCGTGCGCGGAAGCCCCTCGGGGTCCTGCAGGTAGAGCACGGCGTCCTTGGCATTCCGCAGCTTCACGCCTTGGTAGCGCGAGGGGAGAAAGCCGCTGCCCCAGTAGTGATCGTAGAGCGGCTGGTCGCTGGGGCGCTGCATCTTTGACAGCATCACGACATAGTCCGGCAGGTTGCGGTTGGCGCTGCCCAGTCCATAGCTCACCCATGCGCCCATGCTCGGCCGGCCCGGAATCTGATGGCCCGTGAGAAACTGCGTCATCGCCGGCGCGTGGTTGATCTGGTCGGTGTGCATCGACTTCACGAAGCACACGTCGTCGGCCACGGTCGCCAGATGCGGCAGCCACTCGCCGATGGTCGCGCCGCTTTTCCCGTGCCGCGCGAACTTTGTCACCCCGGGCATGATGAGTTGCTTCTGATTGGCCGTCATCGTGGTGACCCGCTGGCCCTGCCGTACCGAGTCCGGCAGTTCCTGTCCGGCCAGCTTCATCAGGCCCGGCTTGTAGTCGAAGAGTTCGATCTGCGAAGGCCCGCCGGACTGCGTGAGGAAGATGACGCGCTTGGCCTTGGGTGCGACATTCGGCAGTCCCGGCAGCCCGATTGCCGCCGGCCGCTCGTCGGCAGCCATCAACGAAGAGAGTGCAATCGATCCGAGCGGCACGGCGGCTGCGCCTTGGCCGAGAAAGAATCGCCGCGTAGTATGGAGTGCGTCGCCGTTCATGATTTATCCTTCGCGCCGGAGCTTGTACGGATAGACGTTGCCGGAGCTCCACTGGCAGACGTAGAGGTCGCGTTGGCGATCCACGCACACGTCGTGGCAGTTGCGGAAGACAGGCTGGTCCCGCAGCATGATCTGCAGTTTTCCCTCGCCGTCGTACTTCGGCGCGTGGCCGCCTGGGTTCGAAACCACGCGGTCCTGATCGTCCAGAATCGTGACAAAGCCACGGTTTTGCCAAATGCGAAAGTCGCTGTGGAACATACCGAAGCAGATGCCGGAGTAGAGGTAGCGTCCGGCAATCACCGGCCGGCTGATGTAGGCGCCCGGCAGATAAACGGTGCGGACGTACTTGCCCTCCAGCGTGAACCATTGAAACTCGTTGCGGATGCGCGCGGTGCAGACCACCAGCGGCTCAGAGCCGCGCACGTCAATCGCGACGCCGTGCGCCTGCAGGAATTTGCCTTTGTTGACCGGCTGCGAACTCTTGCCGCCGAATTTGGCGAGGTAGCGTCCGGTGCGGTCAAAGCGCAGGATGTATTGCGAGCCGTAGCCGTCAGCGACGTAGATGTCGCCGTTCGGGCCCACCGCGGTCTCCGTCGGGCTGTAGACGTCTGCCAGTCGATAGGCGCCGCACTTGTGCGCATGCGGCAGCTCGAGTGCAATCTCGCCGGTCAGCGATGTCTTCACCACGCGGCCCGTGCCGGTGTCGGTGACGTAGAGGAACTCCTTGCCGTCCGCTTCGCGATGCCAAGACAGGCCATGCGCGCCGTTGAAGCCGAGCGTCCAGGAGTCGAGGAGCTTGCCGGCGGTGTCGTAGATCAGTACGTTGTTCTTCGCGTGATTGGTGAGAAGGAACAGGCGGCCGTCCGCGGCCTGGATCATCTCGTGGCAATCGCGGACTGGGAACTGCGCGGGGTCGGCCTTGCTCCAATTGAGATCCACACGGTAGCGATGCGCGCCGTGGCCGATCACGGCTCCCTGGAGCGAAGGCGCGGCTTTGCTGCGCGTCACCACAAAAGGCGCGACGCCTGCGAGCAGCACGCGGCGCGATAGGTTATTCATGCGTGATCGCCTCGTCGAGATTCAGAGTTATGCTGGCCACCACCATGGAAGCTGCGAGTTGCGCCAAGTCGCCATCGAGTGGCGGGCGCGATTGGCCCACGGCCAGGAGTTTTTCCGCGTCGCCCCGATGCGCGGAGTAGTAGCGGCGCGCGCGGTCATACTCACGTTGCAGTACGGTGAGTTCGGCGGCCCGCGGCCCGCGGCCCACCAATCGTGCGAAAATCGCCGCCGGATTTTTCGCGCTGGAAGCGAGTGCGCGCGCCGCTTCCAGGTACGTCTCGTCGTTCAGCAGCGTCAGCGCCTGGAGCGGCGTATTGGTGCGTGAAACGCGCACTTCGCACGAGCGGCGCTGCGCGGTGTCAAACAGAAACGTGGGTGCGATGGACCGCCGCCAGAAAGTATAGAGCGTGCGCCGATACTGCGCCGGGCCCTCGCTCGGTTCGTACTTGAAGCGGCCCATGAAGAGTTCTTCCCATACGCCCGGTGGTTGATAGGGCCGCGCAGGCGGTCCACCCAGCGCGGGATTCAGCAGTTCCGCGTGGCTCAGCGCCGCATCGCGCAGCATCCAACTGGGCAGGCGGAACCGCGCGCCGCGCGCCAGGAGCCGGTTCTCCGGGTCGCGTTCAAGGAGCGCGGGTTTTGCCTGTGAACTCTGTCGGTACGTGGCGCTGGTGACGATCAGCTTGGCGATGTGCTTCACGTCCCAGCCGCTTTCGATAAACTCAACAGCGAGCCAATCGAGCAACTCCGCATGCGTGGGCTGCTCGCCCTGGAGCCCGAAGTCTTCAGTGGTGCGCACGAGTCCCGCGCCGAAGAAAAGCTGCCAGATCTGATTGACCACCACGCGCGCCGTGAGCGGGTTGTCGCGCGACACAATCCACCGCGCCAGTCCCAACCGGTTGCGCTCGGCGTCCTGGGGCCAGGGGGCGATGGCGGGGATCACATCCGGCTTCACCACGTCGCCCTTCTTGTCCCACACACCCCGCAGCAGCACGTGCGTGTCGCGCGGTTGCGCGCGCTCGGCCAGCACCATCACGTCTACTTTGCCCGCGTCCTTGATTTCGTCCAGTTGGCGCTGCGCGCGGCCCAGCGCGGCCTTGGCCGCTACATAGGGTGCGTAGCCGGTGAGGAACTGCTCGAAGAGCCGTTCGCGCACCTTGGCCTCCAACGCGGCGACGGAACTGGCCCGCGCCAGTTGCTCACGCGGGGCGGCTTCCACGTTCCGCACCGCCGGGCCCGGTTCACCTGTCACCGACAGCCGGAACTTCGCGATGTTCGCGTCACCCTTGGTGGACCGGTGGCGCATCTCGAACACCAGTTCTTCACCGCCCGCCAGCGTCAGCGGCTCGGCCAGCGCGTAGAGCGCGGTGTGCGGCTCGGTGCGGCTCGCGCCCTTGGTCGTCCAGCCATTGCGCGGGTCGTCGTCGAGCGTGTCTTTCACATCGCCGTAGTTGTCGTTCTTTGCTTTGTCGGCTGAGTAGTCGGCAATCGCGCCGCCCACCAGAATGTCGCGCACCTGCGAATTGCCGCGCCGCCGCACTTGCACCTTGATGTCGGTGAGGAGAAACTCGCCGGATGCTCCGCGCGTGAGCGGTGGGAACACTTCCAGTTTGATGCCCGTGATTTCGCCCAGCGGCTCGCCGTCGGCAACAACGCGGTAATCGTCCTGGCGCGGGTTCGGCCCGGCGGCTTCGATCACGAAAGATGCCTGATCCTGCGCAAGGCGTGAGCCCTCGGCGGTTTCAAGCGCCAGCGCACGGAGCGGCCGCCAGGCTTGGAAGCCGCCTCCGTTGCGCACTTCGGCGAAACGAGCCTCGAGCCACGCCGCGAAAGGCTGTTCAGCGTCGCGGCGGGCTTGCGCTTTACGTGGCTTGCGCTCGTCCACCAGTTGCGCGGCTTCGGCGATGGAGCGCGCCGCATAGGGAGACTGGTAGCTCAAATAAGGTTTGGCATTCTTTCCGGCGCGCCCGTCTTCGTCAACGCTGTTGAAAAACGCCGACATCGAATAGTAGTCGTGGTGTGAAATCGGGTCGAACTTGTGGCTATGACATTGTGCGCAGCCGAGGGTGAGCCCCAGCCAAACCGTGCCCGTGGTGTTCACGCGGTCTAGCACGTAGTCAATGCGCGACTCCTCGGGGTCGCGTCCACCCTCGCCGTTCGTCATGTGATTGCGGTGGAAGGCGGTGGCGAGCTTCTGATCGGCCGTGGCGTTGGGCAATAGGTCGCCGGCGAACTGCTCGATCGTGAATTGATCGAAGCGCTGATTCCGGTTGAACGCCGCGATCACCCAATCGCGCCACGGCCAGTTGAAGCGCGTGGCATCGGCCTGGAAGCCGTCGGTGTCAGCGTAGCGCGCCGCGTCGAGCCACCACATCGCCATGCGTTCGCCAAAATGCGGGCTGGCCAGCAGCGCGCCGGCCAAACGTTCATGCGCTCCGGGGGCGCGGTCATTCAGAAACGCCGCCAGCGCCTCGGGAGCGGGCGGCAGCCCGGTGAGATCGAACGCCATCCGCCGCGCCACCGTTGCACGCGCAGCCTCTGGCGAAAGGCGCAGGTTATCGCGCGCCAGCCGCCGCTCCACCAGCGCGTCTATTGGGTGTTTCGCGGGCGCCGGCGCCATCTCCGGGCGCACCGGTGTTTCGAACGCCCAGTGCTTGCCCCACGCCGCACCCTGCTCAATCCAACTCCGCAGCAGCGCCGCTTCACGATCGGTTAACGGCGCCTTGTGCGAGTAGGCGGGCGGCATCACGCGCTGGGGATTCTGCGGGCGGATGCGCGCGAGCAGCAGACTCTCATCCGGCTTGCCCGGCACCACCGCGGCGCCCGTCTTGCGTATCGCCATCGCGCCATCGCGGGTGTCGAGCCGCAAGCCCGCCATGCGACTCTTCGGATCCTGCCCGTGACAGCTTAGGCACTTTTCCGATAGTAGCGGCAGCACGTCGCGGCTGAAGCGAACGGGTTCGCTGGTGGCTGCGGATGCACTTTCCGCCATCAGCGCGAGCAGGCAGCCGAATACGGCCCAGCTATGCATATCCCCTATTGTGACGCCTGCCCGCCGGCAACGCACACGGCGCGGATTCGGCCCAAGAGTTGAAAGCCTGGAGAGTTGGATCGCAAGTGATAAACTCGGCCCATGATTGTCCGGGGTCTCCTGGTTCTGAGTGTCCTCTTTGCGCACCTGTTAACTGCGCAGACGCAGTCGCGCCTTGCGGGTCTGGTAACAGACGATACCGGCGCAGTGGTGGTGGGCGCCAAAGGAACCGCACGCAACGTGCAGACCGGTGTCGCTACCGAAGCGACTACCAGCGAAGCCGGTAATTACCTCTTTCCGGCGCTCATTCCCGGTGGTTATGAAGTGACGGTGGAAATGACCGGCTTCAAAAAAGTGGTGCAGGGCGGCATCACTCTCGAAACCGGCATCACGCGCACGGCGGACTTGCGGCTGACGGTGGGCGCGGTGACCGAAACGATTGAAGTGAAGGCACAGGCCGCGCTGCTGGAGTCAGAAACCTCTTCCGTGGGGCAGTTGATTGAGCGCACCAGTGTGCTGAACATGCCTCTTGAAAGCCGGTGCACAGCGGGCCTCGTGCGATTGCTGGGCGCGGTCACCTTCACCAACGAGACGGGCGGCGAGCAGGTGCCGATGTTCTCGATGGCGGGCGGACGCAGCCAAAATCAGATGTGGCAGCTTGACGGCGCGGTAGTGCAGAACATGTCGCTCGGCGTGGCGCAGTTGCAGTTGAATTCGCCGGCGGAGTCGCTCCAGGAGTTCAAGGCGGAGATGAGCAACTTCTCGGCCGAGTTTGGACGCGCGGGCGGCGGTCTCATCCTCATGACCACGCGCTCCGGCACCAACTCCTTCCACGGCGCGGCCTACGAGTTTCTGCGCAATCAGGCGCTCGATACCCGCACCTTCTTTGCGCCGCGCAAAGCGCCCCTGCGCTACAACATCTTTGGTGCGTCGCTCGGCGGCCCGATTCGCAAAGACCGGACCTTCTTCTTCGTGAATTACGAAGGAGCGCGCCGGCGGGACGGCGTGACCGTGTCGGGCTTGATCGTGCCGCACGCTCCCGAGCGCAATGGCGACTTTTCGAATCGCCGCGACCTCGCCGTGCTGGATCCCGTGACCACGCAGCCATTCCCCGGCGGCGTGATTCCCGCCAGCCGTGTTGACCCCATCGCGCGGCAACTCACCGCGTTGTATCCGCAGGAGAACGTGGCGTCGGACATCACGCGCGCGCCGGGCGCCAACTATACGGTAAACGTCTCTGACAAATTGACGCAGGACGCGCTGACGCTGCGTGTGGACCATGCGCTCGGCAACAACGATCGCATCTTTGGCCGCTACAACACGATCAGCGCACCGCAGGATGTTGCCAACGCCTACCCCGAACGCATCGCCGACACACGCGCCGGCATCCGCGAGAACAGGATCCATGCCGCCTTGGGCTCGTGGATGCACAACTTCACACTTACCGTGCTGAACGAGGTGCGCTATGCATACTCAATCCGCAAGCACATCAATCGCGCGGCGGGAACCGGGTCCGGCTTCAATGGCAAGATCGCTTTGGGCGGCGTCGATGTTGAAGCGTTCCCGGTGATTGGCGTCACCGGGCAATCCGGCCTGAGCACCACACCCAACGAGCGCATCCAGACGCCGATTCTGACGCATCATCTTGTTGACAACCTCACGATGATCCGCGGCAAACACACCCTCAAGGCCGGGTTTGAAATGCGCTATTCACTCAACAAGGACAAGCTCTCGCAAACCGGCGGCGGTACGTTCACATTCAATGACCGCGCCACGCGCAGCGGCATGGCTTCCCTGCTGCTGGGCTGGACCACGAGCGCGGGCCAGAACCGGCCAGACTTGTTCGAGGCGCGCACCGACTACTACGGCGCCTATGTACAAGATGACTGGAAGGTGACGCAGAACCTCACGCTCAATCTCGGCTTGCGTTGGGAGATCGATACGCCCCGTTGGGAACGCATCGACAACCGGCAAAGCGGCTTCAACGGCACGGCGATCAATCCGGTGTCGGGAACGCCGGGCATCGTCACGTTCTCCGGGCGCGATGGGCTGGGCAAGTACGCGCACGGCTTTGACAAGAACAACTTTGCGCCGCGTTTTGGGTTTGCCTGGAAGCCCATGGCTCGCACGGTGGTGAGCGGCGGCTATGGCATCAACTATCTGGGCAGCTATTTCGGCGCCGTGGTGAA
The DNA here is from genome assembly GCA_016871115.1 of Acidobacteriota bacterium. GTDB lineage: Bacteria > Acidobacteriota > Terriglobia > Bryobacterales > Bryobacteraceae > VFZP01. The sequence continues at coordinate 10,717 of VFZP01000136.1, forward strand.
TACGTTGTCCCAGGGCTTCGGCGCGAACTTCTCCTTTAGCTCGCCGGACGGTGGATTGACGCCGGCGTTCCTCTTCCGCAGCGGCTTGCCCACCGGAACCCGCGAGCCCATCGGCCCTGCTTGGGGCGCCGTGCGTGTGGGCCAGGCGCCGCGGGCCGCGCCGGACTTCATCTCGCAGAACCACGTGAACGGGTACTCGCAACAATACAACCTGACGGTGCAGCGCGAACTCGGCGCCAGCATGCTGTTTTAGGCCGCGTACTTGGGTAATCTGGGGCGCAAGCTCGGCGGCGCGGCTGTGAGTCTCAACGTCATTCCGCCGGTGAACGGGCGGGGGCCGGCAACGCAGAGTCAGACCGCGCGAATTTTCCCCCAATACAACGCCGTCAACCGCCTGACGCCGAACTGCGGCAGTTCTTCGTATCATGCGATGAACCTCAAAGTGGAGCGGCGCTATTCGAACGGGTTCAATCTGTTGGCCAACTACACGTGGGCCAAGTATCTCGACAACATCGAGGGGGCAACGAATTTGCGGGCGGCGAAGGCAACGGCTACACGCATCCGAAACTGCGCGCGCTGGACCGTTCTTATTCCGGGAACGATGTGCGTCATCGCTTCATTGCCAGCAGCGTGTATGAACTGCCGCTCGGCAAGGGCCGCCGGATGGATATCGCGAATCCCGTGCTCAACGCTGCGGTGGGCGGCTGGTCCATCGGCACGATCGCCGAGTTCTTCACTGGCGCGCCGTGGGGCGCGATCGAACAGACCAACCTCACCAATACCTTTGCCGGCAGTCCGCGGCCGAACCTGACGTGCGATCCGCTGCTGGATAGCGGCCGGTCGCGCAATGATTATTTGAGCCAGTGGTTTAACACCTCGTGCTTTGCCGCGCCCGGCCTGGGTAACTTTGGCAACGCGGCGCGCGCGGTCGGCTTTGAGCCGGGGTAGATCAACCTCGACCTTTCGGTCAACAAGCGCTGGTCCATCAAGGAACGCTACGGCCTGCTGTTCCGCAGCGATTTCTACAATCTGCCCAATCGCGCGAACTTCAACGTGCCCTCCGCTGTGCGGGGGCGCGGTGACTTTGGCCGCATCGCCACCACTCGCGGGACGGGCCGCCAGATCCAGCTCAGCTTGCGCTTCGAATTCTAAAGATGCGTGCTCCGGCCAAGCTGCTGCCGATCCTCGCCGGCGTAGCTGGCGGACAGCAACGGGAGGACTACCGCGTACGCGTCAAGCTGCCGCGTGCCGCCGAAGTGGATCGCATCCTCGTGCGCGCTGACGCGTTTAAGGATCACTGGCTGGGCGAGCAGGACTACGAAGCGATCAATGCGTTCATTTAGAAAAACAAGACGGCCTTGCCGTGGCCGCCGGGACGGCTGGCGCGTTTCCGCAAGCTAGAAGTTTTTGAACTGAAGATTGTCGCCAGCAACCGCGCGCTGCCGGCCGAATTGTCCACGGTCTTGGGCCTGCGCGTTGAACTGGGCGGTGAGTCCGCCGATGGCAGCGGGCGGCTGTCGCTGACTGGTCCCGTACAAGCCACCTTCGCTCGCACCGCGCCCGGCGCGGCCTGGACGCCGCAGCGTCTTGATGTGGGTCGCTTGGCTGAGGTGCGCGAGTCCGGTGCGGCTCCGCGTTTTCGCGACGTGACCGTGCGCGCGCTCGGCCACACCGCTGCCTTCCGCGAGCAGCTTTCCAAAGGGCTCGATGAATAGCGCTCCATTCTGGACGAAGCCACTGGCATCGACGTTCACGGACACAACGGCATCGCCGTGGGTGACTACAACGGCGATGGGTTGGAAGATCTCTACGTATGCCAGCCGGCCGGATTACCCAACCGGCTGCTGCGCAACAATGGCAACAGTACGTTCGACGATGTCTCCGCCGCTGCCGGAGTCAACGTGCTGGATGCCACTTCGATGGCGTTGTTCGCTGACTTCGACAATGATCGCGATCAGGATCTGCTGCTGGTCATGGGAACGCAATTGGTGCTGCGGGTGAACGGCGGCGCAGGGCGCTTTGTCCGCAAGGCCAACCCCGGGTTCGGCCCGGCCACCGCGGCCCTGACCTCGGCCGCGGTAGCGGATTTCGACCGTGACGGGTGGCTCGACATCTACGTCTGCGCCTATGATTTCTGGACCGCAGGAGCCGTCTACGACGCGCCCACGCCATACTACGACGCCACCAACGGCCCGCCCAACCAACTCTATCGCAATCGCGGTAACGGCACGTTTAAAGATGTCATCGCGCGCAGCGGCATGAACGCCAACAACAATCGCTTCAGTTTTGCGGCGTCGTGGGCGGACTACGATCAGGACGGCTGGCCGGACCTCTACGTAGCCAACGACTTCGGCCGCAACAATCTCTACCGCAACCGTGGCGACGGCACGTTTGAAGACGTGGCGGCGCGGGCCGGCGTGGAGGATCTGGGCGCCGGCATGTCCGTTGCGTGGGGCGACTACGATGGCGACGGGTGGTTGGATCTGTACGTGAGCAACATGTGGTCGAGCGCCGGGCAGCGGCTCACCGCGCATCCCGGGTTTGCTGCCGGTGTTGCGGCAGACGGCGCGATGGCAGAGCTCACCACCGAAAGCGGCCGGAAACTGGTGCGGATCGTGCAAGCCGGCTCCGGGTATCTGACGCAGAGTTCGCGGCGTCTGCACTTTGCGCTGCCTCGCGGCGAGAAGGCCAATCGACTTCGCATTCGGTGGCCGGATGGCGCGGAGCAGGTTGCCCGGTCTGTGCCGGAGCGCGGTTCCTACCGCCTGACCCAAGGCGCGGAATCCTTTGAATCAATCAACGCGCAGCCCATCGTGGCGCGTGCTTCCGCCGTACCGGAGATCGCGGCATCAGTGTGGCTCGTGGAGCCCATGCCCGCTCCCGCGATGAAGGGCGTTACGGCCGGGCGCCGTACCCTGGTCAACTTTTGGGCCTCGTGGTGCCCGCTGTGCCGCGAGGAAATGAAAGAGTGGAGTGCACCGGAATCCTTACGCCGCTTCGCCGCGGCGGGCGTCCGCGTGGTGGTGGCGTCGGTGGATGAAGACGCGCAGCAGCGTCCGGTGGCCGGTGCGCCGTTCACACTGGTGCGTCCATCTCCGGAGGAACTCGCGGCTTGGAGTCTGTTTCATCGCCACCTCTTCGACCGCCGCCGCGAGATTGGGCTCCCCGCCAGCTTCCTGCTCGATGAGCGCGGGCAAGTGGTGAAGGTGTACCAAGGCGTGGCGGCGAGCGCGCAGATTGCCGCGGACGCACTACGTTCTCCCGCGGTGAGACGCTCGCTGCCGTTTGCGGGAATCTGGCTGGGCGAGCGGCCGCGGCGCAGCTTCACTGAATTGGCAACGGCGCTCGCCGAACGCGGCTTGCCCACAGAGAGTGCGCGCTACTTTGAACTGGCGATTGCGCGCGGGGGGAAGACCTCCCGCGAGACGATGAACAACTACGCGGGCGTGCTGCTCGAAAGCGGCGAGCGCACCAAAACAGATACGATTCTGCAGCCGTTGCTCACCAGCGCCTCGCCAGAGGACGACGTGCTGGCCGGGTGTGCCTACTTTGTGATGATGGGAAAGCCTCGTTGAATCAGCGGCATAGATCCGCTGGCAGCCTTTCGGGCTGAAGCAAAGGACCGGGATATGATCATATCCCAGGCTTTCGGGTCAGTTGTCGTTGGCCACTTTCAGCTCGGCGAGGTG